>DFOV01000086.1 GCA_002376965.1 Gammaproteobacteria bacterium UBA3532
CTAAAACAAACAGACATCGAAGCAGTCACCTACCGCTACCACTCAGAAATGAACTACGACGGCTACTACGAAGATCGCAGTGGCTTCTACCTGCTACTGGATGATGGCAGCTACTACACATCAATAGATATCCCGCCAGCAGACTTTGATGCTGCATTCTCCAAGATAAATGAGCCGGATCGCTGGGGGTTATGGGAAACACGTGAAGGCAGCTACTATAGCAAGGATGGTAAAAATCTCGGAAGCCCAGTACCAGCCGCCAATGGCAGCCCGATCTATACGGCTCTAAAACACACCAAATACTGGGGCAGTATGATGGGAGCCGTAGGCCGCAGCACCAAATACCTGACTCTCTATGCCGATGGCACCTTCGAAAAAGCCCAGTCATCTTATGCCTTGGGCAGCGGCAATGGCCATTCGGTAGCTGTATCGGCGCAGGCCAATAAGCATGGCAGTCACAGCTCAGGGAGCGGCTCCAGCTACGCTACCGGCGCGTCATCCTCCAGTGTAGTTACCAGCAGCCAAAGCAAAACCGTTGGTTTGGCAAAGGACAAATATGGAACCTATCAGCTCAAGGGGTACACGCTCGAATTAAACTACGCCGATGGAGATACAACACGCAGCTTTTTCTTTTTTACCGACGCTAAAAAAGAAAAAGCTTACTGGAATGGACGCGACTACCAATCAGTACCAGATTCTGAAGCGGTAGACTGAGCTGCGGAAGCCTGGCTGGCAAAGCCCTGGATCTCACCCTTGTCACTTAAAATAATGTCAGTGTGGGACATAGACGTGATTTTTCTAAACAAATTAGCAGCCGCCGCCTTAACTTCGGCCACTCCGTCTAGCTGTTGGTTATGTTTGTAGCCCTCTTTGAGCAGCAGCATTACGATCGGAGCCGTGAATAGCTGATCATAAAAAATGTCTTTGGCCTGCTGTGGCTGCTTCTCATATTCATCATTGATTTTGTCGAAAATACCAACCATCTGCTTAATCACTTTAGCGCTGGCTTCAACCGGCAACGTCTTATCATGAGCCACTTCCCAGAGCATGACAAAACTTACCCCATAAGCGACACCAAGATCCTGCAAGGCAAAGTGGTTATCCTTGAGCGCGACTTCAATATTTTTACGCGTATCTTCGACGGTTTGAATGAAGTACGCTTGATCATAGTCTTTTACCTCTGCTGCCAACATGGCTGCGACTTCCTTCGCCAAGGTGCCACGAGCACTTTCGGTTGCCTTAAGTGAGGTGCCTATTTGAACATCTGATGCTGGCGTAGACACCTGCGCAACTTTTTTACTACCGAGAAGCGCGCCAAGGTTCTTAACCGACGGCAAGTTATCACCCGCCAAATTAGCCGATGCGCTAAAAGACAGTGCCATCAGCCCTGCCGCTAACCAATGCTTTACTGTTGAAAACGTCATATTGCATTCCTTTCGTTATGCGATCACACAAGTTCTTCTTGAAGGCGTATAATACCACGCACCCTAAAAACACAAATACGCAAACCATGCCCATCCTCAACAAGCCGCCAATTCACGCCCGCAACCCCCATCAAGGGCGCTATCCGATTGATGCACTGTGTCAAAAAAGCCCTGAACTAACCCAGTACATCAAGCAAAACCCGCGAGGTGAGAAAACCATTGATTTTAGCGATCCACAGGCGGTGAAGGCGCTAAATCAGGCGATCATCGCCCACTACTATCAAGTAAAGCACTGGCACATTCCCGAAGGCTATCTATGCCCACCCATCCCTGGCCGAGCAGACTATATTCATTACCTGGCAGACTTGCTGGCTGATGAGAAGGGCCATATTCCACAAGGAAAAAACATCTCGGTGCTGGATATTGGAACCGGAGCGAACCTGATCTACCCCATTATCGGCAGTCAAAGCTATGGTTGGCGCTTTGTAGGCACAGATATCGATCCGGTATCCATTGCAACAGGGCAAATGATCGTTAAATCCAACCCCTGCCTGAATGGCAAAATACAATTGCGTCAACAAGCGAATCCAAACAAGATATTTGACAGCATAATTCAGCCAAACGACTACTTCGATCTCAGCATGTGTAACCCGCCCTTCCATGCATCAGCTGATGCAGCCAACAAGGCGAATCAACGCAAACGCACTAACCTCGCCAAAAAAACAGATGCCACCACTAACAAAGATCCGCTTAACTTTGGCGGTAAGAATGCAGAATTGTGGTGCACAGGAGGCGAACTGGCATTTATCAAAAAGATGATTAAAGAAAGCCTGAACTATACCGAACAGGTTGGCTGGTTTAGCTCTTTGGTGTCAAAAAGAGAGAACATCTCTGCCCTTAAAAAGGAGCTGAATCGCGCCAATGCACAAGAAGTACGCGTTATCAGCATGGCCCAAGGGCAGAAGGTAAGTCGATTGTTGGTGTGGCGGCACTGATCCCATGCTGCACCACACATAACAGCTAACCTATCAGGCTGCCATTTTATGTGCAGAAATCCAGAAGCTTAACTTCTTGTTGAATGGCTAAATTGCAGCACTTGTCATCTATATTATGGCCACTTAAAATTGGCCACTTAACTCAGTGTAAACACGGATTTTATCATACCGATATCCCGCGTTTTTACCGCTCTATTTAAATCTCTACTAAAAGGACATACCAGTGCGAAAATACTTTTCTTATGCGGCGATGCTCAGCGCCAGCACCATCGCCTACGCCGAACCAGGACAGTGGCAAAACTTAGGCCTGGAAGGCGGCAGTATCGGTGAAACGTTCATTACTGGCGATGGTAGCCGTGTTTTTGCGCCAACTGGCGGAGGTCTCTATGTCAGTGATGATCAATGCCAATCCTGGCGTTTACTAGGACAAGATACTGTCATGACTGGCCAGATAATAGAGTCGCCCGTCGATAACACACTTTTCACCCTGTCACCTTTGCGCCTGCAAATGTCTGAGGATTCAGGGGATAACTGGATAGAGATTCATTTACCTGAAAACGTTGGTCTGCGTAGTATTCATCCGGATAATACAGATGCCAATACGCTTTACCTTTTGGCGGTCCTAAATGACGAATTTGTTTTATTTAAAACAACAGATAAGGGGCAAACATGGGCCCCACTCTCCACCTTTTCTGGAAAAGTGCGGAAAGTGCTTGTTACTGGTTTGGCACAGCAAAAAATCTTTGCCTGGGTAAACGACCCGACAACCCTCCCCCACTCCCTACTTGTCAGTGAAGACGATGGCAACAGTTGGGCAAATGTTGACCTTGAATTAACAAGGATAGTGGACATTGATAAATCCGCCGCACATCCTGACCACTTGTATATTTCAGGCATAGATTCCTTCCAAAGGGTCATTCGCTCAACAGACAACGGCACGACTTGGCAGGATGTAGCCAACCTTGCCGATATCATCGGCATTGACCCGTCAAACGGTCAAGTATTTGGCCCCCCCAATGTGCAAGCCGAGATTGTCCAAGACGGGATTATCCCCTTGGAGAGCTATATTAAGACAGAACCCGACGGTACCAAACCCGTTGTGCTGTCATTTCCATTAGCAAAGGGCAATATTTCTCACATCAGTGTCGACCCGTCTTCATCCAACCGGGCCTATGCCAGCACCTTCTATCAAGGCGTGCTGACATCTGATGATGGTGGGTCAACCTGGCAACAGTGTAATCAAGGCCTTGATGTAGCTTTTGTTGGAGGCGTTTCTTACCATCCTGCTAATCCAGGCGAAATTGTTGCATATAATGGTCTGGGTGTGATTAGCAAAACAACCGACTATGGCACCAGTTGGCAATCCATTGAGCTTCCAGCTACAGTCCATGTTGCATCCATTCAACACGCTACCACAGAAAGCGATACCCTCTATGTTAGCCCTGCCACCCAATCCATTTTCAAATCTATCGACGGTGGTGATAGCTTCACCATATTACCCAAAACGGTTAACGTAGATTTGGCCATTGACCCATTTAATGCCGATCATGTTTTTAACGGTGCTGTTCACAGCCTAGATGGAGGGTTCAACTGGGTAGAATCTATAACGCCACTCGAAGGCTTTAATATTAAGACGGCCTCGACAACCTTTGATACGGTGCAGCCCAATGTTGTGGTGGCAAGTGTTATTCAAATTAAATCCAATTCCGAAGAAAAATATCAAGTGCAGCGAAGCACGGATGGTGGAGCAAGCTGGAACATAACGCTGGAGCTGGATACCCCCCCCGGCAAGCCGGTTGCCGTTCCCGGCCAATCAGGCCACTTCTATCTTCCAGTGCCCGCCTATGGTCTATCCAAGCCCACCGATGGTCTATTCAAGTCCACCGATGGGGGAATAAGCTGGACGAGCGTGTTAAATATCGGTGCGACTACAGTCGCCGTTTCGGCAGCAGCGCCAGAGCGTGTTGTCGCGTTAACGTTTAATGGTTTGCAAATTTCATATAATGGCGGGGCCAGTTGGCAGTTTCTCACCATAGCCCCCGGCCCAACTACTCCCGAGCAGTTATTATTAGACCCCTATACCGCCACTACAGTGCTTGTAGCAACAAGTTTTGGCTTATACCGCTATGATTTTTCCAATTCAGACTGCACCAGCCGTATTCACTATGATCAGAACTGCGATGGCAAAGCCGATATTCTCTGGCGTCACCAACAAACCGGCCTTAACTGGTTTTACGCCATGGATGGGAGCAATATCATCGAAAGTCGAGCGATCAACACGGTAGATCTGTCTTGGGAAACCGCAGGGCGTGGCGACTTCAATGACGACGGGTTAAGCGATCTGCTTTGGATAAATAAGGATACAGGCCTAGTTTATCTCTATTATATGGAAGGCGGTAAATTTATATCTGGGAAACCAGTAACCACTATTGCGCCGGATTCAGGATGGCAAGTAGCCGCGATCAGCGACTTTAATGGCGATGACAAAGCCGATATTTTGTGGCGCAACAACAATGATGGGCGATTATGGCTATACCAGATGGACGGCCATTCCATTAGTGCCAGCCAGCATGTTACCACCATCACTGATTTGAATTGGACGGTCATCGACGCCCCGGATCTCAATGGCGATGGTAAAGCTGATCTGTTGCTACGTCATGCCACCACGGGTTTGGTTTGGCGTTATTTGATGGATGGTGCCATTATCACCAGCAGTCAAAAGCTAATAAGTGTAGGTTTGGAATGGCAATTAGTGATCAGTGGTGATTTCGATGGTGACAAGGATGCCGATATTCTGTGGAGAAATACCCAGGATGGTCGAAATTACGTGTATCTGCTGGATAATGGCCTGATAAACTGGGCTCAAAGAGGCTTTATCAGCCAGTTTGCTGACCAACAGTGGCAGGCGATCCTTGCTGGAGACTTTGATGGCGATGGCGACGACGATATATTTTGGCGCCATCTAGGCAGCGGTAATAACTATCTCTACCTAATGGATGGACTTAGCTTTACGGGTAAAGCGCTACCCCCAGTCAATGACATGAATTGGAAAGCTATTAAATAAGAGTATGATCTAACAAAGTTGCAAGCGCCGCGTTCAAAACATGGCGCTTGCTTTATTGTCTACAACCACTCAGCCATTATCTACAACCGCTCCACCGTCACCCCATACTCACCGCGATGTAAGAAGCCCTTGTAGTCACTGCTGAGATAGCGCCTCTTAAATTCATCAGCATCCGCCACCATTCCCAGCACGTAACCCTGCTTTTCAACAAAGGCTGGCATATCTCGGCACAAGCAGGTCCAGTTCATCGGTTCGCCTTTCATCCCCAGATAGAGCTTGAGTAGTGGCCCGAAAGATTTTGGGTGTTCGCTCATCGGTTCAACGGCGGTGAAGACGCAGCGAACAGGCGCGTGAATCAGCTCTTTCAACGCCTGGAATAAGTGTGAAACATCTGATATATCCAAATACATCAGTACGCCTTCGACAATACAGACAGTCGAACGGTCTTTATCAAATGCACTCGATTCGCGCAGCACATCTTCAAGCTTTTGTTTGGCGAAATCGACGGGAATGAAATGCAGATTGTCTTTCGGAGTGTCGGGGCCTGATAATGCCTCTACTTTAACTTTGTGGGTCGCTGGATGATCGATTTCGATGAAGTTCACTTCAGGGTTCTCTTGAGACAATCGATAGGCCAAAGTATCAAAACCGGCTCCCAGATTAATCACCTGTGTTGCGCCTTTGGCCACTGACTCCAGTACATAGTCCTCGATAAACTTCTTGCGCAAAACATAGTGGACAGTGATCCCTGGCAGGGTTAAGCGCTCAAGCACTCTGGCTATGCCACGAAACCAGAAGCTATTTAGCTGACGCAATCGGCGTTGGCCTTCTTGTGAAGCAGCCAGGATCTTATGGCATGCTTTTACCATTTCGTCGTCAACCAAACCACGTAAATCACTGCGTCTTGCCGTATATAAAATGCCCTGAACTACGGTAAAGGCCGTTGAACTCGCTTGTTCTTCTTTCACGAGGTATCCCCAAAATTGGAATTGGTGTGTGCTTAAAATAGTAGCAGCTATTCAGCGTTGCAACATAGCGTAAGTCGATTTTCTCGCCGTTTCGCACCCAATTTAAGGTAAACTTAGGCCATTCCAGCGCAATGAGTTGATGTGAAAATGAGTATTCAGTGGTATCCAGGCCATATGCACAAGGCCATCAAAGAAATGAAGGAAAACCTGCCCAAGATGGATGTGGTGATCGAAGTGCTGGATGCGCGTATTCCTTTTAGCAGTGAAAACCCGCAAATTAATCAAATTCGTGGCGACAAGCCCTGCATTAAGATCATGACCAAGTGTGATTTGGCCGATCCCGACCTCACCCAAGCCTGGCAGGCGTATTTTGAACAGGATCGCCATGTCAAAACCTTAGCGTTAACCATTGAACAGCCAGACAAGATGCGCCAGGTACTCGACCTGTGCCGTAAGATTGTGCCATCTAAAGCCAATAACGATAAACCCGTGCATGCCATGATCATGGGCATTCCCAATGTCGGTAAATCGACATTAATCAATACCCTTGCCGGGCGCACCATTGCTAAAACAGGCAATGAGCCAGCCGTTACCAAAGGTCAACAGCAAATCAACCTACGCAATGGCATTTTGCTCTACGATACGCCCGGTGTGCTTTGGCCGAAAGTTGAGAGCGAATTCAGTGGTTATCGCTTGGCAACAACCGGTGCAATAAAAGAGACGGCGATGAGCAACGACGATGTCGCATTTTTCGCCGCTAACTACTTGTTGCCAAGCTACCCCGATGCACTTAGAACGCGTTACCAGCTTGAGGAATTGCCCAACACAGAAATTGAATTTTTTGAAACCATAGGGGCTAAGCGAGGCTGTATGGTGAGTGGAGGGCGCGTCGACCTGGAACGGATTTGCAAAATCTTTCTCACCGAATACCGTGGCGGCACCCTGGGGCGAATCACCTTGGAAACTCCCGAAATGATAGAGAAAGAAATAGTCATTGTAGCGGAGCAAATCGCCGAGCAGCAAGCCAAAAAAGAAGCACGCAAGCTGGCTCGGCAAGCTAAAAAACGCAAACGCCGGTAAGGATGGCCCGCTATGTCTCGCTTATTGTATTTCGCTTACGGCTCAAACACATCCAACAACCCCCCGAGTATACTGGCCCTTATTGCTGAACGTGACAAGCAAGGACTGGTAAGCTATACCCATAATAGGTAAAAAGACGATGACTCCATTGCAACGAATGACTCCCGCCATCCGCTCTGTTACTGCGCGTTTTAGCTTTTGCGGGCTACTCGGTATCACTTACGCCACTAACGCGCTATCTCAACCAGCATCCGACGAGGCCAGACCCGCCGTTCCCCTGACCCAGATAGTCGCTACCCACTTTCAATCACAACAGGCCATTGGGCATCCACTTTCTCTTTTTGCTTCAGAGCATAGCTTAAGCAATCGCATGGCCTACCGCAGCCAGCATTTGCTGGCTCAAATGCAACGAACAACCCCCTATCCTGCAGGCTACAAGGCAGCACTTACTTCACAGGCAGCCCAGAAACGCTGGGGCGTCAGCGAAGCCATTTATGGCACGCTCAATTCAAACCACCTCTACTCGAATAGCGCGGTTATTCATCCAAAGCCCAACGCGATGTATCTGGTTGAACTTGAACTGGGATTTATTCTTGCCAGCGAACATAGCGAACCATTTGCGGATCTTGCCAGCTTTCAGCGCAGCATCAAAAGCGTTATACCTGTGGTAGAAATACCGGAAATTCATTTTGCGGGTAAGCCAAAGCCCGTCGATATCATCGCATCTAATGTTGGGGCCTTTATTGTTATATCCGGTATTGTTATATCCGGCGAACCCCCCTTTAGTGCCGCTAGTCTTGATGGAACTGGCTTTAGTGCTCATTTAGCATGTGATGGCAGCAGCGTGGAGCAGCGTATCTCGCTCGCATTGGATAGCGCTTGGCAAAATGCTATGCACCTGGCGAATCAAGTGATAGAACAAGGCCAAACCTTGCATCCTGAGCAATTATTACTTTCTGGCGATCTCCAACCATCCCCTTTCAGGATGACAGCATCGCGCTGCATAGCGAACTTCACTCACCAAAATTCACCATCGATCACCTACACATTCTCAATTGAACAAGATTCCCCAGATAGCGTAAAATGATCATGCGACAATGACCACATACTAAGGAATTCCAATGAAAGGAGTCTTTCTCGATCTTGATACGGTAAAACCGAACGATCTCGACTTATCCAGCCTGCACCAAGCGCTACCTGACTGGGAGTTTTTTGGCACGACAGCGCCTGAAAATATTGTCAATGTAGCAAAAGATGCTGAAGTGATTGTAACCAATAAAGTCGTGCTCAATGAAACCGTGTTATCACGCCTGCCTCGACTGCAACTGATTTGTGTTGCAGCAACCGGTTACAATAACATCGATCTCGATTCCTGTGCCCGACGCGGCATTACCGTTACTAATGTTCGCGGTTACTGTACCAGCTCGGTGGTTCAACACACCTTTGCCATGATATTGGCCTTGGCCAGCAGGCTCCCAAGCAATATCAAAAGTGTATCTCAAGGCCGTTGGCAGGCTTCACAACATTTTTGCCTGCTGGATCACACCGCTACGGAAGTCAGTGGCAAAACACTGGGGATTGTTGGATACGGTGAACTAGGCAAAGCCATTGCCAAGGTAGCGCCAGCTTTCGGGTTGCGAGTATTGCTGGCACAACGTCCTAATGGCTCATTTCAACCCGGCCGTATGCCACTGGAACAAATGCTGCCCGCTACCGATATCCTCACCTTACATTGCCCTCTCAACCGTGATACTCGTGGCTTGATTGGTGAAAAAGAATTACGTCTAATGAAGCGCGGTAGTTTAATTATTAATAATGCCCGCGGTGGAATTGTCGATGAAAAAGCTATAGCTCAACTGCTACGCCAAGGCCACTTGGGTGGTGCTGCGTTGGATGTATTAGCGGAAGAACCACCCCGTTCGGGCCATCCGTTATTGGCACCGGACATTCCCAACCTAATCCTTACACCCCATATCGCCTGGGCCAGTAATAAAGCACGCCAGGCGCTTATCGAACAAATCGCTTCTAATATCACCACCTATACACAAGGCGAGCCTAAAAATGTGGTCGCTATTGATTAAGGGGGTTTAGGCCCCAACCAAAGCAATGATTGCGTCTCCTTGGCGGGGGCGTGATCGGTGCATTGCATACAATGCCAAAGCCAATACCGCAGCGATTGCACCCATCCACATTATTGATATCCACGGAGTCACCAGTATCATTGAGCACTGGTAGTAAAGAGTAGCCACGCACCAAGCCAGACCCAATGTCCATAGGCTTAAAAATACCATCCATGCCATATTCAACTCGCGCTTTATAGCGCCAAGTGCCGCAGCACAGGGAGTGTAAAGCAAGATAAATAACATATAGGCAAAGGCCGAGCTGGTCGATACAAACAGCTTGGCCATGGTATCAAAACCAGCCTTTTTCTGCTGATACTCTGACTTAGCATCCTCATTCGCGCCACTAATACCAACAGGGTCGATCAAGGCTTCTTTTAACCCAAAGAAGTTATCGGCAATACTGGCCACAGCAAGTGTTACTCCAGACCAAGCTGATGGCGCTACTGATGCACCTTCCTCAACTTGCTCTGCCATCCCCTGATAAAGATTGGTCAAAGTACCAGCGACCGCCTCTTTCGCCAGCAGCCCCGTCACAATACCCACAGTTGCAGGCCAATTATCTTCCTCTATGCCCAAGGGTGATAACACCGGTGTCACCGATTTTGCCACAACAGCCAATAATGAGTTTTCGCTATCTTCATTGCCTAATGAGCCATCACTACCCAGTGAGTTCAACATGGTGATAGCCATCACCATGACAATAATGATTTTTCCGGCATCAACAATAAAGCTTTTCAGCCGATGCCAGCTATGCATTAGCAAGCTGTGCACATGCGGAACCTGGTAGGATGGTAATTCCATCACCAGTGGCGTGTACCCCCCAGGCAATAGAGTTTTGCGAATTAGCCAGCCTGACAAAATGGCAAAGGCAATGCCGATAAAGTACATAGCGGCTACCACCGTGTTGCCAGACTCTGCAAAAAGTGCCACTCCAATCATAACAAAAACCGGCAAACGGGCCGTACAAGACATAAACGGCGTCATGCAAACCACCAGCTTGCGATCATTAGGATGGGTCAGGGTGCGTGCTGCCATAATTGCAGGCACATTGCAGCCAAAGCCCAATAGCATGGGCACAAAGGCTTTACCAGGCAGATGGAGCGCGCGCATAATTCGGTCGACCACAAAGGCGGCTCTGGCGAGGTAGCCCGAGTCTTCCAGAGCCGTCATGGCAATAAATAAGAACCCGACAACAGGGATAAAGGTTGCGACCGTTTGAATGCCGCCGCCAATACCCTGGATCAAGGATATCAGCAATGCTGGCGCTCCTAGCTGCTCAAGATAGTAGACAGGCAGGTCAATTAATAGCGTGCCAGCCAGAATGTCAAAAAAATCAATGAACACCGCGCCAATATTGACGGCAAAGGTAAACATCAAATACATCATCATCAGGAAAATAGGTAAGCCAAGATATTTGTTTAATGCCAACCGGTCGATCATTGTTGTGATACTGGTCTTTTCGGATAGCGTCCCATCCATGACGATATCCGCAGTCAGGTGCTCGATAGCGCGATAGCGCGACTCGGCAATCAGCTCATCCAGCTCTCGACCCTGTTCTGACTTTATATGCTGCTGCACCTGTTTAACCGGCGTAACCAGCGAAGGTAAACGTTCGCACAGCACCAAATTATCATCCAGAAGCCCAATAACCGCCGCTTCGCTCAACCCCTCATGGCTATAGGCGATACTCGATATTGCCTGAGATACGGGTGTCGACCAGGTCACCTGTGGACGCGGGATAGCTGGTTCGTTAATGTTATTGACTAACCAGCTTCGCAGCTTCTTGATATCCTGCTTGTCACGCGCATTAATGGCAATGCACGGCACACCCAGCTGGTGCTCAAGTTTTTCCACCTCGATATGACGTTGCTGGCGCGATAGCCCATCCACCTTGGTCAGCACCACCAGCATGGGTCGCTGCTGCTCTATCAACTGAAAGGTCAAAAATAAATTGCGCTGCAAGTTCGTCGCATCGACCACAGCAAGTACCGGGATTTCCTGATGCTGCCATAAATAGCTGGCCGCAATACGTTCATCTTCGCTACCATCAACAGTTGGGGTCAGGTTGTAAGTGCCTGGCAGATCGATCATTTGTATGGTCACACCATCGGCGACCAACTCACCTTCTTTACGCTCAACGGTGACGCCAGGCCAATTGCCTACGTGCTGACGCGAGCCCGTTAATGCATTAAAAACTGAGGTTTTTCCTGCATTCGGGTTGCCAGCGAGACAGATCCGAAAAGACTGATTAGGCTGATAGGCACAGGCGTTCATGAACAACTCCCACAACAGGCCACACCGACTTGCTCGGCTTCCGCCCTTCGCAAACTGACACTATATCCACGTAGCCGATATTCAATGGGATCGCCGAGCGGCGCTCTTCGTACCACCTTGACTTCGATGGCAGAGGTAAATCCCATTGATAGCAATTGTTTACGCAATGACGGCGACTCTGGTAGTGATTTGACCTGGGCGGTTTCACCCACCTTAACTTGAGCAAGACTGAACATGACCTATACCGAAAATATCTTCCAGGCGGCCAGTATTCCAGCAATCACAAATTGAAACATTGATGATAATCAATATCGTTTAGATTAGAGCCGCAAATCTCAACTATATGGCCGAACGAGCTTCTTTGCCTCACTTATATACCCAAGCGTCTTGAAGTAGCTTGGGTATAGCTGTGCTAGACTGGTATTAATCGGTTTACAGCATTTGGTGTTATGAATACCCCTAAGCAGCCTTTGGTAAAAAAGCTTACCCTATCCAGTAGCCAGCCCTTGTCATATCAATTACAGAAGCACATTGCTGGCCCTATTCAACGCTACCTCGGTTTTTATCGAGCCAACCTGTGGTGGTATGAACCCATCAGCAAGCACGCCTCGCTCCCCTGCACTCAGCCACTGCAATGGGTGCTACTGCAGACGACGAATGGTTACGCAGCTTTGCTACCCGATAACCAGGTGAAACAGGAGTTAGTGTTCAGCTATGATGGTCTTCAATTTACTCTATATAACCAGCTAGAGGATGACGACATTTCATCGCTTGGTGAGCAAACGCCAGCGCCTGGCGCTCAAATACCAATGCCAAACGACCAGGACTGGTTTGTATGGCTCAGCGTACACAGCAATCCCTATCTTTGTATAGCCGAAGCGTTTAAGGCACTGCGCAGCTCTATCCCTTCCATGCCACTTGCGCCTTGGTGGCGCAAGCTCGGTTGGTGTACCTGGGATGCATTTTATACCTCGGTTTCGATCGATGGCATTATCGCAGGTTTGGAACAGCTGACCGCCTTAGGGCACTGCCCCGGCTGGATGATTATTGATGATGGCTGGCAACAAACGTCCGATAACAAACTCGTTGCAACGACACCAGATCCCGTCAAATTTACCAATACATTGCATCAGGATGTCGCTCGTATTAAACAACAATTTTCGTTAGACCTTGGTGTTTGGCATGCCTTGTTTGGCTATTGGGGCGGCTGGTCACCCGACGCTCCTTGGCCCGCCTACGAATTTATCGATAATGAGGTACAGTTGTGGCCTAAGAATAACAAGCTCACCTATACCCACATTGTCGCCCCATCGGATATAGCGAAATGGTACGACAATTATCATCAGCAATTAAACGAGGCGGGAGTCGACTTTGTTAAAATCGACGGACAGGCTTTTGTCGATCATCTAGTATCGGAGCTCCAGCAGCGCTCCGACACAACACAGGCATACCAACAAGCCATCAATAGCAGTGTTAACCAGAATTTTTCGCAGCAAAATATCCACTGCATGGCCCATCACCCTCATATCATAGCCAATGCATCTTGCGCTATTTGGCGCAATTCCGATGACTATTTTCCGCGTGACGATGCCGACCACGGCAAGCATATTATGAACAATGCCTTCAATGCATTGTGGGGGTGTAGCATCGGACTACCAGACTGGGATATGTTTCAATCATGTCACCCGCACAGTGAATACCATGCCTTAGCCAGAGTCATTTCCGGTGGGCCGATTTACCTTAGCGATAGCCCTGGTCAACATGATCATAGTCTGATCGACAAGCTAGTTATTCATCACAATCAACTGCTCCAACCAGACGATATCGCCCTGCCAACGCCCGCCAGTCTTTTTCGCGCCCACCATGATCGGCATGAGCTTGTCGTGGTGAATAATGTGGCGAATGATGTTCAGTTGCTTGGACTATTCAATTGTCAGAACTACGGCTTCAAGCTCGCCACTGATGTTGGACATGATGATTTACGCCAGCCCTGCTCCCAACCGATGACGGTATATAGCTATCGCCAATGCCACGCCGCCCTGCTGGCACCCGAACATCAGTGGCATGTCACCCTGCCCTCACAAAATGCCGAATTGCTGGCTTTTATTCCCGTAGCTTATGACATGTCCGTGATTGGAGTCGTCGATAAAATACTGACGGCAAAAACCTTTGAGTCGCTTGAATCGACTCCTGACCATACTGAAATACGCGTTCATTGT
>DFOV01000263.1 GCA_002376965.1 Gammaproteobacteria bacterium UBA3532
TTTGATTTCTTCTTCTGTTGCTGGACGAATATCCATTATCGATACTACAAAAAACAAGGTTTTATCGACCAGTGGGTGGTTGCCGTCTAGTGTTATCATGTCACCATCTATTGCGGTCACTTCAACGCGGCGCGGGCCGAAATTGGTTTGCGCCTCAAAGTGCATACCTATTTGAATGTCATCGATTCCTTCAAACTGCGTTTTATTAACCTGTTGAACTAACATTTCTTGATGGTTGCCATACCCTTCTTCTGGTGGTACCGCAAAGTCAAACTGCTCGCCAACGCTGCGACCTTCCATATGTGCTTCAAAACCTGGAATCATTTGGTTTTGGCCATGAAGATAAGAAAATCCGGTTGGTTCAGATTCATCAATCAAGGCTTTCTCTTGATCAAATAGTTGATAGAACAATGTCACTACACTGTTTTTACTTATGTTTTCTGCCATGTTGGTACTCGGTGTTGTGAGCTATACCTAAATTACTTCAAGCGTTTTGCAGTAATTTAGGTATATCGGGCTGTGTTCGGGTCATCAGGTATCGAATGATACACTAGGCGGGCAGATTGTTCAGGCGCTTTCTACCAGGACTCTATTGATCCAAGGAAATCGACGAATAATTTGAATCCTTTTCATTCGGCACTGGAGTTCGCATAAACATTCAAGGATAATAGGCAGTTGAATTTTAACCATTGACCAAGCAGGAATATTATGTTTGAAAATATCCAGGCGGCACCGGCAGATCCTATTTTAGGGCTGACAGATGCCTTCAACACAGACAGTCGTGAACAGAAAGTAAATTTGGGCGTTGGTGTCTATAAAGACGATGCTGGCAAGACTCCCGTTCTTTCAACGGTTAAGAAAGCCGAAGCCCTGGTATTAGAAACAGAAACAACCAAAAGCTACCTGGCCATCAGCGGTTCACCAGCCTATGGAGCTTGCGTGCAGCCGCTGCTTTTCGGCCAGGATAGCTCGATTATTGCGGACAAGCGTGCTCAAACTGCACAAGCACCAGGAGGCACCGGTGCCTTACGTATCGCCGCAGACTTTTATGCCAAACAGTGCGCCAACAAAACGGTTTGGATAAGCGATCCAACCTGGGCTAATCATGTAGCCATCTTTAAAGCCGCTGGCTTGGAAATTAAAACATACACCTATTATGATCCTGAAACGCGCGGATTGAATTTCGAGCAAATGATTGCCGATTTAGCCGAGGCCAAACCCGGCGACATGGTGTTATTGCACGGGTGTTGTCATAACCCGACGGGCATTGACCCAACCCGGGAGCAATGGCAAACACTTGCTGATCTCAGTACCAAGAATGGCTGGCTACCGCTGTTTGACTTTGCTTATCAAGGTTTTGCGAGCGGTATCGAGGAAGATGCTGCTGGTTTACGATTATTTGCTAAGCAGCATGAAGAACTTCTGATTGCGAGTTCTTTTTCTAAAAACTTTGGCTTATACAATGAGAGGGTTGGAGCCTTCACGTTGGTAGCAAAAAATGCTGAGCAAGCTGCTTGCGCTTTTAGTCAGGTAAAAATTGTTATTCGTAGCAACTACTCTAACCCTCCAGCTCATGGTGGAAAAGTGGTGCAAACCATCCTTGATGACGAGGCGCTGCGCAGTGAGTGGGAAAGTGAGCTTACAGAAATGCGTCAACGTATTCGAACCATGCGTACCGCACTGGTTGACGGGCTTAAGGCTCGTGGCGTTGATCAGGATTTCAGTTTTATCAGCGAGCAAAATGGGATGTTCTCGTTCTCTGGCCTAACCAAGGAGCAGGTGGAAAAACTGAAAGAAAACGATGCAATTTATATTGTCGGCTCGGGCCGAATAAATGTTGCCGGCATCACTTCCGGTAATATTGATTATCTGTGTGATGCGATTGCTCGCGTACTTTAACGAGTAACCCTCTGGATAAAGCAAAAAAGCAAGCCGATTAGCGGCTTGCTTTTTTGTTTCTGCGATTTCTCACTTCTTGCCGACCTATGCTATAGTTCGCAGCCAATGCGAGTGCTAACTAACCTGCTTACCCATGGGCCTTACTGACAATTTTGATTGAGGATGCGATGACCATAGAAAGAACCAATGCCCAGAATATCTCTCAAGTTCTGATTGAGGCATTACCCTATATTCGTAAATATCGAGGAAAGACCATTGTCGTTAAATACGGTGGCAATGCCATGGTCGACGAAAAACTCAAGCACTGTTTTGCTCAGGATATGGTGTTGATGAAGCTGGTTGGTCTACATCCTATCGTGGTTCATGGTGGTGGGCCGCAGATTGGTAATTTGCTAGACAGGTTGGGTAAGAAGTCGGAATTCATTCAAGGCATGCGTGTTACCGATGAAGAAACCATGGACGTTGTGGAAATGGTTTTAGGTGGGCAGGTTAATAAATCAATAGTGAGCTTGATTAATCAAGCTGGTGGCCGCGCAGTAGGCCTGACAGGAAAAGATGCTGGACTCATACGAGCTAAAAAACTTCAGTTGACCTCCAACCAGGAGAAGCACCAGCCTTCGGAAATTATTGATATTGGGCATGTTGGTGAGATATCCGGAATCGATACGTCGGTGGTTGATATGATGGTCAAAGGTGACTTCATTCCTGTTATAGCCCCTATTGGTGTTGGTGAGGATGGTGCCAGCTATAATATCAATGCTGATTTGGTTGCAGGCAAGTTAGCCGAAGTACTCCAGGCTGAAAAGCTGTTGCTACTAACCAACATTCCTGGCTTGCTTGATAAATCTGGAGACCTTATTACGACGCTAGAACGACGTAATGTTCAGTCGCTGATGGATGACGGTACTATTAGCGGTGGTATGATGCCAAAGGTACAATCGGCAGTTGACGCTGTGGCCGGAGGTGTACGCTCGGCTCATATTATTGATGGTCGCGTAGAGCACTCTGTGTTGCTTGAGGTTTTCACCGATGAAGGTGTTGG
>DFOV01000435.1:0-8997 GCA_002376965.1 Gammaproteobacteria bacterium UBA3532
TGGCTGGGATTTGACCCCTTGGACTTAAACCAATGGGCACTAGAAAATAATTTCACCGAAAACCAAACCAGTTTTATCGCCCTGCGTAATGGTTTTCAAATTCAACTTAAGCAGTTTACCAAACAACGTTCATCGTCTTAACGATTGTAAGTGGAGCTAAGCAATGTCTGAATATTCGATTTTTACCTCTGAATCCGTTTCTGAAGGCCATCCGGACAAAATGGCGGATCAGATCTCTGATGCTGTACTTGATGCCATCTTAACCGATGACCCCAACTCCCGCGTCGCCGTTGAAACTATGGTCAAAACCGGTATGGCTATTGTGGCCGGTGAAGTACGCACATCAACCTATATCGACTTAGAAGATTTGATCCGTGATGTCATTACCGATATTGGCTACAACTCCAGTGACGTCGGATTCGACGGTGAATCTTGTGCGGTATTAAATGCTATTGGTAAGCAGTCATCAGACATTGCCATGGGCGTGGATGAAGCTGAAGAAAAAGACTTAGGTGCAGGCGATCAAGGCCTAATGTTTGGCTACGCCACCAACGAAACCGATGTATTAATGCCTGCGCCCATTTATTACTCACATCGCTTGGTCGAGAAGCAAGCGCAGCTGCGTAAAAATGGCACCCTGACTTGGTTGCGCCCAGATGCCAAAAGCCAGGTCACTCTGCGCTATGAAAATGGCAAACCGGTTGCCGTTGATGCCGTCGTATTATCGACCCAGCACTCCCCTGATATCGAACAAGCAGTATTACGCGAAGCAGTAATGGATGAAATCATTAAACCTGTACTCCCTGAGGAGTGGCTGCATGCTGATACCAAATTCCACATCAACCCAACAGGCCAGTTTATTATCGGTGGACCGGTTGGCGACTGTGGTTTAACTGGGCGAAAAATCATTGTAGATACATACGGCGGCATGGCTCGTCATGGTGGTGGGGCATTTTCGGGCAAAGACCCATCCAAGGTTGATCGCTCAGCAGCCTATGCTGGACGCTATGTGGCTAAAAACGTCGTAGCCGCAGGCCTTGCTGATCGTTGTGAAATCCAAGTTTCATACGCCATTGGCGTTGCCGAGCCAACATCGATATCTATTAACACCTTCGGCACCGGCAAAATCTCGGATCACGAAATTGTAGCGCTGGTAAAAGAACACTTCGACCTGCGCCCGCGCGGCCTGATTGAAATGCTCGATCTGAAGCGCCCGATCTATCGAGCAACAGCAGCTTATGGCCACTTTGGTCGTGAAGAACCCAATTTCACTTGGGAAAAAACCGATAAAGCCGAAGCACTTAAAGCCGCCCTGTAATCACTGGAACCTAATTCATTTGGAGAACGTTATGACTATCACTGCCGCCAATAACTTTACCGATTTTAAAGTTGCCGCCAAAACCCAACAAGCCTTCGATGCCGATGCCGCCTACGGCCGCCGCGAAATAGAAATCGCCGAGGGTGAAATGCCTGCACTTATGGCGCTTCGCCGTAAATACCAGGATGAAAAGCCATTAGCCGGTGCCAAAATCATGGGCTGCATTCATATGACCATTCAAACAGCAGTATTGATTGAAACATTGGTCGCATTGGGTGCTGATGTGCGCTGGTCTTCTTGTAATATATTCTCGACTCAGGATCACGCGGCTGCGGCGATTGCAGCTGCAGGCATTCCAGTGTTTGCCTGGAAAGGAGAAACCGAAGACGAGTTTAACTGGTGTATTGAGCAAACCATTTTATTGAATAACGAGCCTTGGGATGCCAACATGATTCTTGACGACGGTGGCGACCTGACTGAAATGGTGCATGATAAATACCCTGCCATGCTGGATAAGATCCACGGCATTTCAGAAGAAACTACGACCGGTGTCCACCGCCTGCAAGACATGATCAATAAAGGCGAGCTAAAGGTTCCAGCGATCAATGTTAACGACTCTGTCACCAAGTCGAAAAATGACAATAAATACGGCTGCCGTCACAGCTTAAATGACGCGATCAAGCGCGGCACCGACCATTTGCTTTCGGGTAAAAAAGCGCTAGTTATTGGTTATGGTGATGTAGGTAAAGGCTCCGCCGCCTCGCTGCGTCAAGAAGGAATGATCGTTAAAATTACCGAAATCGATCCGATCTGTGCCATGCAAGCCTGCATGGATGGCTTTGAGGTCGTTTCGCCATACAACAACGGCATCAATACCGGTAAAGTCGAAGATATTAACACGGCACTGATGAGCAACACCGACCTGATTGTCACCACCACCGGCAATGTCAATGTATGTGATGCAGCCATGCTGCAAACCGTTAAGAGCGGCGCAGTCGTATGTAATATCGGGCACTTTGATAACGAAATCGACACCGCTTTCATGCGCAAAAACTGGGAATGGATTGAGGTTAAACCACAGGTGCATAAAGTGTATCGTGATCAAGCCGCTAACGACCATATTATCCTGCTATCCGAAGGCCGTTTGGTCAACCTGGGTAATGCCACCGGCCACCCATCGCGCATAATGGATGGTTCCTTTGCTAACCAGGTGTTGGCACAAATGTACTTATATGAAGCCAAGTTCGCCGATCTTCCAGCCAATGAGAAAGCCGACAATCTGTATTTGCGCGTATTGCCGAAGAAGCTGGACGAAGAAGTGGCCAAAGACATGGTCGAAGGTTTTGGTGGTGTATTAACCCGCTTAACCCCAGAGCAAGCCGACTATATTCATGTCGAAGTCGATGGCCCCTACAAGCCGGAAGCTTACAAATATTAATTAGGTATTAATATGTCTGTTAAACAAGATTTTCGACTCAGCTTTGAGTTTTTTCCACCCAAAACAGAGGTGGGACGAGAAAAACTGGCGACCGTGCGTCGCCAGCTGAATGAGTTCAATCCAGACTTTTTCTCCGTCACCTACGGTGCTGGCGGTTCAACCCGTGACAACACCAAGGGCATTGTCGCCAAAATGAAAGAAGAAGGATTGTCTGTCGCGCCTCATTTATCATTTGGTGGTGACGACGAAGCATCAATGTTGCAACTGCTGAATGAATACAAAGCGTTGGGCATTGATCGCATCGTTGCCTTACGCGGCGATATGCCTTCTGGCATTGGCGGAGCGCAACATATGGTCTATGCCAATGAGCTGGTTGCCTTTATTCGTAAACATTTTGGCGATCACTTTCATCTTGAAGTAGCGGCTTATCCAGAAATTCATCCCGAAGCGACGTCTTATGACGAAGATATTCGCTACCTCAAAGGCAAATTTGATGCCGGAGCGAATAGTGGTATTACCCAATATTTCTTTAATGCGGACGCTTATTTCCGCTTTATTGAACGTTGCGATGCCCAAGGGATCACCCAGCCGATTTATCCTGGAATTATGCCGATCACCAACTATAAAAACCTGGCTCGATTCAGTGACGCTTGTGGCGCAGAAATTCCGCGCTGGTTGCGTAAACGGCTGGAGAGCTTTGGTGATGATCAGGCAAGCCTGGCGGCTTTTGGTATCGATGTTGTCACTGAGATGTGTGAGAAATTAATTGCACAGGGCGCTCCAGGCTTGCACTTCTACACCATGAATCAGTACGAGCCCAATGCAACCATCGTTAAGCGATTGAATTTAGGCTAAGTCTGGACAAAAAAAAGCCGCCTCGGGTAGGCGGCTGAATCCCAGTTTACGGGACCAAGTTGCGGGGACTGTAAAAACAAACGTCAGGTATACGAGCTAGCTTTCAAACAATCTATATATCAAACAAGCTATATATCGAACAAGCTATATATCAAACAAGGCCTGTAACTTTTCGGCATCAACATACATCGCCTTCTCTCCACCTTCACAGGCTGCATTGGAAGAAATAAACCGCTGCAACGCACCACTGGATTTTTGCACGCTTAAGAAGTAGCGACTGCCACGCTGATCACAACTGACATCGCCATGGTATGGCGTCATCTGTTGCAAAACATTCATCTCTGTTTGGCTTAATTCATGTTGCATCACACTTTTGACCAGTTTGGCATTTCCGGCTTCGGGACTGATCAATTGGCGCTTCACTAACGTAAAGCTGACATCGTTGTTATTCCAAACGCGAGTGACTGGACGATCGTAATTCGCATCAACTTTGACCCACTCATCACGATTGCAGCCAACAAGGGCAATAACAGCAACAACCAATACACACAGACCAACGATCCTTTTCTTGACCCTTTTCATCATCCTTCTCCTCCATACCAGGCAAAAGCATATAGTGGGATATATTTCCCATTATATGCTTTTAAAGAATGAGATCAAGATTAGTTTTGTTTATTCAAAAAAAGAGCGCCGATATATGGCGCTCTCATTCTTCATCGTAGCTGTTGCCAATAGACTATTTTATATCTCAATTTCCTGAATTGAACCCGATTGACCATCGACCGTCTCACCTCTTAAAGAAAGAACTAAATCTCCGCCCCGTGATATAAGCTCCGTACGAAGTGAAAGCTCAGAGCGTCAATCAGGCATACCTTACTGCTCCTCTCGATTAAAGCAAAATTTCAACTTCACTAGACATCACCCCATCACGACTCGTCCGCAAAATCATATTAGGCAAGTCAACCCCTTGACCTGGCGAACCAACAATAATGAGTTCACCATTAGCGGCTTCCTGTACAGGCGAAAATTGATAGTCTGTTCTATACGCTTCAAAATAATCCTCAGACCAGAGAATGGGGGGTTCGATAAGAGTATCGCTGACGACCTGTAAGCCCCTATCCCATGTGATAACTGTCATACGTGGCTGTGTCTCAGGCACGACATTAATCAGCCAATAACCATCTCGCAGTGGATGAAAGCTACTATTGCGAGCCCCATCCTGCATCCAGCTACTTCCTAGCCATCCAGTATCTGGATCTATCAGCCCCACCTCTGCCCCAGCTTCAGCGCCAGCGTAATACTGTATACGTCCATCCGTAAGAATCCTTGCAGAAAAGCCCAACCCACGAATATAGTCTGTTAGCACCCGCTCAATCTGACCATTGTGTTGGTATTTTAGGATGCGGTGTTGCGAGTCTTCGTAAAAAGTACACTCTTGCTGGTTCGGCTCCCAGCTGCCAACCGATTGTGTCACGAGGAGCAAAGTATCGACCTCTGCAATCACGGCAAATGTCTCGCATTGAGCGCGCTGTAAAGCACTGGGTAATGCCAAGGGAATTGCTTCGACTATGTCGCCTGTCATGTTAATTCGGTTCAGAAAAAATTCAGAGTATCCTTCATCAACATCAATGGATGAAATCGAATAATTCAGCTGAGCAGCTACCTGGTTTTCAACATCTGGTCCCTGAGCGCCGCCAGCCAAAGAGTAGCTGTACCAAGTGTACTGCTCGGTAAGCTCAGATCTTAGCTGCCATATCAAGTCTCCTTCATCAGAGAGCCGAATATCTCCCGCCTTAAACTGTGGCTCCCACTCCTCAAACCATAAGACATCGCCATTAAAACTTAGTCTCGTCAGCCAGGGAGTGACGTATCCAGCTTCACCTTGTTCTTTTCCATAAGTATTGCCCGATAAAACATATCCCCCGTCTACCTCTACCACGGATACGATTTGACGCTCAAACAAGCTACTGGCTGAACGCACCAATAAGGTTGGTGTGCCATCTTCCGCCATTTGCTCCTCATTGCCGTCGCTTCCGCCACCACAAGCCGTTAAACAAATGGCCACCAGACAACAAATACCCCCTATTAAAACTAAATCCTTTCGATTATTTATCATAGCGAAGACCGTTCCAAAAGTGTTAAAACTGCCATCTTAGACTAAATCACCGGCGCTCAACTCAACCCAAAAGGTTGAAATACAGAGATTTACCACAAGCGAATCAATAGCGCATTCCGCAGTCCTTTGCGCTTATTTACACGCCCCCTGAAGCAAAAGCTATATGAGCTTTCAATCATTCAGTCACTCGACGGAATCGCTAAAATCAGGAAGAGCAGCTGTAGTGGGATACTCCGCCAGCATTAACGTATTGATTAGGTTTTAGACGATAGTATTTATCTTCTACTTGCTTGGATTGTTCGTCATAAGGCGACGTAAGCACTTGTTGTAATTCCTTCACCAGTGAGTAATCCCCCTGCATCGCAAGTTGATAAGCGGGAACCACTAGCCACTCACGCCAAGTGTATTTAGGATTGGTCTGCTTCATTTTTGTGGATACTTCAACCACGTCGCCGCCAGTGCAAACCCTGCTGCGCCAATTGTCCAACCAGGACTTCCACTGCTCATCCAGCTCTTGTGATGTGTCGAGGTAAAAGCTCTTCTTCAGCGCTGAGATATCGTCGGGGATATAAGATAACTCCCGGAAGAAGATGGTGTAATCAACCTTCGAACGGAGCATTAGCTCCAATAACGTTGCAAACAGCTTAGGCTCATATTCTTCCAAGCCCAGTTTTGCCGCCCACATAAGCTGAATTTGATGCTGCATAGCTTCCGCGAAGCCGCTACGTACGTGGTCAAACTGCTCTAGCGCTTCGCCACTACCCATTAATAGTGGCCGTAACGCCGTCCAAAACATATGAAAGTTTGCTTCCGCCGCCGCTGGCTGATTGAAAAACGAAAAGTGCCTGCCTCCGCCAGTCCACGGCTGGAATTCGGTATCGAAGATCTCACAAAAACCAAAGGGACCATAATCGAGAGTAAAGCCGCCAACAGCACAGTTGTCGCTGTTGAAATTACCCTGACAATATCCAACGCGAAGCCAGTTAGCCACTAATGAGGTGAGCCGCTGACGAAATAGCTTGGCCAACTCAACCAACTGTTCTGGGAAGTCGAGCTTTTGATCAATATCATTTTGATACTCCCTATCTATCAAATGCTCGGCTAGCATGCGCAACTCGTCGAGAGCCAGATGGTGCGCTTTATTACGAGCGCGACGGCCAAATAGCTCTAGTTGGCCAACACGCAAAAAAGACGGGGCCACACGGGTAGAAATAGCCACAGGATTATCCATCAGAATATCGGGATCAGCAAAGCTAGAGCCTTCGGAATACCAAGGCCGGGTAACGGTTTCAGACTTGGAAACATAGAGCGTTAAGGAGCGCGATGTTGGTACTCGTAGGGCATGCATAAATTCTTGAGCCAAAAACTCCCGCACACTTGAACGCAATACAGCGCGTCCATCAGCACCGCGACAATATGGCGTTGGGCCACCCCCTTTTAATTGCATCTCCCAGCGTTGTCCGTTGAGTACGCCTTCAAATACCGATATTGCTCGACCATCGCCATACCCATTACCCGTGCCAAATGGGCATTGCTGAGTATATTCAGTGCCATAAATCGATAGCGCGTAGCCTGTCGCCCAACCAACTCGACGCATGGGTGCGATTGTCGCAGAGAGATCGCCGCTAAATATTCGGCCAAACTCCTCATTTAATGCCAGCTCTTCACTCAAACCCAGTTCATTAAAAAACGTGGAGCTATGGGCGATATATTCGGGTTGCGGCAGCGGTGTCGGTGTTACTGGCACGAAATGACCCGAGAACACTTGGCGAGGATGGTGGTCACGACCGTCACTGCTAGCATCAGGATCGGGATTCAAGTTATCCATCAAGGAATAATCAGCTAATGCTACAAACTCATCGAATGTCGTTACTAAAGCGGAGGTCAACGATGTGGGGCGGTGGGACATGAGTATTAACCTATATTGAGTTTTGAGAACTTTGCTGTGCTAGCACCTGCAGGGTAAGAGCACGAACGCTCATATTTCACCCACTATCGCCAAGCAGCTGGAAATTTCTTGCGCAAAACGCCGTAAAATCATCCATATATGGCTCAGCTGCTGCATCCATGCAGCAGATGTTTGCTTCAGAAACATCCAGCTACTTGACGATAGTGGAAGGTAGCTATTCATGAGCTCGCCCTGCTAGCACCTGTTTATTGCGCTAACAATAGCATAACATCTATTGTGACCAGGATTAGAGCAGAGTTACTCCTCCGACAACAAATGAAAAACTCCCAACCTTCCAAAAGCCAACCCCTGCTCTTTCACCTCAAAAAAACCGATTTGCGAACTGAAACGTTTTTCAGTAAAAGGGGCTAAAACGAACTCACGACCATTGATAAAGTATTCACCACTATCATCACCGAGATGGTCAACTCGAACCCACAGACGCTCATCTTTTGAGAAAATGGTGAGCTGACTATCGGCATAGCGGTAGCTTCCCTCGTCGATTTTTGCGTTGATTTCGGCTTTATCTGGAAGTGAATGACTTCGCTGTTGCCATAACCAGTCATACAGCGCAGGCTCTTGTAATGCATCCATCCATGCATCATGCTCGCGCTCGGAATAGATGGTTAGCTTGGCCTCCCCACCACAGGATTGGTAGGCCATGTTAACCTCGACCGCCGCCCCAACCGGCACAATAAGATCTCTCGAACCATGAAAAATCCAGGTTGGGATATCTGCGATTCGACACATCATGGCCTGGTCTACTGGCATCGACTCCTGCCCTGGCAGAGTCCATGAGCTTAGGTGGAGCGGATCGCCACCTGCAATCGAAAATAGCGCCGCGAAACGTTCAGGTTGAGCCATCGCCGCTCCCAGTGAACCAAACCCACCGAGGGAATATCCACCAAGGGAAATTTTCCCAGGATCAATTCGGTACCTGGTTTCGATATCATCAATTAGCGTGTGAACAACTTCGGGCGACCACTGTGCGTGGTCAAACGGCAACTGAGGAATAGCGACAACAAAACCTTTTTGTGGTGCTTGTTGCAGCAGCAGGTTTGCCCCGCTACCAATTTGCATATCACTTCCCTTGTCGCCGTTGCCGTGAAGAAACACTAGCAAAGGATAGGGCGCTTGTGATGCCTCATAGTCACTTGGCAAGTGGATCTGATAGCGTGATGCATTGGAGTCCACCACCTTTTCCGCTAACTGCTCGATTTTCGAGACAGGTTGACTTGCACACCCTAAGACGCTGAGCAAAACAGCACTATAAAGCCCTAAACGGTATTTCATTGTTGCACTCCTTCTATGCCCCAAAAGGG
>DFOV01000435.1:9309-13576 GCA_002376965.1 Gammaproteobacteria bacterium UBA3532
AAAAGGGCCATACAGCTCTATTTCAAAATGATAGAGGTAGCTTAACGCTAAGCACCAAGATACGGGAGTTATAACTGGGGTTGCAATTTCGGTTTAGGCGGCCTTAAGGTAGCCACTGCATTCCTTTGGCGATAGCTTCTTTTCGATTTTTAACCTTCATTTTACGGTACATACGACTAATATGGCTTTTTACTGTACCTAACGCCACAAAGGTTGTGTCGGCAATTTCCTCATTGGATTGCCCTTGGACGATTCTTTGCAAAATCTGCCACTCTTTGGTTGTTAAGGGTATCGCCTTTACTGCTGCTGGCATACTATCCAAAGCACGGGTTAACACCACTCGCTGACGACATAAGCCATCGATTCGCTCAACCAGTCTTTGCATGTCGGTATTGTCGCTATCGAACTGACACTTTTGCAAGTAGGTCGAAATACACTGCCTGTATTCCATCACATAGCCAATATAATCCAAGTCACAGACCAGGTTTAGCGCTTGAGTCAAATGGAAGACCGCTGCCTGCTCATCATTCTCCAAGCCTGCTTGATACATCATCAGCAAGTCGAACTGTAACAACTCGGACAAATAACCTTTTTGTTCAGCAACAGCCCGCGCGCTAACCAGGCAGTTCTTAGCCTGCGCGTTATTTCCAACCAGCAGATAAGCCAATGCCAGGTTCCTCGCATTCAACTGAGCATGTCGAGTTGGCTCGGTTAACGACACTAATAGCGGCTCTGCGCACTCAGACAACCAGACCTGAGCGGCCAATGTGTCATCGCTAATACGCCAATAATACAATCTGGCCTGGTCAGCTTGGGCAATCGTAAAGGGATGATAATCATGCTGTCGTAAGTGCTCACCCAGCCGAAAGACGTCCTGGGATGCGGGAAGCTGTTGTCGCTGCAAAGCAACGCGTATTTGCATCGCAGCAGATGGCATCCGCCAGAAGTCCGAATCGTGATATTCACTTTTCTCCAGTGCCACATTGGCGAAGGTCTCAGCATCGTCTAGCCAATGCCTGGCATACGCCAGTTCAGAGCGAGCCAAGGTTGAACACCAATAACCAAAAGAAAGAGACAAGGCTAACTCCTGCGCTTTTTCATCTGCTCGAACCAGCCAGTTCATCGATGCCTCAGCATTTCCACGAAGAAAGTCAATCACCGCCAATTGATGCATGGCCCACACCGGCGCATCAACCAACAAGCGATCAATCAGCTTGAGTTCTTTTTGATAATAGTCATACGATCTATCCAGCTCACCTTGGCTAAACGCCAGTTCCCCATAGAGCGCATACAACCCGGCCGCATTCGCTTCATATTCTGGTCGCTCCCGATAGTACGGGATCAGTTTCTCCGAAAATAGACGACTAACTTCTGAATAGTCAGCACGATCAAAAGCAATAAAACAGCGTAGCTTGTCGAAATAAGGAATATATGGATAGCCATTTTGCTGATAGTGAACGTATTCACCTTTCTCAAGCACGTCGAGGGCCTTGTCTCGCTCCCTGCTGACCAAAAATAAATACCAGCCATAACTCACCGCCGTTTGTCCATGCTGAATAATGTCGTGCAAACTTAGCTCTCGCCAAGCTTTGCCCAAGACCCAGTG
Organism: Gammaproteobacteria bacterium UBA3532; assembly: GCA_002376965.1. Taxonomy (GTDB): domain Bacteria; phylum Pseudomonadota; class Gammaproteobacteria; order Enterobacterales; family UBA3532; genus UBA3532. The sequence continues at coordinate 10,916 of DFOV01000435.1, forward strand.
GAAACCTTCGGCACTTAGCTTGCCCGAGTACTCCTTCATGCCTTCAAGGAGACGCTTCTTATCTTTAGCGCGGATCAGGTATTGAATAGCTTCAACAGGGTTGCCTTCGTCGAGCCAAAAATCAGCAGCTTGAGCACACACATGACGCAAGCGTTCTGGTGCTTCTTTCTCCAGCATTTGCCTCAAATAGTCTTGAAAAAGATGGTGATAGCGAAACCACTGCCCGGTTCTATCCAGTCCAATAATGAAAAGTTGTGCTCGCTGAACGGCAGATAACAGAGTAGCGGCTTCAGGCGGCTTATAAAGCAGACACAGCAAGCGATGAGAAAAGCGGTCGAGGCAGCTTGATGTCAGCAGAAATTCACGCAAAAGCGGGGTCTGCTGGTTCAGCACCTCCTCACTGAGATAATCATGCAGTGGCCGGTGCGAACCGTTTATTGCAGGCAATAATTGAGCAATATCACTGTGTAATGCAATAAACTGCCAGCCCAAAGCCCAGCCTTCAAGGCGTTGATTTAAGGAGTGCAATATCCTGTTATCAATAGCATGGTGGCCTTTACTTAACAGCAGGCGTTGCACTTCGCGATCATCAAATGCCAAAGCATCGTAATTAAGCTCAACGGCGGCCCCTTGTAAACGCCAGCTCGGCAAATAGGGCCAATCAGGTGCTTTTCGACTGATTACAATAAAGCGCAGCGGAGACGGCGCCAGCTTGATGACCTGCTCCATGAGCCGCAGAGCCGAAAGGTTGCTCAACAAATGCCAGTCATCGATCACGACAATACCTGGCGACTTAACTTGCTCCATCCGCTGTAGCAACATGCTAAGCAGCTGACTGCCATCACTCAATGACTTTCCAGCAAAAGCCGCTGCCCTACAATCACTATCATCCAACGCATTTAATGCATCAAACGCGACCGCCAGGTATAGCGCCAGCCGAGACGGCTCGTTGTCTTCCTCATCTATCGAAAGCCAGGCACTGTTCTTTTGGCGTTCACAAAATTCTGCCACTGCACAGGACTTCCCTGATCCCGCAACGCTGGTAACTAAACACAAACGCGTATGCTGGTGAGGAAAAAAGGTGGCGTGCAGATGCTCCCGATACAGGTATTCCTGCGGTAGCGAGGGCGGCGTATTTTTAGACGTTAACAACATATCGTCTATACTCAAATGGATTGATACATATCACGTCACGGGTGATAAGACATGGAAACAAGCGGTTGCGATCGCATTTTGGTGGTCGATGACGCCGGAGACAACCGGATTTTGTTACAAAAAATATTAACACGCCAGTGCTTTGAGGTGTACTGCTGTGCTGATGGAAATAGCGCAATTGCAGCCTTGCCCAGCTTTAAGCCTGATTTAATCTTGCTTGACGTAGTGATGGAAGAGATGGACGGCTTTGAAACCTGCGCCCAGATCAAAGCCAATCCCAAGTACGAAGATATTCCAGTTATTTTTGTCACCGCTGCCGACGAACGCCACCACATATCAAAGGGATTTAGGGCAGGTGCTGTCGATTATATTACCAAGCCTATCAACGCCACCGAAGTGCTGGCTCGCGTATCCTGCCATCTGAAACTAAGCCATCAAACTCGCCAGCTGAAAGAAGCTGCCACCAATTTTGAAACCATTTTAAAAGGAATTACCGTTCCGATATTTACCGTGAGCCCTTCTGGTGAGTTTCAATTCATCAACCCCGCATGTGAAAACATACTCGGTTATTCTTTAGCTCACTTAAAACAACACACCTTTTTCGACTTGCTCAGCTCCCCCTACAAAGAGCAGATCCAACAGTCATTTGGACAACATAGCCGCTTCAGTTCACTTAAAGAATATGGCCGACCCCACGAAATAAAGTGGCAACCGCCGGACGGCTCCCAATCAGCCCTAGAAGTATCGATCTGCCCCGTCAGCCTGGATCAGACCTACTTTGTGGTATCGATTCACGACATTACCAGCCAGAAAAATCGCGAGCAGGTGCTTGAACAGCAGGCCATGATGGACGCATTAACTCGGCTACCCAATCGTCGCATGCTGTTTGAGTTTTTAACGCAAGAACTGGCGCATCAGCAACGCCACCCAAGACCTTTGCTGGTCATGTTTTGTGATATAGATTATTTCAAAAAATATAACGATCACTACGGTCACCTCGACGGCGATCAGACTCTTAAAAAGGTTGGCGAAGCCCTGCAACAGTGTGTGCGAAAAAAAGACGATATCGTTGCTCGCTATGGTGGTGAGGAGTTTGTTATTGTCATTACCGGCGTTGCTCAAGAGATCGCCGAGAAAATCAGCCAAAATACCATCGACCAGGTTGCAGCGTTAGATATTCCGCATACCGCTTCCTCGGTTGCAACACACGTAACTCTCAGTGCTGGCGCAATTTGGCTCCCAAGCGCATCAAATCAAACTAGCCACAGCCTGTTAGAACATGCCGACAAAGTGCTTTATCAAGCGAAGGAAAGTGGCAGAAACCAACTATGTTTTGAGCAAGTGACCAGCTTTTCGAAGGCCGCAGGTTAAGAGGCAATCAAGCAATAGCTATCGACATGACTGACCAAGTAATGCCACCAACCCCGTTCCAACCCGCTACAGTTGTTGCAAAAAGAGTGAAGCATTTGCATAATGCTTCGACTGCATTTGATCCAAGCCTATGGG
>DFOV01000435.1:13974-18598 GCA_002376965.1 Gammaproteobacteria bacterium UBA3532
GCCACTAACGTAGTGGGTATAATGGCATATTCATTCGGGTCTCTGTTCTGAGACTACCTTTCACATAAAGTGAACTTAAATAGTAAATGGTGTTTAAAACGATGCGTAGCACAGACGGTTATTTTGGCGAATTCGGCGGGATGTTTATCCCCGAAGTATTACAACAAAACTTTAGCGAGCTTATTGCCGCTTATGAAGAGGCACGCCAAGATCCGGAATTCTGGCGCGAGTTCAACTACCTTCTGACCACGTATTCAAATCGCGCTACCCCACTGACCTATGCTGAGAACTTGACCAAGCATTTGGGTGGAGCCAAGATTTTTATCAAACGTGAAGATCTTAACCACACCGGTGCGCACAAGCTGAATAATGCGATGGGCCAAGGGCTTTTAGCCAAACGCATGGGCAAAACCCGGATTATTGCCGAAACAGGCGCTGGACAGCATGGCGTTGCCAGTGCTGTCATGGCCGCCAAATTGGGGCTTGAATGTGTGGTTTACATGGGAGCGAAAGATGTAAAACGTCAATATCCCAATGTATTCTGGATGGAAAAAATGGGTGCGAAAGTAGTACCTGTTACCTCCGGCACTCAAGTTCTTAAGGAAGCGATTAACGAAGCCATGCGCGACTGGATCAGCAGCATGGACAACACCCACTATGTATTGGGCACCGCCTGTGGCCCTCACCCCTTCCCGGAAATGGTCACCTGGTTCCAATCCGTCATCGGCAAAGAAGCACGTGAGCAAATCATGAATGCCGAAGGTAAGTTACCGAGTGCGGTATATGCCTGTGTTGGGGGCGGTTCCAATGCGATGGGGATTTTCAGTGGCTTCCTTGATGACAAAGATGTGCGTCTGATCGGTGTTGAAGGCGGCGGCTTAGGCGTTGACACACCTGACCATGCTTCGCGCCTGGCTTCTAAAGATGCCTCGCCAGGTATTGCCCAAGGCTATAAAACTTACTTTATTCAAAACGAAGATGGCCAGATGAAAGACACGCATTCAGTCGCCGCTGGCCTCGATTACATCGGTGTATCGCCGATTCTTGCTCACCTTAAAGACTCGGGGCGCGTTGAGTTTGGTGCTGCCATTGATGATGATGTGCGCAACGCCGTGAAAACGCTAATGCGCTTTGAAGGCATTATCCCCGCGCTGGAATCATCACATGCCATCGCCCGCGCCATTGAAGATGCGCCTAAATATTCCAAAGATGAAAGCATTATCATCAACTTATCTGGCCGCGGTGACAAAGACATTTTCACCATCGCCGACGCATTCGATGATAAGCAATGGAAAGAATACATTAAAAACAAAGCCCAAGAGTATATCGACAATGAGTAATTCAAGCGTGCAACAGCTACCCGAACGAACCAAAATGGAACGCCGCATTAAAGCCATGCGTGAGCAAAAGCCGATATTGATTACCTCACATTCGGTGCTTGGTTATCCTTCTTGGGAGTTTAACGAAACAGCGATTGCCGAAATGGTCGAAGCCGGTGTCGAAATCATCGAGCTGCAATTCCCATTCTCGGAACCAGTAGCGGATGGCCCGACCCTGGCTTTTGCTAATCAGGCAGCCACCAACAGCGGCGTGACCACGGATCAGTGTTTCGAGTTTGCCAATAAAATCTGCAAGCGCTTTCCCGATACCTGTTTTGTGATCATGACCTATTACAATGTGGCCTATAAGCGCGGGATCAGCCAGTTTGTCCAAGAAGCGGCTCAAGCTGGAATTGACGGTATCATCCTTCCTGACTTGCCTCCTGAAGAATCCGGCGAATACGTTGCAGAATGTGACAAGCAAGGGGTTTCTCCTATTTTCCTGGTCACTCCGAAAACCGCTGAAGCGCGAGTTGATAAGGTGATAGAGCTTTCCAAAGGCATGTTGTATTGCGTAGCGCGATTAGGCGTCACCGGTAAGCAAACGCTGTTTACTGAAGAGTTTCATTCCTACCTGGCTCGTATTCGCGCCAAAACCAACATGGCTATTGGGGTTGGCTTCGGCGTGCAAACGGCTGACGATGTTGCAGGCCTTACCGGCACCGCCGATATAGCCATTGTTTGCAGCCAAGCGATAAAAATTGGTATGGAAAAAGGCTCCAAGGCCGCGGCAGATATGTTGCAGGGGCTAAGACCGTAAAAACACTGCACACGGACGCTCTCTCATAACTTTCGTGTGCAGTTTCTGGAACATACCACATAAATATGGTTTCGTTACCTCGTCCTATCTGGTTGCTACTTGGCTGGTTTTTCGTTGGCCTTGGCGTGTTAGGCATTCCACTTCCCCTGCTGCCTACCACGCCGTTTCTATTGCTTGCCTCTTATTGCTTTTCCAGAGGCTCAGTGCGCTGGCAGCAATGGTTGCACAGTCATCCTCACCTTGGGCCATTTATCAAAGACTGGGAACAACATGGCGTGATCCGCCGTCGTTCCAAGATCCTATGCACGGTGATGGTATTAGCCGCAATCAGCTACCCGATTTTCTTTTTACCTATTGCGGTTGGCATTAAGATCTTGGTCGTCGTTACCATTACGGCAGTGCTCACCTATATCTGGACTCGTCCTTCAACACCAAGGCAACGCTAACGTGCTGGAAATCATCTATCAAGACGACGATGTGGTCGCCATTAATAAGCCTGCAGGATTGCTGGTTCACCGCAGCTGGATAGACAAAGGTGAAACCCGCTTTGCGATGCAAATGCTGCGCGATCAAATCGGGCAGTATGTTTATCCCGTCCACCGCCTCGACAAACCCACATCAGGCGTACTACTTTTTGCGTTGTCGTCAGAAGTAGCAGCCAAAATGGGCCAAATATTTGAACAAGGCTTGGTGAAGAAAGAATATTTGGCGGTCGTTCGAGGCTATACACCGCTATCCGGCATTATCGACCATCCGCTCAAAGAAGAGCTGGATAAGATGACAGACAAAAAAGCGCGTCAAGACAAACCCGCCCAACCCGCTGTCACTCACTTCGAGCGTCTAGCTACAAGTGAGCAACCTTTTGCCATAGAAAAATATCCACAAAGCCGCTTTAGCCTGATTAAAGCCTATCCAAAAACTGGCCGTAAACATCAAATACGCCGTCATTTGAAGCATATATCTCACCCGATCATTGGCGACGCCAATCATGGGCGGGGACGCTATAATCGTTATTTTAAGGAGCATTTGGGATGTGGACGGTTGTTATTACATGCGGCGGGGATGAGATTGCGCCACCCGACTAAAAACGAAGACATAACTGTTAGTGCTTGTATGGATGACGAAATGATGAGGCTTATAGTGTTACTGGCGCTAAATGGATAACCAATCTAGCGCCACTAATACCGCAATAAATAAAATAGGTACTAGTATGGCGAACAGAAGAAGCTTGCTAATAAGTCTTTTGTGCTGCTCTCGCAACGCCACTTCTTGCGCCCTATTTACAACGTAGGTGTCTGAATTGAACCAATGCCAGACGACAGCTAGAATCACCCCAATGCTAGCGATAAATATTTTGACTCCAAATCCAGCATAATTTTCAATGAAGTTACTCATAATCAAACCTAGCCAAACAATGCTAAGGCTCATTAAAAGTACTCGATTCTTCGGTCGGGTATGGAGTCTAGCCCGACATGCCTCGCAGGAAGAGAACTCCAAAAGAATATTTTTCAATTTGAACTTTGTACCGCAACTTGGGCAGCAATTTTCTCTTTTCGGCATGAGCCCTCCTTAGGCACAGTCTGACTTCCGCGTACCTTCTACTCCATTAAAACTAACATATACATTTCTGCAACTAACATACAGGACTATGGCAAGCTTCAAAGACTATTGACTTAACCTCACTAGCATTAAACCAGCGCTTCCGATTACCCCTAATATCAAAATAATAAGTAGACGTAGTTTAATACTCTTTCTAGACTGCCTTAGCAGCTGAACACCCTCTTCCTTAGGAACGCTTCTGACTTTCCTTTTACTGCAGTCCCGCGCTATCGTAATAAACAGAGCAAGAAATGCGGCGAACAGCATTGAGTAAAGGAGTAGCGACGTTACATTTAACTCATCTAATATTCGCTCGCCCAAGATAATAGTGGCTTGCATCAAGACTAAGTGCCAGATTGTCCAGCTTCGCTCCTCATAACTGCAAAGCACTGCATTGCAGTCTCTGCAGTACGAGTATTGCATGAACAAGTTTCGAAGCTTCAATCCGCAACCACATTCAGGGCAATACTTCCCTTTTAGAAACATATGCTACTGGCTCCACACCAGATCCAACTCCCGCGCTGCTTTCACATCATCCAACCGCTTCACCGGCAATGTGTGTGGTGCCCCTTTCAACACCTCTGGTGAGCTTTGGGTTTCTTCCAAAATCTGCACCATCGCATCAACAAAAGCATCCAGCTCTTCCTTGGTTTCGGTTTCCGTTGGTTCGATCAACCAGCATTCAGGCACCAGCAGCGGAAAATAGGTAGTAGGAGCATGAAAACCATAGTCCAATAGGCGTTTAGCCATATCCATAGCGCTCACACCATTCTCTTTAAGCTGCTTTTTCAGTGTGACAATAAACTCATGGGTCGCACGTCGTTCAGGAAAGGCCACTTCGAAGCCTTTTTCTTTCATACGTGCCATCAGGTAATTAGCATTTAGT
>DFOV01000247.1 GCA_002376965.1 Gammaproteobacteria bacterium UBA3532
GAGCCTGTCGAAGGCCATGCACAGGCTTAAGAGCGCTTCGACGAGCTCAGCGAACCAGTATCTCCGTAGCCTGAGCCTGTCGAAGGCCATGCACAGAGCTTAGAGCGCTTCGACAAGCTCAGCGAACCACGATCCCCGTAGCCTGAGCCTGTCGAAGGCCATCCATAGACTTAAGAACGCTTCGACAAGCTCAGCGAACCACAATCTCCGTAGCCTAAGCTTGTCGAAGGCCATGCATAAAGCTTAGAGCGCTTCGACAGGCTCAGCGAACCAACATCTCCGTCGACTGAGCCTTTTTATTCTGGTACTAAAATTCTCGACTGCAACGGTGCCAGTAGGATGGTGCTTTCGAATTGCTGTTCGGTCAGCAGGTCTTTGGTTGTTAGACCCTCTTTGCTAAATTGGTACTGTTGAGGCTTGTCAGTAAGGTTATGTATCACAAACAAATTGGTGCCTTTTTTCTTCACGCTATAGCAAAGAAGGTCGAGCGAGCATGAACGGATCTTATACTTACCACGGAAAAGCGCCGGATGGGCTTTGCGCACCTCAATCAACTTACGGTAATGGTTGAGTAGACTATTCGGATCGTCTTGCTGCTCTTCAACAGAAATACCATCGTCGGCGCGATTAAATGACGACTTGCGCCATGTGGTCATGCCAGTGCCAGCATTAGCGGCATACCACTCAAATGGCAAACGCACATGATCATAGTGACCGCGCTGGCCCAGCTCGTCGCCATAATAAATAAAAGGCGTTCCAGGCATGGTCAACAATAAACTGGCGGCTAGACGCGTGCGTTCTCGGTTGGGCTTCAGATGGTAAGACACCCGATCCAGGTCATGGTTGGTAATAAAAATGCTGTCGATGTAATCACGGTTAACATCGCCATAGAGGCTGGGAAGTTTTTGCATCATCTGCTGCAACTCGATACTGTCGCCTTGTGCCGCTTTGATCAGCGCTTTATTCATCGGGAAGTTAAACGATGAATCCATATCTGCAAAAAAGGGAGCGATTTCTTCGTTGTTGCCATACCAGGCTTCCCCGACCAAAAAAGCGTCTGAATCGACACTTTTCACAAACTGATTAAACTCTTTCCACCAACGATGAGTAACCGTCATATCCATATCATCGATATGGCGTGATGCATCGAGCCTGAAGCCATCAACGCCTTTATCCAGCCAGAATTTAGCGACCTTTTTTATTTCCTGACGAACTTCCGGACTGCGTAAATTGAGATCCGGCATCTCACCAACAAAGGTGCTTAAATAAGCTTCGGTAATGCGATCTTTATCATCCTTAACCGGCGACCACAACATCTGGCCCCATGGCCCAGACTCATCGATGTTGCCATACTGATCGAGCCAGGTGTAATAATGGCGATAGGGGCTGTCTTCGCCGCGCAAGGCATCTTTAAACCAGGCAACTTCGGATGACGAATGATTGACCACCAGATCGACAATGATTTTGATACCACGCTTTTCAGCCTGAACCAGCAGGTTCTCGAAATCTTGCATGGTGCCGTAGTCGGGTTCAACGGCGTAATAATCCTGAACATCAAATCCGTGATACGAAGGAGAGTCAAACATGGGCAACAGCCACAGTGCATTCACCCCCAGTTGTTGCAAATAATCCAGCTTCTCGGTGATGCCATTAAAATCACCAATACCATCGCCATCGCTGTCACGAAAGCTGCGCACGAAAATATGATAGAAGACGGCTTGCTTTGCCCAGCGAGAATTTTTAACCTTGGAAAATGCCTGCTTACGCAACGGATACAGCGGACTTTCATGAATTTTGCCACGCGACACTACGCTGATTTTATAAACGTAGTCCCGCCCAGGTTCAAAACCTCCGGCTTCGATGCCTTGAAAAGTGTAACTGAGTTTTTCGGTGTGCATCGCTTGGAGATTATCGGCAGAGCTGCCTGCAAAAATAGTGGCGGTTGCGCCACTAGGTGCATGAAATAGGAATTTAACCCGTGAGTCATCCAGTTCTATATAGTTATAACCATGAGTGATCAGCGAGGTAACGTCATGAGTATAACGTTGATTTTCCGACTGACGATCGACCGACGATGACTGGCAACCCCAGACGAGCAGGGCGCTTAAGAACAATACAACAATGCGCAACATGTTTATTCTCTTTTGCTAGCAAAACAAGAAAGCACCACAGCCGATGTTTGGCCACAATGCCAAAAAGGAAGCTGCAACGCCCAAATTAATCTACGGTAGGCCTGATTGAAACGGGCACAATTAGAATAATACGGATTAAGCGATCATTTAGTTTAGTAACTTGGCCAGGAATTGCAATTATTGCGTGTCGCGCTCGATCTCGCGCTCGACGGTCTTTTGCATATATACCGCGCTTTCCTCAGCGCTAAAGCCATGCATCGAGTAGCGCTCCCAGCCGCGGATGAGCGATTGCCAAACATGCGACATCTCAGGCTCAATCGGCATCATACGAGCATGCTCCAGCTGGTGAAAGTGGGCTTTACGATTGGGATCGGTGGTATGTTCAACCAAAGAAGCCAACTCTTTATGGGTTGGGATCTGACCGATCTCATCATAAAACTGTCGTTGAACATCTTTGCGGAATATAAAGTCGCGTAATTTATCAAGCTTAGTCTGCTTTTCGCCTTGGGACTCATAGTCAGGGAAGGCTAGCACATGGCTGGAATACATCGGACGCATCGGCTTACCATCGATGTAAGGCAACACAGCAACCCCCAAATCATCACCTATCGATTCTTCCAGACGTTTATACGACCATGTACCATCAATCAAAAAAGCCGCTTTACCCTGCTCAAACTTCAGTAGCGAACATTGCAAATTGCAATCAGACTGCACCAACTTTTCATCCACCAAGCCCTTATAAAATTTAAAAGCACTGATCACTGCCGGCGTATTGAGCATGGGTTTTTTCCCTTCAAGCGGCCAACCGCCATAGGCACCAATAACTGGCACCAACCAATACATCTCCTGGTAGCTGAAGGTGATAAGTTCAATATTACGCTTGTCGTAGTATGGTTTCATGACTCGCAACTCTTTCCAACTGGTAGCTGGGGTCTCCACCAACGACTTGTTATAAAACATCATCAAGTTATTGCCATAGAAAAACGGATAGCCATAACGCTTGCCGTCTAACTCAACTGTCTTTAAAAAACGTGGACGGATCGTATCAGGCATTTCAGAATCAGGAATAGCGGGAAGCTTTAATTCTTTATAATGGCCTAGAAAATCGGCGGGAGCGATAATGGCATCAGGCATTGCATTACTGAATGCCGCACCAATAAGCTCAACCTTAAGGTTTTTAAAAATTATATAGCGTAAGTGAACAGGGATGCCTGTTTCGGCAGTGAATTGCTTGAAAAGCTTGTCCAGAAAAGGCTGATCGGCTTTGACACGACCATGCCATAACTCAATAGGCTCTGGTTGAGCACGTAAGGGCGAAGAGAAGGATATTACACACAATAACAGTGCCGACCATAACGCCCTTGCTATCACATCCAAGCTCCCCATTGATATCAACCTATATTAAACTATTTGCCGTGATGTCTAAATCGTCAAGTATTGAACCGATTTCAGCTAGCAATTAAGTAAAAGCTAACATAGCATCTATCGTCTACAGACAGACTGAACGTTTCAGTGGCAGACAAAACAGCGCCTACCCACTGATTTTTCAGCAATTTTTTGAATTTGTCAGACTCTAACAAAAATTATCAACTTTTTCCATGCACAAATAGGGGGTAATGGGTGGCGAATTTCAACCAGCTAACACGACTAAGGAGCATCTCATGCACATTTGGGTAGATGCCGACGCCTGCCCGGTCGTCATTCGCGACATCATATTTCGGGCTTCCATCCGCACTAGCGTATCCACCACCCTGGTCGCCAACCAATCAATCCGCACCCCTGCAGCGAAACATATTCGCTGCATACAGGTTGAGCAAGGCTATGATGTTGCTGACAATGAAATCGTTAAACGCGTTCAGGCTGGTGATCTGGTTATCACCCAGGATATCCCCCTCGCCGCCGAAGTCATAGAGCTACAAGCTTTGGCATTGCACCCCAGGGGAGAGCTTTACACCAAAGAAACAATACGCCAGCGCCTTAATATGCGCGACTTTATGGACACCATGCGCGCCAGTGGCGTCAATACCGGAGGCCCACCACCACTATCACCACGCGATCGCCAAAGCTTTGCCAATGAATTGGATCGAATACTGGCAAAAAACCAAAGTAAAAAAAACGAAGGAGACAACAAGTGAGAACACCATTTTTTCGACTAGGATTACTAATAGGACTGCTGACATTGGCGGGTTGCGCTGGGCAAAACAAACCCCAGACCCAGGAAGAGCAAATTGAAGAGATGCGCCAAGTCGCTGCGCAGTATCCCGAAACGCATCCAGACCTGGCCGACTATTCCAAATTTCTTATCCTCAGTGGCAACAGTCAGAAACTCGAATACTTCTACCTGAAACAATATCAGCGCGCCTTAGCACTACCCAACCGCGAACTGGCCGCACCAGCACAGTTGTATCAGATATTTCTAGCGATGACCGATCCGTTCAACCCATCGCGCAGCTTCAACAAGGCGCGTAAATATTTCTCTATGCTCAAAACCGAATGGCCGACGTCCCCCTTTACTCAAAAAGTTCGTCAACTCGCCAACGACATGAATTTATAACCAGCACAACAAATAGCCCGTACAATAAAATAATTTTTTAGCCTATATCAAAAAATGTGTATTTATTAGACACCATCTGTTGCTTTTCCGAACTAAGTGGTTAAAATGCATCCATTGAATTTTGCAATGCAACATGCAACTCCTTCTCAAATAACGGACCCCGCCCCCCTGCCATAGACGGCCTTTCTTATAGGCATTTGATTCAGATTCGATTGCATAGTGCTATCAGGAAGGATTCTGGCTTTATTCCAACGTTGTACCAATTAATGTTGTACCAATTAATAAGGGTGGATAAATGGCCGGGTTACCAGCAGAAATGCGCGTTGTCGAAAATGACAACCTTTTACACTTCGAAACCACAGCAGATCTCATTCTGCATTACTTTTCATTGCTAGGCATTGATACCGTTTTTGGTGTGCCGGGTGGGGCCATTGAGCCAATGTATAACGCCCTGGCTCGCGCCGAACGTGATGGCACCATGCGCTCAGTGGTAGCACGTCACGAAGCTGGAGCCGCCTTTATGGCCGATGGCTACGCTCGTGAACGTGGCATTCCTGGTGTGTGTATTTCCACCACAGGCCCTGGCGCAACCAACCTGGTGACGGGTGTGTCCTCAGCCTATGCCGACAATATCCCGATGCTGGTGATAACTGCTCAAACAGCACTGCCCAACTTTGGCAAACGGGCGTTGCAGGACTCCTCCTGTACTGCCGTTAATACCGTAGGTATGTTTAAGCATTGTACCGTTTATAACACCCTGGTTTCCCACCCTGAACAGCTCGAACAAAAGCTTATTGCAGCAATCAATGCCGCCCAGGGACAACGCCCCGGCCCAGCCCATGTCAGTATTCCGCTGGATATCCTTAATAGCCCCTTGCCGGGCAGGCCGCTACCTATTTCAGCATACGCCCTAAAGCGTGCGTATAACCAATACGATGCCGGTGCCGTTGATGAACTATCCACCCACCTTGGTCAAGCGCAAAAAATTGCCTTATTCCTTGGTCGCGGTTGTCAGGAAGCAATTGAGTCCATACTAAATTTTGCAAACAAGGTAAACGCCGACATTGTCACAACGCCAAGTGGTAAAGGCCTGCTGGCCTCGCACCATCCCAAATATCGCGGGGTATTTGGATTTGCCGGGCACGAATCAGCCACCCAGGCGCTAATGGAAGGCAACGACATTATTCTGGCTGTAGGCACCGATATGGATGAACTCGGCACCAGCAACTGGAACACCGAAGTATTACTCAATTCAAAACTGATCCATATCGATCAGATCGAAGAACACTTTAACCGCTCGCCTATGGCAAGAATGCATGTGTGCGGACGTATTAAAAGCATATTTGAACACCTGAACCGCGACGTTGATAAAGCCCTGCAATGGGGGCGCAGCTGGGACAGCGGCAAGCAAGCCTACCACCCATCATTTCCCGACATGCTCGGCTATGATCGCCAGGCAACGCCGGTCGATCCCAAAGCCCTGTTTGCCAAGCTGCCACTGTTTGTTTCGGACGACACTCGTTACTACGTCGACGCTGGCAATGCCTGGGCCTGGGCAACGCACTATTTGCAGCTACCCAAAGCCAACCGCTACCGCATCGGCATGGGTTTTGGCGCGATGGCTTGGGCAATTGGCGCTGCCGTTGGAGCCGCGATGGCCGATCCAGAAAAGCCAGCGATATGCATCACGGGCGATGGCAGCTTTTTAATGAGCGGCCAGGAAATGACCGTTGCTTTGCAACACCAGCTACCTGTGGTGTTTATTATTCTCAACGACAGCGCCCTTGGTATGGTGAAACACGGCCAGCGCATGGGTGGCGCAGAGCAAATCGGTTTTGAACTGCCCACCATCGACTTCGCCTTGATGGCCCAATCCATGGGTATTCAAAGCCAACAAATTCACTCAATGAAAGACTTTGATAACCTAAACCTCAACGAGCTGACCCAAAATGGCCCAGTGTTACTGGATGTTCGTATTGATGGTGAGCAGAAACCACCGATGGGATCGCGGGTTAAGACGTTGACGGGGGAGTAAAATCTCCTTGGAGGTAATGCTGAATAAAAGCGCGCCATTATTAGGTGGCGCTTTTATTCGCTTAGTTTGAAATGATACTGGAGCGAATAGAGACTCATAAGCTCTAATAAAATAGCCTCGGCTACCGGCCACTCATCTTGTGGAGTATCCCCAACTCCATCAACAAACTTTAAAACTTTATTGTGCTCTAGAAACGGAATATCTCTGACGGTAGCGCTTCGCAAAGAGTCTTGCATCAACTGATAGAACCTCTGCTTTTGATCCATTATTGAGGGAGGTGCAAGAAAGGGATGTTTACTTCTGTTGTACACCTCGTCAATGACAAAAGGCTTAACCGCTTCTTTCATTACATATTTTTCAACAAATGAGCTATTGATCTTCAGTTGCTCTGGAAGCTTTGCCACGCACTCAACAACATGATGATCCAAATAAGGTAATCTTCCTTCTAGAGAATGAGCCATTTCCATTCTATCGCCCAAAACTGTCAGTATATAGTTGGGCAATGCTGTTTTCGATACACCATACATCGCCATGTGGAGTGGGGAAATGCCTTTCAATTTTGACCAGTTTAAGCCATTGAAAAATCTGAATACGGCCTGTTGCGAATAATTCTGTCCTTCATATTTCAAACTCAATAAGTCAGAAATACGGTCTTGAATATTCATCAGTGGAGGAATCCAAGATGGCGTAAAACCAAAGAATCGTTCAAATAGTGTTTTGTTCATATTCATCGAATTCAAGAAATGGAGCCCTTGCGTGACTTTATTGGTGTCACGAAGTCGTTGCTCACTACTAGCCTGATTGCCTAATAGCCGCATGACATCACTTCTAAACGATGGATAACCAGCGAAAACTTCATCAGCTCCTTCACCGGTCAAAACCACTCTAAAGCCCTGGCGTTGGACCTCTCGGCTTAATATATATTTCGCCGCGCCATGGGAGTTCATACATAAAGTTTCACTGTTCCAAATGGAGTCAATAAAATTGTCCGCAATTTCGGTCTGTGTGATGGGTATTTCGTGGTGGTTAGCCCCCACATGCCTAGCCATTTTGCGAGCCGTCGCAGACTCATCATAATCGCTGTCTTCGAATGCCAAGGTAAATGTCGATATCTTTTGGTCGATCAAACTCGATGCCATACCTAGTATGGCGCAAGAATCGACGCCCCCGCTAAGATAAACTCCCACCGGCACATCAGCGCGCAAGCGGGTTTTGGTCGCATCAAGCAGCACTTCGCGAACACGAGAAATAGCTTCCTGTTCATCAACATGCTCGGTTGCTGCGATAGTTGGATAATCAAAGTCCCAATATTGATGTATTCGTGTACCACTTGGCGTTGCAATTAAAAAATGTCCAGGTGGAACTTGATGAATACCTGCAAACAGCGTGAAATCTTGGTAGAAAAAGGAACGATGAAGATAGGAATCGATATCCCATTTAGCCTCCAAGCCAGCAGCTAGTAACGCTTTTATTTCAGAGCCCAAATACAGGCTTCCGTTATGCTCCGCGTAAAAAAGAGGATTAATCCCAAAGCGATCCCGCGCCGCAAACAAGGTTTGAGTATTTTGGTCCCATAAAATAAGACTAAATTCTCCACGCAACTCCGACAGGCAAGCAACACCTTTTCTTTCATACAAATGCAGGGCTATTTCGCTATCAGATCCAGTTTTAAACACGGCTCCATCTGCTTCAAGATCTCGGCGTATTTTCTCAAAATCATAGAACTCGCCGTTTACCACCAGGTGGATAGTTCCATCATGACTTGAAAGAGGCTGATTTCCAGACTCCAAATCGATAATGCCCAGCCGGGCATGAGCTAATCCAACGTGCAGATCATCAGACAGCCAGATACTTTGGTTATCTGGCCCCCGATGATGAAGGGTACAGATCCCTTTATTCAATAGTTCCGTTGAAACTGATTTTTGGGGCGAATAAATTGAAAGCACTCCACACATACCTTAGCTCCTAATCTGGCACAGGTCTTGGCGCAATACCCGTATATTGAATATCCTGGCATCGAAGGGGTAAAAACATTCTAGGCTGGCTGTGATGCAGGTTGTCGGCATAGCAAGCAACAGCCCCACTGGCAACAGCATACGACTTGATCAAATAGGCCTCTTCAGGTGTTATCCCGCAGTCAAGCAAGAAGGCATTTGCAAACCCTCCGCTGTTAATCCCAAGTTGATACTTCTCATATAAATAGTCACTAAGCGCTAGAGCAAATAGCAAATACTCCCCTTGTTCCAGTCCAAGCCGTGCCATTTCCCTCTTGTATGGCCCCAGGCGCTCATCTTGCCTATCAACAGGACGAGCAAAACCATTAATCATCGGTTTGTTTAGTCGCTGTGGAGCCAAAAGGATAACGTCATCCATAGACTTTTCGGCTTTATAGACCATCATTGCTTTTTGCAAGAATTCCATTCCAATTTTTGACGTTTGACTTCCGCCAAAAGCACGAGAGTCAGCAGTAAGTATTGCAGCGGCAACGGCATCAACCGGCGTAGTTCCCATGTCGCCACACAATGCAGCGACCTGGTTACACCAAATTCTTGAGTCAGGATAGCTTAACCCCATCCAATTGCACTCTAACCAGTCTGCTTCAGCTCTCGTCAGCAATTTTCCAGTACAGTTAAGGATATGTAGCTGCATATAACTCACTTTCCCCATTAACTCGCTGAAAAGAGAATAACCTCGACAATATACATCGATACCGCCACGCCACACCCCAATTCCGCTAACAATTTTGCTGCGGTGTTTCTCCCACAAATTCCACTTGCCAACTGAAGCACTATTTTTCGAAGACATAGCTTTCATCATCGATAAATGGCATTGCTGTGATAGGAAGGTGCGATTGCTCCATACCTTGAGCTGCAATACCAGGGCTTATCAATATTTGGAATAGTGCAACACTCTCTCTTGGCTTTACTCCAATATCAGCAAATACGGCAGCAGCCAGCCCAGGTATTAACACACCAACGCCTTTCGCCTCACTGTATTGATTGAATTGGTACAACCAGGATAAATAGGGAAATTGATCAGGGAGCTCTATGCTTTCAAAGATTTTATGAATGAACTGGTTAGCCATTACATCCCTATCACCATATAAGTCACCAAACCCATGCAGAGTCTCGGTATCCTCAAGAATATATTCAACGGTAACATCGGATAAAACAGGATACTTTTGACGAGAACGCTCGATAAACACCATCGCCAGCTCAACTTCAGAAGCTCCGCCTTTACCACCACTACCAGCGAGCAGCCCAGTAGGTAATATATGGGTATGCTTAGTTTTGCTTACACCCGCTATCATGGCAGCCCTAACTGCAGGGTGGCGCGGCCCAAGATTCATTAAAGCAATGGCTAATTTTTCAAATACTACCGCCTTATCGTGCTCCAGTAATTCGCCACAAAACAGAAGACCAAGCACTTCAAAATACGAACGCTTCGCAAGCAATTCAGCGACGTCATACCCATGCATATAACACGAATCAGCAAGGTAGGGATTGTCAATATTAGGCTTTTCGTACCAAATTGCAGTTTGCATTTTGCGCTGATACGAAAAATCTTTTTTGTTCATTTGTTAGAATCGATACCGAAGCTCACCTAACCACTGACGACCATCCAATGGTAAGTCATTAGGAATGTTCACTGCTGGGCCACTGTTCACGGTAGGCTCGCGTGCATCCTCATCAAAGATATTTCTGCCGATCAGCGCGATAGAAACATTGCTGTTTTGTGGCTCCCAGCGCAAAACAGCATCATTGATTACATAATCATCAACATCTTCTCGCAAATCACCTTGATCACGCTCGCGGTCCATCACGCTATTAAGCTTGTAATGCAAACTGATGTCATCTGTGACTCCCCAGTCAGCTTGGAGAAAAAGCTGTTGTTTAGGCACAAAAGGAACCGTCTCTCCAGTGATGTCGTTTTCGGAATCCTGATAAGCATAATTACCACGGAGGGTGAGCGCATCCAGTGCTTGCCATTCAAACTCCAGCTCAATACCATCACCCGACTGCTCGCGAGCGTTCTGTGCACTGATGGTTGTCTCGCCTTCATCCGGCACAAAAAGTATCCCATCTGTCCATTCGTAGTGAAAAATACTTGCACTAATATGCAGCTTTTCCATCGGACGGTAATCAAAGGCCAACTCGACGGTTTCTACTTCTTCGGGTTTTAGATCTGGGTTTCCTAGTGCAACTGGATTGTTTGTTACGCGCATTTCTGCAAATGCAGGCGCTCTAAAGGCTTTCCCGTAAAGCAATTTGGTTGTTAGTGCATGCGTGGTTGACCATACCAACGCCAGACGAGGATTAGTGGTATCTCCAAAATCGGAATAATCATCAAAGCGTACCCCAGCAGTGAATTCCCAGTCGTTAGCAAAATTCCAAACGTCTTGCACATAGATGAACTTATTATTCCGATCCGACTCGGGAAGGAATTCTGCGGGTGTATCAGTAACATCGACTATAGGACTACCTGGAAGTATGAGTTCTCCATTCCCATCGACACCAAAATTTTTATGTTCTTGTGTTTTGTAAATGTCGTCTTTATTGTACCCCATGCCCACACGCCAAGTGTGTGACTCCATACCACGGTAGTTAGCAGTTACATGAAAGCGGGAATGCTCCTCAAAAAGCTCTGGTGCCCCAATAACACCATCAGAGAAAGGGGCTCCAAAACCAATATCAGCCCCAGCAGGAAATATATAGAGGCCCTCATCAAACTCTTGGGTCATTTTAAAATAACCACCAAAAACTTCGATATCAAAGTCATTGGTAATATCTTTGCTAAATGTTACATCGATATTGTACCGATCACTAACCTGAATTCCCCCTGAATCCAAAGCCTCAGCAATCCCCGCACCAGTCCCCATCTCCCTGCTCTGCCAACCAGCATGAACTAACCAATTTTTCCATTCCAACTCGGTACGCAAGTCAAAGTTATCTCTGAAATTAGAAACCTCACCAGGCGCTTCGGAAGCGTTTGTTCCAAAAACTCCATCCAAAATGGTTTGGGCGTCTTCCTCTATAACCTGATCTCCACCATCGGTCTTATGGTATTCGAAAATAAGCGACGCCTTTAAATCACCATACGTTTTACCGTGGCCAAACCAAAAATCGGTGGTATCAAACGTTCCAATTCGCGAGCCAACAAATGAGCCTTGTATATCATCAGCACTTTTGGTCACTAGATTGACAACTCCAGCAAACGCATCAGCACCATAGATGGCAGAACCAGGCCCCCGTATGACCTCAACACGGGCAAGCGCCTCTACCGGCATACCTCCCCAAAGCTGTGATCGGTTGCCAGTAAAGGACGAAGATATAGGTACGCCATTAATCAAAAGCAAAACTTGCGGATTAAATGAACTATACATACCACGAATTAAATATAAGGGTTGGTATCCATTGTTACTTCGCGACACATGCAGCCCTGGAACCGTTTCTAATACATCATCAATATCCAGTGCCCCCATTTTCTTGATATCTTCCGCGGTAATCACGGTCGCGACGGAAGGGGCTTTATGTATCGGCGTAGCAAACCCCGTCGCGATACTAACTATTTCTTCTTCGCCATAGATACCGATAATATCTTCCTCCCACTCATCCTGAGCAGCTACTTGATTCGCAATACCAGACAATGCCAAGGCTATAGCCATTGAAATTCTATTTTGACGACGCATTTGGTGCCACCCCACAGAAGCCCATCAGATAGTTATATTAATTGAGCTTAGGCCATATATTTCATTATGCAATGCATCGAATCATTTCGCTTTTGGCTGCAAATACTCATTCGAGCAATATTGCATTCGCAAGAAAAATTATCCAAAGCAGTTCATCGCTCATGGACATATCTCTGCAAAACCGCCCCTCTATCCAAGTTATGTCTAGGTACACTTCCTCGAATAGACACCAACAGATACAAATGCTGACGGGCCCATCACAGAATTTTGCAAAATGCGAACTAGGGTCTAGTGTTAGAAGAGACAATAAGAGCTGGCATGTTGAAATGTTGGTAGGGGAAAATAGTGATGCTTAAGAAGCGCTTGGTATACGCAATCATGTTGGCTTGCCAATCAGGAATAATGCAGGCAGATGACTACGCTGACGAATACGGCGGCGAAGAAGATATATACACCCTCTATGCCGATGAAGATATTGTTAGTATTGCAACCGGAACGAAAAAGCCGATCCATAAAGCTCCGGCGGTAGCGACGGTAATTACCGCTGATGAAATAGTGCGCTCAGGTGCAACAGATATTAATCAGATCTTAGAGCGCGTGCCGGGGCTGCATGTTTACCCTTCCAACCTAAGTGCGATGAGTCCTGGGTATTCGATTCGAGGGATACATACCGGCAAGAATTCACAGGTTCTAATGTTGGTCAACGGCATGGAAATTAAACGTCCATTTTCTGGCGCTAGACCTGAATTTTTTAACCTGCCATTCAGCCAACCCAAAAAGGAAGTACATGTATCAGCCTAGATGAATTATTGCGTTCTGCAATTCAAGTGTTACTCAAATTGTCATATTTAGACTATTGTTAAGGGGTGACTCCTAACGAGCAACGCAACTTCTGATTGGCAGATACGAGAGAGAAGGCGATGAAATACAAGCACACGATATTGTTCCTTTTAGCGACCGGAACTATTCACTACGCAAATGCACAAGAAGATTACGATGAATACATGGATGAAGATATCCTTGGCATCTATTCAGACGAAGACATCGTCAGTATCGCAACGGGAACAAAAAAGCCGATTCACAAAGCACCTGCTGTAGCAACGGTAATTACAGCCGAAGATATTGAGCGTTCTGGTGCGACAGATATCACTCAAGTGCTAGAGCGTGTGCCGGGACTTCATGTATATCCTTCCGATCTAGTTGCAATGAATCCCTCTTACTCCATTCGCGGCATGCAAACCGGTAGAAACTCTCAAGTATTGATGCTGGTGAATGGGGTCGATATGAAGCGCCTTTTTTCTGGAGCGCGGCCCGAATTTTTCAGGCTACCAGTGAATAATATTCAACGTATTGAAGTACTGCGCGGGCCAGGCTCTGCCATCTATGGTGCCGATGCATTTGGCGGTGTCATTAATATTGTCACC
>DFOV01000353.1:0-1442 GCA_002376965.1 Gammaproteobacteria bacterium UBA3532
CCGCCAACACAGCGCAAACCGCCACCATAGCGCAAACCGGCACCACAGCGCAAGGAAACACGCCATCAGCAGTCATTTCTAAAGAGCCTGTGCCTCAAAAAGCAACGGAGATACCAGTCTCAGTGGTAAATAGACAGGCCACTGCGACACCAAGCACTTCAAACACTTCAAACATTGGCGCTCCATCCACTAATCCAGCGTTCCAAGCAGGGCATCCGCCAACTAAGCCTCTACTGACAAGCCCTGCTCCTCTTGCATCAAGCACGGTTCAAACAGCACCTACATCCGCTAACGCTGAAGCAGAGTCAAAAATAATTAATGCACCCAACGTTTCCAATAATAAAGATTCTCGCCTTGTCAGCAATCAACCAACAACGCGACCAGTAGCAGCCGATGGTTCAATCCCACGATCAGCGGAAGCCTTACCCGGCATCAAGCAACCACTTGAGCTATTTAATGCTATGTCGCGCGCAATGACTCCTCCGCCAATCCCCGGAGCGATACTCCCTTCTGGGGTTCCTTTTGGGACATCAACTCAAGTGACATCGCGCAGGGATAAATCAGGGAGCACTACCGAAGGCATTAGTGGAACTCGTTCCAGTAGCGCCGGAACCGGCGCAGCCGCTCAACGTGGTCAAAACATGTTAAACATGCTGTTGACCGCGGGAGCCAGTGCAGAGGAAGTAGAAAAGCAGCTAGGCCATATGGCAAAAGCTGCTCTGGCTAAAATTCAACTAAGTCAAATCGAGTCAGCTATCCCCAAAGCATCAGACGAGCAATGGGTAATTGACCTGCCCTATAAAGATGGCTCTCAGCTACAAGAGCTTCAATTTCGTTTTACCCGAAAGCGCCATACTGAAAAAGAAGAGGATGCGAACAACTGGCAGGTTGTTTTTGATTTAGATATGTCCTGGTTGGGCAGCATGCGTGTAGTTATTCAACTCAAGAACGAAAAAATCAGCGTTCATTTCTATCCTGACCAAGAAAGCACTGAAAATGTATTAAACAGTGAATTCAATAAACTGCATGACCGCCTGACGGCCCAGGATATTGAAGTTTTGGATCTCATCGCGGCAAGGAAAAAAAATAATGACGGATAAAGTACCACCAGAGACAGCAGATAAAGCCGTCGCCTTAAACTACGATGGCACAGGTGCACCAACTATCGTCGCACAAGGCATTGATGAAATAGCCGAAGCTATTATTGAACTCGCACGAGCGAGTGACGTGTACCTGCATCAAGATCCGGTTTTAACAGAAATGCTATTAATGATGGAGTTAGGCAACGAAATTCCCAAAGAGCTTTACATAACGATCGCCGAAATATTGTCTTTTGCTTACTACTTAAAAGGAAAGGTACCTGACAATTATCAACCCAAGGATGATGACGATGACAACGAAGTGATACTCCCCCAGCTACCGCCAGAGACATTGTAGACCGC
>DFOV01000353.1:1759-4484 GCA_002376965.1 Gammaproteobacteria bacterium UBA3532
GTAGACCGCCAGAGACATTGTAGATTGCTAATCGCCTGCAGAATGGCGATGATACAAAATGCGCATCAACTCAACTTCAGCACGCGACAACTGGGTCGTATCCATTACCTCATCAATACTTTCACCGCGCTTAAACATTTTTGCTGCCTGAGTGTAGGTCCGTTCGTCCGGATCGCGGTGGGCTAACTCTTCTTGACGCTCAGCGGTTTGCTTAAGATCTTTTTCTGTTTGCTGAATAGACTGCTCTAATTCCGACAAGTGCCTACCCACACCAATCGCCGTATTGATAACGGCATTTAAGTCATTCTGGACTTCCTGCAGCTCCGACTTAAGCTGAGCATTTTGCTGCTGGATCTTGGCATATTGACGCGCTACCAGCAGATAAAAGCCGACAAAGCCAATGAGAGTAAGCCCGCCTAAAGCGACGAGCATATAAAGAAGTTCAGTATTCATCCGTTAAATCGCGTTCACTTCCTGCCACTCTTCATCGGTCATTAGTTTATTTAAATCAACCAATATCAGCAGCTGCTCATTGTGATGAGCAACACCCTGGATAAATTTGGCACTATCATCGTTACCAACGTTTGGCGCGGTCTCAATCTCCGACTCACGCAGGTATACCACCTCAGCAACGCTATCAACCAGAATACCGACGACATTCTGCTCGGCCTCAATGATAATAATCCTTGTATTATCATTCGTTTCCGTCGATTCAAGACCAAAGCGTTGTCGAGTATCAATGACGGTTACCACATTACCACGCAAGTTGATAATACCGAGCACATACTCAGGTGCACCAGGCACTGGGGCAATTTCGGTATAGCGCAATACTTCTTGCACCTGCATGACGTTAATGCCATACGTTTCATTCGCTAGTTTATAGGTCACCCATTGCAGCACTTCATCATTTTCGCTATCGTTGGGGCGTTTAGACACACTATTATCTTCCACGATCTTCTCCTGATTTGATTACCCCCAGGTAATCTTCATCACATTTCGCTACAGGCTCTAGAGCCTGTTTATCTTTCATGCATTGTCTCTAATGATTTTAGACCAAATTAACGTCGTTATTTATTATTTCGTATTTCTATCTGCATCATTTAGCATGGCGACCAAACTATCAACATCAAGAAGAGCACACTTACGCTCTTTGACGATGCCTCGCAACCAAGGCCGCTTACCTACTGATTCGCGCCACTTCACATCTTTCTCTCGCAACGGTTCCGCTTCTGAGACCTTGTTACAAGCCAGTCCCCAAGGCGTATTTTCCAATAAAATAAGGTATTGGTAATCCAGCCGTTCTTTCATTGCTTCGTATTGCTCAGGCATCACCCATTTAGCAGTGTCGACAATACATATATTTTGTTCATTGTCTCTATGAATCAGGCCTTTGAACCAATCAGGCTTACCAAATAATGGCGTCACATTATCAATCGGATGAATACCACCAAGCTGAATCAACGGCACTGCCAGTGTCAAACCACCGACATCAAAAAAGAGGGCCTGAAACTCACTGCCACACCAGGAAGGAACACCCGTTTCTGGGATAAACTGCCTTGGCTCCGCGACAATCACGGCTTCGTCTACACAATGCGTTTTTTCCGCAGTTTCAGCCTCAACTTCTGCGGGCTCAACTTTTTGCATTGGCAACGGCATACTAGCCAGTAAGCGTGAGACATCTTTCTCTTTTGCGGCCCGCTCCTCCTCCATGGTCGGCGAAGTTTTTACTTCCGGGCTAGAAGATGCTGTTACTGGCTGGCTTAAGGGAGCGCTAGCTTCATTGGGGGGCGTGAGTAGTGAAGCCAAATAATCGCCGACGGCCTTATCTTGTTGTATTAAATGCGGATGTTTTGGCATGGCTACTTAGTCACACTCAGTAAATATTTTAACAGTCGTTTGTAAGAATCCACTCCTCGACACTCCGGTGCCAGGGTCGACGCGGGTATATGTGCCAGACTGGCATCACGAAAACGCGTATCTACCGGTATGACCGAACGCCAAACCCTGTCTCCATAATCTTCTCGAAGCGTTCGCAAGGCTTGAATACAGGCGCGCGTGCGGCGATCAAACAAAGTTGGTACGATGGTGTGGGGGAAGGTGCTTTTAAGGGCTTTTCCCACCATCTGCATGCTGCTATCCATGCGCTCCAACCCTTGTAGAGCCAAAAATTCGGTTTGCACCGGAATTACCACGTGATCACAGGCGGCTAACGCATTCACCATTAAAACGCCCAGTACCGGCGGACAATCGATGAGCACCATTTCAAATCGGTCGGCAACTTTATCCAGCACTTTTTTTAGCATCAGCCCCATGCCATCTTGCGTACTTAACTGTCGATCCAAGGTTGCCAGAGCCATCGATGAAGGTAGCAGGCTTAGGTTTCGTTCCTCGGTTGGCAGCGTCAGTTCCATGATCGCGTCAGATGACAAATTTGGGTTTTCAAACAGGGTATATACACCCTTTTGCTGTTGATCGGGCTTAAAACCAAAGTAATAAGTCATTGAGCCATGCGGATCAAGATCGACCAACAACACACGGCGCCTGGAACCGGCCATTAAGCCGCCCAATGTCACAGTGGTGGTGGTTTTTCCAACCCCGCCTTTCTGGTTTGCAACTGTCCAAACTCTCACAAGGCACCCCGCTGCGAGTTATCTGGCTTACTGGTAAATTTTAATCGGCCATCTGGCATACGTATGACTTCAATTTGATTCGGTATATTGATATC
>DFOV01000353.1:4867-21502 GCA_002376965.1 Gammaproteobacteria bacterium UBA3532
CGGCATTTGTTCTGCAGAGATGGCTAAGACGACCCGTCTATTGCGACCCCGCCCCTCTCGCGTTTCATTTGAGGCGATAGGATCGAACTCCCCATAGCCTTCTGCCCCCAAGCGATGCGGATCGATACCGTAATCCTGGAGCAATCTAACGACCGTTGCTGCTCTCGCCACCGATAAATCCCAGTTAGAAGGAAAAATCTCGGTGGAGATTGGTATATTATCGGTATATCCACGAACACGAATATAATGCCGGTTATCTTTTAATTTTTCAGCAATTTCTGCAAACACCGGATAGGCATTAGGATTCAACTCCGCTCCACCACTCACAAAAAGTAGGCCGCTTAACATATCTATCTCCAGCCACTGCTCACCGGTATCGATGGATACAAGACCTGCATCGACTAAATCGAGTAGGGAATCGCTCAATTTTCTAGAGATTTCGGTAAGTG
This sequence comes from Gammaproteobacteria bacterium UBA3532, assembly GCA_002376965.1. Classification (GTDB taxonomy): domain Bacteria; phylum Pseudomonadota; class Gammaproteobacteria; order Enterobacterales; family UBA3532; genus UBA3532. Next base: position 5,317 of record DFOV01000353.1, read on the forward strand.
GCTTTCCAGGCTCACCACGTGTTACATGGACAGGATCGCCGGTAGCAATACCGGGATCTTGTGATGGACGAACCCTGTTTATTTCGCCGGTTTTTAATGCTTCCAGACTTTGATCTGGCCCTTTAAATATACCAAAGAACGACTCTGACAAAATACGATATTTACCTTCATTTACTGAAGAGATGGAGTACATTACCACAAAAAATGCAAACAGCAGCGTGATAAAATCGGCATAAGATACCATCCAGCGCTCATGATTGGCCTGGTCAACATGTCGCTTTCTCCGCCGCTTCATCATCAATGAAAACTCGCCAAACGACTTTCAAGAACTTTAGGATTAGTACCATCGCCAATTGCAATCAGTCCTTCGATCACCATAGCGTTAAACTTCGACTGTTCGTCGATTACTGCGCGCAACTTAGCCCCCAGTGGTAAGCAAAACAAATTAGCTAAAGCAATTCCGTAGATCGTTGCCACAAAGGCGGTTGCAATGCCAGGTCCTAGCTGGGAAGGGTCAGCGAGATTCCCCATTACCTGGATTAGCCCTAATACAGCGCCAACAATACCCAGTGTTGGCGCATACCCGCCCATAGCATCAAAGACCTTAGATGCCTGATATAGGCGTTCTTCTTCCATTTCGATATCAAGCTCCAATATAGAACGCAACTCAAATGGCTCATAGCCATCAATCAATAAGCCTAGCCCTTTTCTGACAAAAGGATTACGCTCTGTTTCCAAGGCATCTTCCAGTTCAAGCAACCCTTTTCTTCTAGCAGAGACACTCCAACTAACTAATTTATCAGTAGTTTCTAAATAACCAAGTCGTGGAGGAACCATAACCCAAGGCAAAATGCGCATTGCCTGATGGAATACTTTTACTGGCATTTGCAGCATAGTCGCCCCGAGCGTACCACCAACCACAATTAACATAGCAGGCAAATTGACCAAGGCATTTAATTCGCCGCCCTCCCACAATTGGCCACCTAGAATCGCGACCAATGCGAGCGTGATCCCAATAATTGACAGCCGGTCCACTAGGCCAGCTCCTTGGCTAATCGCCGCCCAATATCCTCAAGAGATACAATTTCATCAGTCAAGCCAGCGGTTGCGACAGCCATTGGCATGCCGTAAACAACACAGCTCGCCTCATCCTGTGCCCACACCGTTGCGCCTTTTGCTTTAATCAATTTACAGCCTTCTCGCCCATCAGCCCCCATACCGGTTAAAATAATGCTCAGAGTTTCTCGGCCAAGAAGGCGAGCGATGGATGCCAGCGTCACGTCTACGCAAGGCTTATAATTCAGATGCGCCTCACTTTCACGCACAACTAACTTCAAGCTGCCGGACGTACCGCCCAGCATGGTTTGCTTACCACCTGGTGCAATGTAAATTGTACCATTGACCAATCTCTCACCATCTTCCGCTTCCTTTACCTGGACATCACACAATGTATTTAGGCGCTGGGCGAACGCAGGAGTAAAAGCAGCTGGCATATGTTGAACTACCACGATGGGACAACGTAGCTGCCTCGGCAATTTAGTAAATATCTTCTGTAAAGCAACTGGCCCGCCCGTAGATGTACCAATGACTACAAACTTAATATGTGATAGTGAAGCAGTGGGCACCAAACGCGAACGTACCTGTGTGTCTCGCCCAATCACACGCACACCAGCAGGTCTCACACTCGGTTTGGTTATCCGGCGCACTGGCCGCCGACTAGCAATCGCTTTAATTTTTTGAGTTAATAACCTTGCTGCCTCATCTCTGTGAGAGGTCAGTTCTTCAAATTTCTTCGGAAGATAATCAAGCGCACCCGCATCTAATGCATCGAGTGTCGCCTTAGCACCTTCGGTGGTGAGTGACGAAAACATAAGTATTGGCAGGGGATGGCGCGCAGTTATTTGACGTACAGCTTCAATACCATCCATCACTGGCATTTCGATATCCATTGTGATCACATCAGGCTTAAGTTGCTGAGACTTTTCTACCGCCTCTCGACCGTTTACAGCCGTATCGATGACTTCCAAACGGGGATCTTTATTGATGATCTCTGATACCACTCGACGGAAAAAACTCGAATCATCAACGACTAAAACGCGAATCGCCATTCAATCTCCTTAGTGTCCGGCCTAATGTCATCATGCTCTGAGCACCGGTTACGTCACCGTAATCTAGCTTATGTCGATTTAAAACTTGTGTCGTCCAAAACTCGTATAGAGCAAAACAAGAAAAGGAAAAAAGGTGGGCTTTAGCCCACCCTTTTAGACAACGCTATGCGTAGTTTTTTAGCAACCCAGGTACATCAAGAATCAATGCAATACCACCATCACTGGTAATGGTCGCTCCCGCCATACCCGGCGTGCCATGCAACGGTGGCCCTAACGGTTTGATAACCACTTCTTCCTGACCTAGCAATGAGTCGACCACAAAGCCGATTTGTTTGGTTCCGACTTGCACGATAACCACATGACCGGTATTTTTCGAACCCGAGCGCTGGTGGTGTTTAACCAACCAATCTTCCAGGTAAAATAGCGGTACCGCCTTCTTACGAATAACAACCGTAAGCTGGCCATCAACGATATTCGTCTTGGTCAAATCCAAGTGGAATATTTCGTTTACATTTGCCAGTGGTAAGGCGAAGGTTTGTTTACCTACCACAACCATTAGCGTAGGCAATATAGCCAGAGTCAATGGAACTTTAATACTTAGCGTGGTCCCTTTGCCTAGCTCCGAATCGACCTGGATCGAACCATTTAACTGGCTAATTTTGGTTTTTACCACATCCATACCGACACCACGTCCAGAAATATCGGATATCTCTTGAGCGGTTGAAAATCCCGGAGCAAAGATAAGGTTAAAACACTCTGTATCAGTTAAACGAGCAGCAGCATCCTGATCCATCAAACCTTTTTCAACCGCCTTGTAGCGCAACATTTCAGGATCCATACCCTTACCATCATCGCGAATGGTAAGTAAGATATGGTCGCCTTCCTGGTCGGCAGCTAATACCACCGTTCCTGAGCGAGGCTTACCTGCATTCTCTCGGTCTTCCGGCTTTTCGATACCATGATCTACCGCATTTCGAACCAGATGCACCAAGGGATCGGCCAATGCTTCAACCAGGTTTTTATCCAAATCGGTTTCTTCGCCATGCAGCTCTAACGCAATATCTTTTTTAAGGCTACGTGAAAGATCTCGCACAACCCGTGGAAAACGGCCAAAGACCTTTTTAATCGGCTGCATACGCGTTTTCATCACCGCGCCTTGCAGGTCGGATGTCACAACATCCAGATTAGCAATGGTCTTGGATAGATCTTCGTCCGGCGTTTTCTCGCCAAGCAGCACCAGGCGATTTCTAACCAAAACCAGCTCTCCCACCATATTCATGATGTCATCCAAACGCTTGGTATCAACACGCACCGTTGTTTCTGCACTTGGTGTCGCTGCTGGTTTCGATTCCACCTTCGCTGGCGCAACGCTTTTCTTAGCTGGTGGCTCTGGAGCCTTTTTAGCAGGCGGCGCTTTCTTGGGCTCGGGCTTTGGCGTTACTGCAGGTTTCTTTTGCGGCGGAGGGGTCGGCTTTGGCGCTGGTTTCGACGCAGGCTTAGCAGGCGGCTTCTCTGTATTGGCGCTAGGTGCGGCCCCCTTTCCATGGAGTTCGTCTAACAAGCGCTCAAACTCGTCGTCAGTGATCAGATCATCGTTACTGCCACCAGATGAAGAAGGCTGTCCACTTGGCGCTGACGCAGCAGGCGCAGGCCCTTTACCCTTGCCATGAATTTCGTCTAGCAACGATTCAAACTCATCATCCGAAATATAGGCTTCATCACTCGCCCCAGCCTGAGCAACGGGCTCTGGCGCAGGTGCTTGTGCGGGTTGCGGTGACGCAGGTGCCGATTTAGAAGCTCCACCATCCACACCAGCTAACTCATCAAGCAGCGCCTCAAACTCATCATCAGTGATCTCATCATCACCCGAAGACTCGCCTGAATGTTCAACTGACGACTCACTATCTGTCTCAGGGTCATCAAAAAACACATCGTCTAAGTCATCAGTAATATCACTCGCTGCCTCAACCGAGCTTTCTTCAGTCTGGCTACCAATAGCTTCGCCTTTGGCCAAAGCCTCTAAATCGGAGAGTAATTGCGGGTCGGGCTCCTCTGGCTCATCTCTCGCCTGTACCTGGGCAAACATGGCGTTAATAGTATCTAATGCATGGAGAACGACATCCATTAACTCAGAGGATACCGAAATTTTTCCATTTCTTAGCTCATCAAATACATTTTCTGCCCCATGACACACTTTGACAAGGTTATTAAGATTTAGAAAGCCCGCCCCACCTTTAACGGTATGAAAGCCGCGAAATATCGCATTTAGCAGCCCACTGTCTTCAGGCGACTTTTCAAGGTCAACCAGTTCTTCAGACAATGACTCCAGAATTTCTCCGGCCTCAACGAGAAAATCCTGCAAGATGTCTTCATCAGCATCTAGCGACATTTAATTCTCCTCAGAATCCAAGACTGGACAATAGATCATCAACATCATCCTGACCGGATACGACATCCTCTCGGCCTTCTTTATTTACTATGGGTCCTTCCAGCTCATTTGGATCATGCTCTACTTCGGTATTAACGGCTTTTTCATAATCACCAATAGCACCGAACATTTTTATTGTGTTGACCAGGCTTTCCTCAACATCGTGCACCAGAGTAATAACGCGCTTTATTATCTGACCAGTTAAATCCTGATAGTCCTGTGCCATCAACACCTCGGTTAATAACGACTGCAGCTGACTGGAGTTGACCGAAGTTTCTTTCAAAAAAGAGTCCATTTTTATACATAGCTGCCTGAACTCGCCGGGCTCAAGCTCCTTGCGCATTAAACGCCGCCACTCATCGTGTAAATTGCTTGATTCTTGGGCAACCGCATCGGCTAGCGGTATACAGGTTTCAACAGCATCCATCGTTCTGTTAGCGGCTTGGTCTGTCATTGAAATAACATGCTCTAGCCGTTCCTTAGCATCAGGAATATCCTGTGCGGCTAAATCAGGAATACGAGAGTCCAGTTGAAAATTTGTCAGAGCTTCATGCAGATCACGCGTTAGTTTTCCCACTTCTCGAAATAGATTATCTTCTCGAGTCTGGGTGAGTATATCAATAATTTTTACCGCTCCATCGGTATCACCCGACTCCAAATGCTTCACAAGAAGTTTTGCCTGTTCGAGCGCGTCAGCGTCTAAAACTTGATCTGACATATCGGACCTCATTCTTAACTAATTAATTACCCAATGCGCTCGAAAATCTTATCCAGCTTTTCCTTGAGGGTAGCGGCGGTAAAAGGTTTAACAACATATCCGTTTACACCGGCTTGAGCCGCTGCAACTATTTGTTCACGCTTTGCTTCAGCGGTCACCATCAAAACAGGAATATGGGCCAGCCTCTCTTCGGAACGAATTGCCTTTAAAAGGTCAATCCCCTGCATGCCAGGCATGTTCCAATCTGTGACCACAAAGTCGAAATCGCCACTTTTTAGCATTGGCAACGCCGTACTCCCGTCATCCGCTTCCTGAACGTTCGTAAAACCTAAATCGCGCAACAGGTTTTTTACGATGCGTCTCATTGTAGAAAAATCATCTACAACGAGAATTTTCATATTCTTATCCAAGACTGCCTCCGACGACTTAAATAAATGAATTGTCTATTATTGAAATAGAACGTTATCACGAAATTTTCAAGTAAATTTACCAACCTTTGAGCCTTGCTCGCAAGCGTAAAGCTGTTTGGTTCATGATTTGACTAACACGGCTTTCACTCACGCCCAACACCGCTCCAATCTCTTTGAGATTGAGTTCTTCATCATAATACAGGGCTAAAACCAATTTTTCTCGCTCGGGAAGAGTTTTTATAGCTTCTGCCAATGCCTGTTTGAATTTATCCTGTTCAACTTGCTGTGAAGTAAACTGGTCTTCATCCCCCGCTGTATTTTCTTCCCACTGCCTGGCGTCGTCCTGATCAAGCTCAAAGATATGCCCAGAATTAACATCTGCGCTCATCTTCCAATAGTCATCAAGCGAAACTCCCAGCGCATCAGCGACCTCCTGAGGTTGTGCATCACGCCCTGTTTCCTGCTCAATCTTTTCTATCGCTTGGGATATGAGCCGTGCATTGCGATGAACCGAACGTGGCACCCAATCCCCACGGCGCGTTTCATCAATAATAGCGCCCTGGATACGAATGCCAGCATAGGTCTCAAAACTGGCTCCTTTGGTAGGATCAAAGTTTCTTGCGGCTTCTATGAGGCCAACCATACCAGCCTGGATCAAATCGTCCAGTTGTACGTGATCTGGCAATCGCCCCTTGATATGCAGGGCAATTTTTTTTACCAGTGACGCATTTGCCACCACCAGCTTTTCAATCCGCTCGTTTGCAGCCTCAGTGTACATTGTGTCTCCAGCTTTGAAATAAAGACACTGATGTAATGACTAAACTAATCAATACTTTCAGAATGCACCAGTCGTTCAATAAAGAATTCTAAATGACCACCAGGCCGCCTAGGGATAGGCCAGGTTACCACCTTTTTGGCTAATGCTTTAAAGGCTAGAGCCGCCAAAGCTCGAGGAAAAGCATCGACACACACTTTTTGTCGCTTCACCGCTTGCCGAATATTCTCGTCGTAGGGAATAGCACCGACATAATCTAATAACACGTCGGGTAAAAACCGCTCGGTTACCAAGCGCAGTTTAGTAAAGAGTTCTCGCCCTTCTTTGGGCGTTCTAACCATATTCGCCAACACTCGAAACCGTGTGATGTCGTGTCCCGTATGTAACACTTTGATTAAGGCGTAGGCATCGGTAATGGAAGTCGGCTCATCACAAACCACTACTAATACATCTTGCGAGGCACGAGCAAAATTGATGACTAAATCAGATATACCTGCCGCAGTATCAACAATGAGTACGTCGACTTGGGTTTGCATGTTGCTGAAAGCACTGATCACACCGGCGTGTTGGGCTGGAGTCAAGTCGACCATCGCCTTGGTCCCGGATGATGCGGGAACTATTTTGATTCCCTTTGGCCCAGTCAACATAACTTCATCCAAAGAGGCTTCGCCATTGATGACGTGAGAGAGGTTTTTATTAGCACGCAACCCCAGCAAAACATCGACATTCGCCAAGCCGAGGTCAGCATCAAACAGCATAACGCGCTTGCCCAACTGCGCCAATGCAACTGACAGGTTGACAGAGACGTTGGTTTTACCGACCCCGCCTTTCCCACCTGACACTGCTATCACCTTTACAGGGTTTGGCCCCACCATACGTCTTAAACCCGCAGCTTGATCCATTATCTATTAACACTCGTTCATTCGGATAGGTTGCCGAATCCCACAGAAAGAGCTTTCGAACCGCTCAATCCTATGAGTCTAAGTATAGACAGCATTTATTGTCTGTCACATTTTTAATGTTTTTTTAGTAAGTTAACACCATTGTATCCCTGTGTGTGCGCTTAAAATTATGCGACCATCTCACGCTTCCAATCTTTTGATTCAGATTTATGCGTTTGATTCAACAACTTCACCAACAGGTTGCTGCTGGCAATTTCCATATCTTCTGGCACGCGTTGACCATTAGTAATATAGGATACTGGCATGCGATGCTTGATAACCGCACTTAACGACTCGCCCAAACTCATTGTTTCATCAAGCTTAGTCAAAATAGTGCCACTGATATCGATACCCTTGAACGCTCGGATGGTTTCTTCTAAGACTTTACGCTGTGCCGTAGAAGACATAACTAAATACGAACGAATGCTCTCGTCTCGTAACCCAGCCAGCTGCTTCGGCAAGCGAATATCACGCTGACTCATACCAGCCGTATCGATTAGAATTAAGCGTTTGTCATACAGCTGATCCAATGTTCTGGACAAAGCTTCTGGCGTATCAACCACACGAACAGTGCACCCGAGGATACGACCATAGGTTTTCAACTGTTCATGTGCGGCAATACGGTATGAATCGGTACTGATCAAAGCAACATCATCAGGTCCATAACGAAGAGTATAGCGCGCCGCTAATTTGGCGATAGTGGTGGTTTTTCCTACGCCGGTAGCGCCAAGAAGCGCAACAACGCCTCCTTCTGCGATGATGTCATCGTCTGTTGTTGGCAAGAACTGACGCAATATGGTCATTGCTTGAAGCCAAGCCTCTCTCTCAGTGGAAACACCATTTAAATGAGCAACCACTTTTTCGGCTACTTCATTGGAGAATCCATAGTCGAGCAGCTTTTTCGACATCATAACTTTCATCGGATCTTTGGTTTCCATATCTTTCCAGGCCAACCCTGACAGCTGATTTTCCAGCATGGAACGTAAAAAGCGCATTTCTTCGCGCATCGCCACTAATGCAGGATCATCTCGCTGTGGCTCCGCTCCAAAGCTCGCTTGAGGTGGTACGAAGTCATCCTCACTGTATTCGTATGGAGGCTGTGGACGACGAGGCTGTGGCTTTGGTCGAGCGGGTCGTTGCGTGCGAGCAGCTTGCTGTTCACTAGCTGCATAATGGTTGTTAACGGGTTGCTCAGATGAACGCTCAAATCGCTCTTGCTGCGCTTCTTCTAGTTGTGCTTTGAAGTGGTCTGAAAAAAGTGAGGCAACTTCATCGTGCTCTTCAGGCTCCACAAGTGACTGTCGCTTTTTTGGCGCAGGTGTAGCTTTTGGCTCGCTTGCCAATTTATTGGCGTCAAAACTTTGTTTTTTCTGGGCCAAACGTTTCGCAATTTCTTGAGCATGGGCTTTGTTGTCTGGCTGGCTGGGATGATTCGAAGCCGCAACATCTTCAGCGATTGTCGGAGAGGTTGCAATGATTTCGACACCGCCCTCAATGCGCTTGTTAGACAAGATTATCGCATCCTCACCTAACTTTTCACGAACCAAAGTCAGGGCTGTACGCATGTCTCTTGCTTTAAACCGCTTTGCATTCATCGTAAAAACCTCCGAAAAAACCGCTATATACTGTTAGCTGGCTTGACCGACGGTTCCTACGATTTGTATCTGCTTGCTATCCGGTATCTCTTGATACGAAAGCACATGCGACGATGCATTAATACTGCGTGCAAATCGGGACATCATCGGCCTGATGGGAGCGGAAGTCACAATCACAAATGGTTGCCCTGTGGCTTCCTGGCGTTGAGAAAGTTCGGTGACGGAATTTTGTAGCCTTTCCGCCAGCCCTGGTTCAACGCTTGCTCCTTCATCACCAGCGACCTGAACAGACTGCAGCAATATCTGTTCCAATTGTGGATCTAAAGTTACCACTTGTAGCGCAGGCTCGTTGCCACAGATGTTTTGGACGATCAAACGCTTCAGGGCCACCCTAACAGCGGCGGTTAACCCGACAGGATCTTGACTCTTACCAACATATTCGGCCAAGGTACTTATAATGGTTCGAATATCACGTATCGGCACCTGCTCTTCCAGCAGGTTTTTCAATACTTTGACCACCACACCCAATGGCATCTGGTCGGTATCCAGGCTCTCGACTAGCTTAGGTGATGATTTTTCAAGCAGTTTAAACAGCTGTTGGACTTCTTCATGCCCTAGCAACTCTGCCGCGTTTTGAGCGAGCAACTGGCTGATGTGCGTTGCTACTACCGTACTGGCATCAACAACGGTATAACCTAGGGTTTGGGCGTTCTCTTTGCTGTCTGTTTCTATCCAGATGGCATCTAGGCCAAAGGCAGGATCTTTGCCATTGATTCCCTTAATATCACCGAATACTTGCCCTGGATTGATCGCCATTTCTCGATCAGGATAAATTTCAGCTTCACCGACTGTAACTCCCATTAGCGCAATTCGATAAGCGTTTGGAGCAAGATCCAGGTTATCACGAATGTGAACAGCCGGTATCAGAAAGCCCAAGTCTTGCGACAGCTTCTTGCGAACACCTTTTATTCGGCCAAGTAAACTGCCATTTTGGCTTTTATCCACCAGCGGGATCAATCGATAACCAACTTCCAGTCCAATAGGTTCTACCGGGGTTACGTCATCCCATCCAAGTTCACGTACCTCTTCACCACCCGGAACTGCTGGCGGTGCAGCCCCTCCAGGAGCTGGCGCGGGAGGTGCTCCCCCACTCGCCGATGGCGGCCCGGCTTTTGGGCCTGCTGGCTTTTTATCGCTGGCCGTTTCAATCTTGCGCCCCATCCAATATGCCAAACCACCACAGCCAGCTGCCAAAAGTAAGAATGGTACATGGGGCATGCCCGGCACAATCCCCATGATGAACAACACTAAAGCCGATATAGCCAAGGCCTTGGGGCTTTCAAAAAGCTGGGCGGCAACCTCGGTACCCAATTCTGCCGCGCCAGCCTGGCGAGTTACCATGATCGCAGCGCCAACAGAAAGCAGTAGCGACGGAATTTGTGCGACCAGGCCATCACCGATGGTTAACAGTACGTAGTACTCCAAGGCTAAGCCAAAAGGCAAATCATGTTGCCCCATACCAACACCCAAGCCACCAATTATATTGATGAAAAGAATAAGGATACCGGCAATAGCATCACCACGAACAAACTTACTCGCACCATCCATCGCTCCGTAGAAGTCGGCCTCCATAGCGACTTCCTTACGTCGATCTCGCGCTTCCTCCTGACTTAATAAGCCCGCGTTAAGATCGGCATCAATAGCCATTTGTTTACCTGGCATAGCATCCAAAGTAAAACGCGCGGACACTTCTGAGATCCGGCCAGCACCTTTAGTAACCACCACAAAGTTAATAATTACCAGGATAATAAATACCACTAGACCAACCGCAAAATTGCCGCCAACAACAACGCTACCAAATGCTTCAATCACCTGTCCTGCAGCGCCGGCACCTTCATGGCCATTCAAAAGAACAACTCGCGTTGATGCAACGTTTAAGGCCAGGCGCATCAAGGTTGCAACTAACAAAACCGATGGAAAAGCGCCAAAGTCTAAGGGTCGTAGAGAATAAATGGTGACCAGTAGGACAATAAGAGACAACGCAATATTGAATGTGAACAACAAATCAAGCAAAAAGGTGGGCATTGGCAACGTCATCATGCCAAGTACCATCATTAACAGGATAGGGGTTCCTAATCCGCCAGATAAAGCGCTCTTTAATTTATCCAGCATCCACTGCCTCAAATTTGCTCAGTTTACTCATGCTTCAACTCGTCTGGTATATCGTACTTTTTCGGTTTACGCGGTTTGGGGCCTCGGCCCTTCTTGTATTGTTTGACCTGGAAAACATAGCCCAGCACCTGCGCCACAGCAACATATAAACCACGCGGAATTTCTCGCTCAAGCTCTGTACTATAGTAGATAGCCCGAGCCAGAGGTGGCGCGGGTATAATCGGGACTTCATTGGCGAGCGCCACTTTGCGTATTTGCATCGCGATTTCATCGACGCCTTTAGCCACAACCAGTGGTGCGCCAGCCCCTCCAGAATCGTAGCGCAGCGCCACAGCATAATGCTCAGGATTAGTGATAACCACATCGGCCGTGGGCACTTCAGACATCATTCGCCGCTGCGCCATTTCCCTTTGCGTCTGACGGATCCGTCCTTTCAGTTGAGGGTTACCCTCCGTTTCTTTGTATTCGTCCTTGATTTCTTGTTGGGTCATGCGCAGCTGTTTGGCATGGTTCCAAATTTGGTAAGGAACGTCGATAGCTACAACGATTAGTAACGAGGAGGCAATCAATAAAGCAGACCATACGATAATAGTGGTGACTTCTTCTATCGCCTGATCAGGCGAATGCCAGGGCAACGACATAATCTTGTCAAACTGGTAACTAATAACAACATAGCCTACCGTTGCCACGAGCAGAAACTTTGCGATAGCTTTAACCAGCTCTACCAGGGCGTTCACACCAAACATACGCTTCAAGCCCTTGGCTGGAGAAATCTTACTAAATTTCGGAGCCAACGCCTCGGTACTGAAATTGACGCCCCCTAGGATACTCGACCCTAGAAACCCCACAACAAAGGCCAGAATGGCAAAGGGTAAAATCGCCGGTACCATTTCTATAAGCGAGCCAACCAGATAAACCGCCATTCGTGTCGTATCAAAAGCATCTTGTCTACTGAAGGCAAATGCATTTTTCATTACTTGAATGAAACCCTCGGCCAACAAATGGCCAAAGACAACTAGACCGACGGCACTGGCGACCAGCACAGCGAGAGTGCTAAGCTCTTTAGACCGAGGAACCTGGCCTTTCTCCTTCGCCTGTTCAAGGCGCCTGGAGGTGGCCTCCTCGGTGCGTTCACCACTATCATCTTCTGCCATCTAACAACTCATATTCAGTAGTTGACACATCATCTGTCTCCCCGCCTCCCAATGCTGTAAGAAGCGCGGTAGCATCTGCCCAAGACTAACCCAAGCAATCAACAGGCCAGCCATGATGGTTACAGGAAAACCTATTGCAAAAATATTCAGCTGCGGGGCTGCTTTAGTGGTTATACCGAAGGATATATTTATTAGCAACAACGCGGCAACAGCGGCCATTGCCATCATGAGTGCCGAAGCGAACATCCACTTGGCAAATAGAACCAGTTCGAAATAGTTTTCTGGCTCAACGCCCCAGGTACCAACAGGCAAGGTATGGAAGCTATGGATAATCATTTGCAGCATGTAGACATGACCATCCAGACTCAGAAAGATCAGACTAGCAGTCATCAAAAAGAACTGACTGACAATGGGTACGGTAACGCCACTGGTTGGATCCATCATTTGAGCAAAACCCAAACCTGATTGCATGGCCAATATTTGGCCACCCAAAACAAAAGATTGCAATATGACATGACTTAAAATACCAATCACCGCTCCAATAATGAGTTGTTGGAGAACGACAATATAAGCCTGCGGCGAAATCAACTCAAAACTTTGCGCTTCTGGCAACATAGGTGCAACAGCTACCGTGATCGATAAGGCAAAAACAAGCCGCGTTCGCACAGGAATCATTTTTGTTCCGATGAGAGCCATCACCATAAACAATGAGCCTATACGGCAAAACGGCCATAAATAGACGCCGATCAAATCGTAAATTTGCTGGGTCGTGATAACCGCCGTGGTCATATCAACCAATCAGCGAGGGAATGTCATGGATCAAGCGCGTCATGAATTCCATGATAGTGCCGAAGATCCAATGCCCTAAAAACGTCATTGCCCCAAGGGTGATAACTAAGCGAGGCAAAAAACTCAGGGTTTGTTCATTTATCGAGGTTGCTGCCTGAAACGTGGCGATAATCAAGCCGACAATCAAACCAGGCATTGCCAGCGCTACTACCACCATAACAACGATACCCAGGGCTTCTTGATAGATTTGGATAACGACTTCTGGGGTCATGGGCCTAATCCGAAGCTACGAGCCAAACTACCTATAATCAACACCCAGCCATCGACCAACACAAACAACATGATTTTAAAAGGCAAGGATATGATTAACGGTGACAACATCATCATCCCCATCGTCATCAATATACTGGCAACAACCATATCAATCACCAGAAAGGGGATGAAAATCAGAAAGCCAATCTGAAAAGCCGTCTTCAATTCACTCGTGACAAAGGCCGGAACCAATACCAGAAAAGGCGCATCCTCTGGGCTATTGAGATTTTCATATCCAGCCAACCGCGCAAACAAATCCAAATCGTTCAGGCGAGTATGCTGCAACATAAATACCTGAAAAGGTATTTTCGCTCGCTCAAGCGCCTGAACGGGCGATATTTCTTCAGCAATATAGGGTTGAATGGCGGTGGTATTAACCTCCATAAAAACCGGCGTCATGATGAAAAAAGTCAGAAATAAGGACAGCCCGATAATAATCTGGCTCGAAGGCGTTTGCTGCAAACCTATCGCTTGGCGCAAAATCGACAAGACAATGACAACCCGCGTGAAACTGGTCATCATCATGATAATTGCCGGTAGAAAAGTCAGCAGCGTCATGATGCCCAACACCTGAAGGGTAACAGACACCTGCTGCCCTCCATTGCCATCATCAACAACAGTAAATGCAGGAATACCCGGCGCGGCCCATGCTGCACCAGTTGAAACCAGCATAGCCATCACAACAAAAATCCACCTCATTCTTGCTGGCTCCGCTTTAAATACTGATTGAGCTTGCTGGCAAATGGCGCTTCTTCATTACTATTTTCCACGACGATAGGCTGATCAAACACATGCAGCTTATCCATTTTGCCAGCCGATACCCCCAGCAATATCTGCACTTCGCCAGCCTGAACAAGCACTAGTCGCTCTTTGGTTGACAGTGGCGTAACAGATACCACCTTAATGGCAGAAGAGCGTGAAGGGTTAAGCTTTTGCAACCGCTGCATAGCCCAACCGATAAAAAAAATACAACCTAAGACAAATACCAGCGCGACGAATGTTTTAACTACCTGCCCCATCCCCAGCTCAGGTGGATAGTTATTGGAAGGCGCCGCGATGACATAGCTGCTTGCCAACGGCATGCTAGCCATTATCAGCCAAAGTCCTTTCTTAACGAATGCAAACAGTCTCTGGTTCAAAAGTTTACTTCAGCTTTTTGATGCGCTCAGCAGCACTGGTTACATCTGTTAAGCGAATACCGAATTTTTCATTCACCACAACTACCTCACCGTGCGCCACCAATGTACCATTAACCAACACGTCCAATGGTTCACCCGCCAAGCGATCCAGCTCGACAACTGAGCCCTGATTGAGCTGGAGCAGGTTGCGAATGCTGATTTGGGTGCGTCCCACTTCAAGAGATAAAGTGACCGGAATATCCAGAATGACATCCAGCTTACGCGTGTCCGATTCTGACAAAGGCTCGCTATCATCAGCCAGCTCTTCCAGCTCTGCCGCTTCAGTGTTATCGACAATATCACCACCTTCGGATTCGGCCTGCTCGGCCATCGCCGCAGCCCATTCGTCGGGGATATCACCGTCAAATTCATCTTCGCTCATAGTCGCCTTTAAACTCTATCTGTTGGTCTTAAAACAAGTTGCTCTTAACACAAATTAACCGGAACGAAACTAACGCTCGTTTTCCATTTCTTCCATTTCTTCTAACATGCTTTCTTCATCAATCCCGATTTTAATATCATCATTCGGGTCTCGCTCGATATTAGACACAACCTTACAGGCCATTTTATCTCGATGCGAGCCAAACATTGCTCGATATGTTGGAACACCTTCAACACGAAGGGTCACGATGCTCGGCAAATCAATAGGAATGATGTCGCCAGCCTTCATTCCCATAACCTGGCTCAATGCCATCTCTTTTTCGGCCAGCGTGGTCTGCAAATACACATTAACATCCATCAAATCACGTCGAACGGCCATGGTCCAACGACTATCCTGGGAGCTTTTTTCACTCTTAACCCCGGTTTCTAGCAGTTCTCTGATAGGCTCTAACATCGAATAAGGCATGGTGACATGAAAGTCTCCCCCTCCACCATCCATTTCAATGTGAAAGCTGCATACCACAACCACTTCAGTCGGCCCTACAATATTAGCCAATGCCGGGTTAACCTCGGAATCCAGGTAATCAAATTTCACGTTCATCACCGGATCCCAGGCTTCTTTCAGATCCTGATAAGCCTGATCGAGAAAAATTTGAACAATTCGACGCTCTGTCGGGGTAAATTCGCGCCCCTCAATTTTTGCATGAAAGCGACCATCTCCACCAAAGAAATTATCTACCAAAATGAAGACCAGCTTAGCTTCCAATGTAAATAAAGCTGTACCTCGCAATGGTCGAATGCGAGTCATATTAAGGCTGGTTGGAACAAAAAGGCTGTGAACATATTCACCGAACTTAAGCATTTGCACGCCATTGATAGAAACTTCAGCACTGCGACGCATCAGATTGAATAAGCTAATGCGCATGTGGCGGGCAAAGCGTTCATTGATCATTTCCAAAGTGGGCATACGCCCACGTACTATTCTATCTTGTGCGGAGAAATCATAGGTAGAGGCCTGCCCCTCATAGACGGGCGCTTCATCTTCGGTTTCGACGTCTCCGTCATCGACACCATGAAGTAGCGCATCAATTTCGTCTTGGCTTAATAACTCTGTCACTCGACTCTTCTAACCTCAGCCACTATTGCATTACAAACCCGGTGAATAATATTGCCTCAACCGTTTCAGCCCCTTCTTGTTCTGTCATCAGCTGCTGGACTTTTTCCA
>DFOV01000016.1 GCA_002376965.1 Gammaproteobacteria bacterium UBA3532
AGGTATGAAATGGTGTATCTATGCTTTGCGAATACATTGTAGAAAGCATCGGCTACATGACGAATAACAGGCCAGCGAAGCGGTGCATATAGCCAACCCATGCCCACGGCTTTCCATGCTTCATGAGTGACATCAAGGCCAGTTATCAACGTCCCGTCTTCACGAAGTCCGTGAATTCTTGCATTGAGTGCATGCCAATCCATGGTTGGATAACGGCTCGAAAAATCGGGGGCCTGGATATCTACCAATGTTAATTTGTTGTGCTTGTCTCTTTTTCTTAAATGACGCATTTCAGCGATACACAACGGACAATACCCGTCATAGAAAATAATCACGACTGAATACCTCTGCCAAATTTTGAACACGTTTATACGCATTCTTACCAGTTGCAAACTGCTTGAAAGAAAGCAGCTAGCCTCACATGTTAAAACCTTTCACTCAGCTCGCACATTATTCTTATTTAATATTCGTTTATACGATAAAAAAACACGCTTGGATGACTTGTGTTGTGACCTACCCGCACCCACACTACAGACAAAGATTAAGAGAGGTTTTTACTATGGCAAATTTACAAGTCGCCACGTTGGCAGGCGGATGCTTTTGGTGTATCGAATCAGCGTTTAATAGCGTTGAAGGCGTGGAAAAAGCAATTTCTGGCTATGCTGGAGGCGAAAAGGCCGATCCAACCTATGAAGAGGTATGCAAAGGAAATACTGGCCATGCTGAAGTGGTACAAGTGACGTTTGATGCCGACAGTATTAGCTACCGAGAGATATTAGAAATTTTCTTTGCGCTGCATAACCCTACACAGCTTAACAGACAGGGCAATGATGTAGGCACACAGTATCGCAGCGCGGTTTTCTATCACGACGATACACAAAAAGCTGAAGCAGAAAAAATTATCGCAGAAATCACAGAAGAAGAGATTTGGCCCGATCCCGTAGTGACTGAAATAGTAGCAGTAAATAACTACTACGACGCCGAAGACTACCACCAAGATTACTTCAAAAATAATCCACAAAACCAATATTGCTCTATGGTGGTGGCGCCTAAACTTGCGAAGTTCAAAAAAACCTTCGCTTCTCGACTTCGCAGCGACGCATAGATAAAACAGCGATATTAAGCGCGCTATCAATAGCGTTAGCCAACAATAAAAAGGGTTGCTTAAAAGCAACCCTTTGGTTTTTCAATCTATTCGTTTTCTTATTATTCAAACCAAACGCTGTTAATTTCTAGTGGAAATAATAAAGGCGCTAAGTCTTCATAACGCTTCTTATGCGCTTCACACGTCGCGTTTTTAAGGTAGTTTTTCTCCCAAGGATCGTTAATGATCCACAAGGTATTTTCAATGGTCACTAATCCTTCCATCGACGAATTATCCATTGTGTACTGTTCGCAACTCTGATCGCCGGCAACGTCGAAAGTAATAGGGATACGCTTTGTTGGCTTACTGCCACTCACATCAATTACCCACAGTTCATTGTCGTTTCTTGCTGCGCCAAACAAATAGGATGCGCCCGTTGAATGAGTATATAACGCCAGTCCATTGATAGGATGATTACCTGAAGTAAACGAAGGAAGTTGAAGGTTAGGCTCGCTCACTGTGGCAAAATCATTCGACGAGAAAAAGTCTTCATCAACAGCCAATGTAAAAATTCTTGGCTGTCCTGCTTTATCTTTCTCTAGCGCCAGATATAACGTGCCGTCTTCAGCCATCGTCAACCCTTCAATGCCGTCGTTAGGAAAATTACCTACTTCAAAATCGTTGGGAAACTGAAGAGGTCGCACATCCGACATTTCAACCGAGCCATTATCTTTTCGTGTCAATTTTACCAACAAGGTAGGGTAATCTGTTGACCCTGTTTCCTCGTATTTGGTTTCACAGCGAGGGCTTAACGCGCCGGTACGGGTAGCATCTTCGGTAACCGTATAAATTACGTTAGTGTCTCTGGGGTCTACGGCTAGCGCTTCTAAATCAGGTTGCTCGCTCAAATAGCTATAAAAGCAGCTTCGGCGCACGGTGTTGGAAAATGAAAAGCGTTCGCTCGATGCGCTCAGCGTTGCGGTATCTGGTGAAATGCTATGAAGTTTCAACTGTTGAGTGGTATCAGCGCTAGCATCTGCGATAGTGACAAGTTGACCGTCTAGCACCACTAACCCTGAGGTTTGAGGATCAAACATAACGTTGCCTTTTTCATCAAGGATCCATTTACCCACAGTGACTTCTGTTAAGTCTTGAGGTTCAGGAGTGATAACAACGTCTTTCGGCTCGCTACAGGCGCTTATCAGTAAAGTGGTTAGCACAGCACTGGTTAAATATTTTAGCATAGTGTGAAGTCCTCTCTCCGTTTATTAAGACGAGAGCAAAAGGTAAAACTGAAAAAATTGTAAGGGAGTATATCGAGCATACCGTTTATTCACAAAAAAGAGTAAGGTTATGCGATAGACATCAGGTTTGCTGAGTACATATATGATTTGGCAACGTTAAATAGTCGTGCTGTCATCATGTTTTCAATTAATGTGCAGCATATTTAGTTAACACGCTTACGTGTATTAATATTGACGAAAATTAAAGGAGAGCGTCATTTCTACGCAGCACTTGCCCCAAGTTATTGCAGGTCCGATAGTAAGAAAGGTGACATCTACAGAATGTCATATTTGGGTAGTAACCAGTAACGCCGATTCACCTACGCTAAATCTATCTGCAAATGAAGTCGTCGTCAGCGGCAATTGTCAACGCGAAACCATACGCGTAGGTAAGTACGCATTTATACACTTGCTCTCTTTCACTTCGTCAGAGCCCTTCGAAGATACTGCGCGGATAGGTTACTCGCTATCTTTTAGCGACGATGCTCAGCAGGCTTCATGGGAAAATGAACAACGCGGGCTTCTTTACGATGGGCAGTCTTCCTTATGTTTCCACTACACCGAGACTCCCGAGACCATATTGCACGGCTCATGCCGTAAGCCTCACTTTCACAGTGATGATGCCCTAGCACAAGTAGATGTACTCCATAAAAATGCGTTCAAAAAGCAAAATGATTTTCCCGATCTCCTGTTGATGACGGGCGATCAAATTTACGCTGATGATGTCGCAGGTCCTATGCTTAAAGCCATACACAGCGTGATTGACCGTTTAGGTCTTTATCATGAAGCACTGGAAGGGGCAGTAGTAACCAACACTAATGAACTTGCCACACATGAACATGGGTATTACGAACGAGAGCAGCTTCTGCCACAAATTGCGACCAATACGGTACTGTCTTCAATATTCTTTGGTGCTAAGAAAAAACCGGTATTCACATCAGTAAACGCGCAAAACCATTTGATTGGCAGTGCGGAGATCATCGCTATGTATTTACTGGTGTGGTCCGACACGCTTTGGGCTGATATCAATATAGATAAAGATGGGATCCCCCCAAAATACCACGCTATTTTCGACAAAGAACACGAAGCGCTTAACGGCTTTGTAAAACAGCTACCGCAGGTACGTAGGGCCCTGGCACACATTCCTACCTATATGATCTTTGACGATCACGATGTTACCGACGACTGGAACTTAACCCGGGGCTGGGAACAAGAAGTCTATGGAAACCCTCTATCAAAACGCATGATCGGCAATGCGCTTATCGGCTACTTGCTTTGCCAAGGATGGGGAAATGCACCAAAAAAAGTAGCGCCATTAATTGCTAAAGTACAAGAATCAATGGGAGAAAGCGGTTTAAACTCGCACGATGAAATCATTGATGATCTTTTGGATTTTGATCAGTGGCATTACCGTTTAGATACCACACCACCTATTGAGGTTTTAGACACCCGCACGCAGCGTTGGCGCAGTGAATCTAATATGAATAAGCCCTCGGGGCTAATGGACTGGGAAGCACTGTGTGATTTTCAGCATTCTATAATTGGCAAAGAATCTGTCATCGTTGTCTCTGCCGCTCCCATTTATGGTGTAAAGGTTATCGAAGCCATTCAAAAGGTGTTTACGTTTTTTGGCAAGGCGCTTACTGTTGATGCTGAGAACTGGATGGCCCACAAAGGCACCGCGAACGTTATATTAAACATATTCAGGCATTACAAAACGCCCCCCGATTTCATCATTCTATCTGGCGATGTGCACTATTCCTTTGTATACGATGTACGCCTGCGCTTTAGGCGCAACAGCCCTCACATCACCCAGTTCACCTGCAGTGGATTAAAAAACGCCTTTCCGGATGGATTGATCAAATGGCTAGATAGATTAAACCGCGTGCTTTATCGCTCTAAATCGCCTCTAAACCTTTTCACAAGACGTCGAAATATGTCAGTAAAAGCGAGAGAACCAAGTTTGGGCTATGGCGAATTATTCAACGGTTGCGCCATTGGTGTATTAAAAATTTCACAGAAAAACACCGATGTTCAGTGCAAAGCTTTGTTGAGCAACGGTAAAGAGGTAGAATTCCCAGCTTCTAAAGACGATTAGTTCAAAAGAGGTATCTAATGAGTGATAGCGCACTGTCCATCGGATTATTTTACGGCTCAACAACCTGCTATACCGAAATGGCAGCAGAAAAAATCCAAGCGCAGCTCAATAGCCTTTTCGACGAAGATATTGTTGACCTTCACAACATTAAAGACGTTAACCTAACGCGCACGGCCGAATACGACATTATCATTTTTGGTATTTCAACGTGGGACTTTGGCGAGCTCCAGGAAGATTGGGAGTCTCATTGGGAAGAAGTGCACGGTTTGGATTTATCAGGGAAAACCATCGCCTTATTCGGACTTGGCGATCAACTTGGTTACGGTGAATGGTTTCAAGATGCACTAGGCATGCTTCACGATGCAATATTGCCATCAGGCTGTAAGATCGTGGGTTATTGGCCAAACGAAGGATACGAGTTTACCGCCTCAAAAGCGTTAACCGAAGACAAAACTCAGTTTGTTGGCCTGTCTCTTGACGATGAAAACCAATACGACAAAACAGACGC
>DFOV01000244.1 GCA_002376965.1 Gammaproteobacteria bacterium UBA3532
GTTAACATGGGGTTTTGATCGTTCAAATTTTTCCTTTGCCACGGTCTATTACCTCTAGTTTAAATTTTAACCTTTACGTTTTTTAATAACTGCTTCAGCAACATTTGTTGGTGCTTCTGCATAACGCAAAAACTCCATCGAGTATGTCGCTCGGCCCTGGCTCATTGAGCGAAGTTCGGTAGCATACCCAAACATTTCCGCTAATGGAACCTCAGCCTTGATTATTTTTCCAGCAGGTGTTTCATCCATTCCCTGCACGATACCACGCCGACGATTCAGGTCTCCCATCACGTCGCCCATGTAGTCTTCAGGTGTCACCACTTCGACCTTCATTGTTGGTTCAAGCAGTACAGGATTAGCGTTGGTAGCGCCTTCACGCATTGCCATCGAACCTGCAACTTTAAACGCCATTTCATTGGAGTCAACATCATGAAATGAACCGTCATAAAGAGTCACTTTCACATCTAACATTGGGTAGCCAGCAACAACCCCTTGTGTTAGCTGCTCCTGTACCCCTTTATCAACTGCTGGAATAAATTCCTTTGGAATCACTCCACCAACAATTTTGTTTACGAACTCGTATCCGCAGCCTTCGTCAAGTGGTTCGATTCTCAACCAAACGTGGCCATATTGACCGCGACCACCAGACTGTCGTACAAACTTCCCTTCTTGTTCAACACTCCCGCGTATCGTTTCTCGATAGGCCACTTGCGGGTTACCAACATTGGCATCTACACTAAATTCGCGTTTCAGTCTGTCGACGATGATATCCAGATGCAGCTCACCCATACCGGAAATAATGGTCTGCCCCGACTCTTCATTCGTTTCAACCCTGAAAGAAGGGTCTTCCTGAGCAAGTTTACCGAGAGCAATTCCCATTTTTTCCTGGTCAGCCTGTGTTCTTGGTTCAACAGCGACGGATATAACTGGGTCAGGGAAATCCATTTTTTCGAGGGTAATGACACTGTTCATGTCACAGAGGGTATCGCCTGTGACAACGGTTTTTAAGCCGACAGTTGCCGCGATATCACCCGCTCGAACTTCCTTAATCTCTTCACGATTATTTGAGTGCATCTGCACCAATCGACCAATCCGTTCTCGTTTACCTTTCACTGGATTGTATACCGCATCGCCAGTTTTCAAGACTCCAGAGTAAACTCGAAAAAAGGTTAGCGTGCCAACAAAAGGGTCGGTTGCGATTTTAAATGCCAGGGCGGCAAAAGGCCCATCATCATCAGCAACACGCGCCTCTTCCGTTTCGCCATCGTCAAGAACACCATGAATTGGCTTAACTTCCAATGGATCGGGTAAAAAGTCGATAACAGCATCAAGCACTGCTTGAACGCCTTTATTTTTGAAGGCAGAGCCGCAAGTTGCGACAACTATTTCATTGGCGATTGTCTGCTGGCGTAGTCCCTCTTTGATCTGGTCGACAGATAGCTCTCCCGATTCCAGATAGAGGTCCATAAGTTCTTCTGAACCTTCAGCAGCACTTTCAACCATTTTCTGATGGTAGTCTTCGCATTTAACAAGCATATCTTGCGGAATGTCGCGCAACGTATAGGTCATGCCAGAGTCCGCGTCGTTCCAGTAAATAGCTTTCATGCGTATAAGATCAACCACGCCCTCAAACGCATCTTCGGCTCCAATCGGCAGCTGAATAGCTACGGGATTAGCGCCTAGTCGCTTCTTAATCTGGTCTAGAACCCTCTCAAAATCTGCCCCGGCTCGATCCATCTTGTTAACGAAAACAAGACGTGGGACATGGTATTTATTTGCTTGTCGCCATACCGTTTCTGATTGGGGCTCGACACCTGAAGTACCACAAAAAACAACTACTGCGCCGTCCAGTACCCTTAGCGAACGCTCGACTTCAATCGTGAAGTCAACATGACCCGGGGTATCTATGATATTGATTCGGTGCTTATCGTACTGTTGATCCATACCGGACCAAAAACAGGTAGTAGCGGCAGATGTAATGGTAATCCCCCGCTCCTGTTCTTGCTCCATCCAGTCCATGGTTGCGGCACCGTCATGCACCTCACCGATTTTGTGAGACATTCCAGTGTAATAGAGAACCCTTTCTGTCGTTGTCGTTTTGCCAGCATCAACATGGGCGCAGATACCAATATTGCGATAACGGTTAATCGGGGTTTGACGTGCCACAATAATTCCTCTTGTCGTCGCTTTAAATTACCAACGGTAATGAGCGAAGGCTTTGTTCGCTTCCGCCATACGATGAACGTCTTCACGCTTCTTAACCGCAGAGCCACGCTTTTGAGCTGCGTCGAGTATCTCTCCGGCAAGGCGCTGGCCCATGGTTTTCTCACCGCGCTTACGCGAAGACTCAACCAACCAACGCATAGCCAACGCTGTACGACGCGTTGGGCGTACTTCGACAGGGACCTGGTATGTTGAACCACCAACACGGCGAGATTTAACCTCTACCATTGGGCGGATGTTATCGAGTGCGTTGTTGAACAATTCAAGAGAATCTTCGCTAGATTTCTCACTGATAATGTCTAAAGCACCGTATACGATTTTTTCAGCAACGGATTTCTTTCCGCTAATCATTACGACGTTAATGAATTTTGCCAGAGTTTCACTTCCAAACTTAGGGTCCGGTAATATTTGGCGTTGTGCAATGACTCGTCTTCTTGGCATCTTTTATTCCTCGCTTCAGGTAAATCCAAGACCTATTTGGCTTGGCCTTACTCATTTAATATTTCTTAAGATTTTGGTCGCTTAGTACCGTACTTCGAACGGCCTTGTTTACGATCGTTAACACCCGATGTATCCAGTGTTCCACGTACAGTGTGATAACGTACACCTGGTAAGTCTTTAACACGACCACCACGGATAAGGATTACGCTATGCTCTTGCAGATTGTGTCCTTCACCACCAATGTATGAAGTCACTTCAAAACCATTCGTCAAACGAACACGTGCAACTTTACGCAGTGCAGAGTTTGGCTTCTTAGGTGTAGTGGTATAAACACGAGTACATACGCCACGACGTTGTGGACAAGCCTCCAACGCGGGCACGTTACTCTTTTCAAATTTGCGCTTTCGCGGCTTTCTAACCAACTGGTTAATGGTTGCCATTTTTCAATAACTCCAATTTCCGGACCTTTCATAAATTTATCCCGCACCTCTGGCGAGAGTGCGGGATTTTAGAGAAGTGTAATTACGCCGTCAAGCGTAATGTTGTTTAATTTTCAGACGAATTTAGTGCATCACTTAGTGCTTTCTCAGCACTGTCAGCATATGACGTACCTTCCTCCGGTAATTCTTCTTCACCACGGCGCTTACGGTGATAAGCAAAACCGGTACCTGCGGGAATCAATCGACCGACGATAACGTTCTCTTTCAATCCGCGTAATTCATCAGACTTACTAGAAACAGATGCTTCAGTAAGTACACGGGT
>DFOV01000257.1 GCA_002376965.1 Gammaproteobacteria bacterium UBA3532
GAGGTTTTACCCGCCACATCAATCATGACATTCCATTGGAACAGGCTGTTGACTATATGCAAATTAGTTTTGAACGCGATATCAAACGCTATGAAACCGATGGCGAGGACAAATGAAGAGCTATAAAAATAGACTCATTTTCACCCTATCCATGGCTGCAATGGTTCCCATCTTACTATTCAGCTACCCGGTGTTTAATAAGGTTTATTCATTAAGCCAACAAGCGGCAATGAACGAGCTGACACTCAGCGCTCAAAAATATGCCCAGGGCGTGCAAACTCAGCTAAGCCAACTGGCCCAGGAACACACCCGCCTGAGTCGCAATCAAGATCTGGCTCGGGCAACATTCAGTTCAATATTCGCCCACCGAGCTCTAAAGCAAATGAGCACCTTTGCCAACTTGTATCCCGTGGTAGGCTCGGTCTACCTGACAGATATGGACAAGGAAACCATAGAAATCGAAGTCGGGCCATACGAGTATAAAGATGCCGAACTGATTCTAAATACCATACGCCCTTTGATACCCAATGATCCTATTATCGAAGGCACGGTAGATATGGATGTATTTCGCAGTCAATACCTGACTCGCACCCAAGAATTCAGCGACGAACGCCTACTTAGCGAATTTGGTATTGTGTTGCTAACGCCAATATATGAAGAGCCCTACAGAGACCAGTCTCATCGAGAGCAGTCGGGCTGGCTCGTTACCGTAGTACCCATTCAATCGCTTAAACTTAAGTTTGACTCAACATCGCCATCCTACCGCTACATCGATTTTGAGCGTCAGGGAATGAGCCTGTTTCCGTTTAACCAACCGCAAGATAATGTAAAACGCTTGGTGGTGCGCTCCCCTGTTTCGCTTGATCCGAATGATCGAGAGATTGATTTCGACATTGTCATCGCCGAACCTGACGCCGTCGTTTTCGCTGATGTGGAAAGGTTGCTAACAACATTGCTATTTTGGCTGTTAATCGCAATTGTGCTATTTGCCTCTGCAGCCTGGTTAGTCGCATACTTTTTGGTTAAGCCACTTCGTGAACTACGCGATCTGGCTCAACACTATTCCGAAGCAAACCACCTCCCCTATACCTCACGCAGCGATTACACGGAGGTTAGCGAGATAGAAGGCTTAATGGCCGAACAGGCGCGCCGTATCTCTGCGCAAATAGAAGCCCTTGAATCAACCAATGATAAACTTATCAAGTTGGATAGAGACAAAGACAATTTTATCAGCAACACGTCCCATGAGCTTCGCACTCCATTACAAGGCATTATTGGTAGCCTGGAAACGGTTAGCCATAGCGTTCCGGATTATCAACGTAAAGATATTGGCATCGCGATAAACAGTGCTAAGCGCCTGCAATATCTGGTTAATTTACTCCTAGACTATTCTCAGATTAAACAGGGTGAAGTCGAGCTGAATATCGAATCTCTGGATACTCGTACTTTGGTCTATTCTGTTTTCGAGTTTTGTAGTGGAATCGCTTCAGATAAATCGATACAGCTTATTAATGAAATCAGTGAAGATGCTGACCCCGTTCTTGCTGATGAATACCAGCTTCAGCAGGTTATATATCAAGTCATTGATAATGCTATTAAGTTTTCAACAGATCAGCAAATTAACGTTAGCACTGAGTCACAGGACAACAAGGTTATCATTGCGATTAAGGATCATGGTGTTGGTATTGCTGAAGAAAAGCTGGAAAACATTTTTGACCTGTTTAACCGCGATCACGCCGACTTCACGCCCAATACAGGCTCAGGCCTGGGGCTTGCCATTAGTTACCAATTGATAGAGCATCTTGGCGGCAAGCTATCCATCGAGTCGATTGTTAACGAAGGCACCAGCGTTTATATCGAGCTTCCAAAGGGCAATCCAGACGCACGCCAATTTAGTGAATGTTTCAGTGAAAACTTATCAGACATTGGTTTTACTGCGCCTGTGGCATCACCTTTGACTTCGGCTCACAGTCCAAGTAGCAGCCAGGACAACCGCCCTACCGTATTAATCGTCGATGATGAAGGCGTAAACCGACATGTCTTAAGTGCCTACTTCGCTCAATCAGATTACCAGGCAATCACACTAAGCAGCGGTACAGAGACGCTCAACTGGCTACAGGAAAATGGGAAGCCGGCTCTGATTTTGCTCGATATCATGATGCCAGATATGACCGGTATCGAAGTATGCGACAAATTGCGCGAGCGCTACGACTACAAAACCCTGCCGATTATTTTTCTGAGCGCTAAAAATCAGGATAAAGATATTGCAGAAGCATTATCCTGCGGTGCCAATGACTACCTCACCAAACCCATTGGCCGTATGGAGCTACTTGCAAGGGTGAGAACTATGTTGAATATGATGCAGTTTGGTGAATAGTGTCACTTCGCCCCAAACTTGCATGGAGGTGGCTGAGCCTTTTCCGGCCTATGTATTAGAACGTCGAAACACTGGCTAGCTTACCGAGAAATAACTATGAACAAACGACTAGAGCATATTCGCCA
>DFOV01000130.1 GCA_002376965.1 Gammaproteobacteria bacterium UBA3532
ACATGAGAGAATATGGCACAAAATTCAGGGTCGTTGAGGTGATCGAGCATCTGTGCCTTCACCATGTTAACGATGTTTAGCTTTGAGGTCATTCCTGTCATTTTTTATCTTTACCCTATAAGCGATCGATGAAAGATAATTAGTCTCTAAAACCCATAGTCTCTTCTACAACAAATTAACCTTAGTAAGTATCAAACGGTTGATGCCTCTCCAGCAAAACTAGGGGCTCCAATTTTGACTAGCACCCACGCAGTCACGTTTCCTCACTCCCCATCGGCTTCGACAACTGAGAACGGCTAAGATAAGGCACCTTTCCCGACGGAACGAAAGCAGCCGCTTCATCTAAATGCACGTCTTGGTCATCAAAGAATATATGTGGTTTAAAAGCGGATAAAACTTTTGCCTTGCCTACACCCCCCATAAAAAATGCCTCATCAACGTAGACGCCCCATGCCCTTAGCGTTTTTATGACTCGTAGCTCTGATGGACTCCCTCTGGCTGTGACAATGGCTACACGTATAGGGGAATACTCAACGCGCATGGGCAGCCGATCCTGTAACCGCGAGAGCTTGCGCAACAGATTGGCATAGGGGCCGTCATTCATGGGAATATCTTGTTGAGCATCTTCCAGGCGCTGAAACTCCTGCAAGCCCTTGGTTTTAAAGACCAGTTCACTCTCATCAGAAAATAAAACAGCGTCTCCATCAAATGCCAGGCGTACTTGGCCTTCGGGTATATCGGTTTTTGCTTCTGGGGGCTTTTTAACAATAGCAGCAGCACAGACCTTGGAATCAATGACCTTTTGTGCATCTTCGACGTTGGTGGTCAAGAATAGAGCAACATCAAAGGCCTCAAGGTAATCAGTTACTGATTCGCCAGCGGTGAATGCCGAGCGGGTGATGCCGAGCTTATCGTGACGGATTGTATTTAATACGCGCAAACCGGTTTCCGGACTATTTCGTGACATGACGACGACTTCTACTAGCGGGGACTCTTCGTCGTCATGCTGATACCTGTTAAGTGACAGCATAGCATTAACCAGCGGATAGCCCGTTCCTGGTTTTAAGGGGGTATCTTCATGTTCCAACATGTAATCACGGTATTTTTGCATTGCCTGATCGGGATCATCTGCCAGAAGCTCGCGAAAAAGTGAATCGGACTCGGCCATGTCGAACAAAGCGGTAGCAGAAATTCCGACAACAAAAGTATTAGATAAATCAACGGGCATTATAGCCTCCCTACATACAGTGTCTCTGTAGAGCTAAATTGCTTTTTAATTAGCTGCGCTTAGTCAAAATCCAGTCAACAAGCCCTGCTCTTAATGATAACTCGGCTAATGTTGCTGGGCCTAGCAGCAATATTCGGCGATGTTCATACGCGGCTTCTTGCTGTTCTTCTTCGAATGTTTGTAAGACAATACAAACCGTAGAGTAAGGAAGTCGCTCCTCAACGCTGTTGATATTTTTGGTCAAGCTGTTTAGATCTGCGTTGTGCAAGACGAGCAAAGACATGTGCTCCTTGGTTTGCAAGGAGACAACGTCGGCCAATACTTGTTCTGAATTGCTCTGTTGGGTCGAGTACAAGAGCCATCCCGATTTCGACAGTGCCTGATGTACAAGAGAAATAAAGTCCAACCACCATAACCCCTTAATCAATCTGGCCAGTTGGTGCTTGAGTGTGTCGAAGGCCTGCTTTGCTTCCTTTAGCTCCGGTAGCTCTCGCCCCAGAATCTTATGTTCAATGTACTCGGGGATCTCTGTTGCTGTGATTCTAGCGTCAGTATGTTGCAAGTTGGCAATACGACCATCTAGCTGGTGCAGCATGAGGGGCTGCTGGAGGTAGTCTAGATTACTCCACCGGCCCTTAACCTTCCTCACCAAACTACTATCGCGGCAAACAGAGACCTCTGAGTATGACCGACACCAATAAAGCGCTCCTTGATAGATGGTGATGAATATGTCCTTCTCAGTTAGCTGATAGAATTCAAATGTATCCTCTGAAATGTAGGGTGCCTGCTTTAGGTCGGGGGTGGACTGAACAAGGTATGCAGCCCGTATCCTGTCGACATTCGTTCTGGTTTGGAGGCAGGCGTCGATAGCTGGAAGCTCAAGTCGCACAATGTTTTTGAGCTCGATGCATGTTCGCGCTGCTTTATCACCTAAATCTATATATCGTATTTTCACGATGCTCTCCATGATCACAAACTCTTTGTAGCATAGAGTGTTATTAGTACAATGTTTGTCCGTGACATGTTTGTTGGAGCTTGACTAGCAAAGACGCTCTACCGAGTATTTAACTACCCATACTAGCTAGGGGCACGGAAGGTAAATGTTTGTCGATGACCTCTACCATATTATTCGTGAGAGACAAATTTTTCTTCTCTCGGTGCCAAATGTCGTGAAAAGCTGAAACCGTTTCACGTGCCGTATCCAGCACAAGCTTTTCTGGCAGCATGGCTTTAGCGGCTAAGTGCGACAGCTCATCCAGAGTGAAGTCAGTGAACTTCTTAGAGCGACTGATTTTAAGCGACGCGCTGTCATCAGCAATATAAGCAATGGTTGAGACAAAATCGTAAGCTGGGGCTATCGAGGCGCGTTTTCTATCGTTGTAAATCACCGACCAGTTCTTGAGATGCATATCCGCATTTCCGATCAGCATGTTAAACACCAGGCGGCGAATGAGCTCAGCCACATCCTCCTCATTGCCTTCAAGGCCGATCACCTGAGCGATATTACGCATACTGGCTTTCTTATATTTTTGCTCCGGATAGACATTGAATATCTGCGCAAAGTCTTCCATGTGGATTGCCTGCCCAGCAGCGTTACGATCAAAACGCTTGATCGCAAAGGCGCTGTTACCGAATCGCCCCACCCCATCTGGAATATTCCCGATTTGGTCAATAGAGAGTAGCTGTGTTTCAGGCACGTCCATTCCCAGCATTCGCGCCAGCTCCATCATGGCAAATTCATTTTCTGGTACGGCCTCGAAACGCGAAGAGGGCAATTTCACAATCCAGGAGCCTCCCGTGCCAGATACCGGGATCGTCAACCCACCGGCCGCCTGCTGAATGGCCGAGAACTTAAGCTGTATCCCTGCCAATGAAAACCGCATGGGCTGTTGGGGTATTTCGCCCTCTTCCACCTTATGATGCACATTGGGTGGCAAGCTTTCTCCATCGGCCGGTACAACCGTTATTGCGCCGGGTAAGTCCTGCCCCAGCACCCACAGCAAATAAAACTCACGCACCGGATTAACATTAGCGCGTTCTGCCAGATAGTAGCGCATCGTCTCTTCTGGTAGCAGGTTCGAGAAAAACGGCGTAAGTCTGGTTTGTGTCGGCTTGAAATCCGTAATGAGGCCACCCCAAGCATCCTTGAATGCGAGACTTAGAACGGGACGCGCTTCATCATGGATATAGTCATCGGTAAAGGCAAAGAGTGATTTGTCATGCCCAACATGGGTAATGGTTCCAATAGGTTGGCCGTAGAGCAAGACATTTAATGTCGAGACGCTATTCATCGGCATCATCATCTAGGCTATAAGCAGGCGATACCGCCTCTTGGTCACTCCCGCCCACTGTCGAGCGCATCATCGACTGAATGGCGGGCAGGGACTTCTTGGGAGCCAACACCAGCTCCAAATCCAACGCCCGTGCCAAAGCAATTAAACTGGACACCCGTAAATCTACATCACCCGCCTCAATCTTAGAGATATGGCTCTGTGGAACCCCCGAACGCGCACTTAACTCCCGCTGGCTAAGTCCCTTAGATGTCCGCGCTTCTCGCAATGTGGACAGTATCTGCTCATTAATATACGTCATTATTGATGTGTCATTCTATATCTTTTGATGTGTGATATATATAATAATATATCAAGTCGTACCGATTGGTACAATTCCGATATAGATAAATGCATCGAATCGGTCTATGTAACATACAGGCAATCAAATAGTCCACAGTGCGTGGCGATAGGTCGCTGATCGCCACCATGAAGCGGCCTACTACGTTACGGAACAAAGCTGGCGGTAGGAATTGATACCGTAGTGACTCACTTTCCAAATCCCAGTATTTGCGCGGCTCGGTGTCATATAACACCCAATATTCGGAGTTGATACTGTTATAGACATCGTTGATTGGAGTGCCACCACAAATGGTCCTGGAAAGGGCTTGATGATGTTCACCATGCGACGGATTTTCCATCGCAAGTAATCAGGTTATGGGGATCTCTATCTTCGTCACAAACAGTGTATTTGATACGTGCTTATGTACGCTTTCATTGTGTACGTCTTGCTGGTAAGTCCAGCATTTTGTACAATTTCAATATGTACAAGTAAGAGAGCTTAACCATGCCTCAGATCCCAGTAGAAACTAACGACCGTATGTCACTTCGTATCGCCTCAGAAGAAAAGACGCTGTTGATGCGTGCAGCCGCTATACAGCATACCAACTTGACTGAGTTCGTGATCCGCAATGTGGTCTCCGCAGCAAGGAAGGTTATCGACGAGAACGAGCGATTGGAGCTGACCGAAAGAGATAGCTTGCATGTTCTGGATCTTTTAGATAACCCACCGGCACCCAATGATAAATTGTTGGCCGCAGCTTTTGCCTTACCGAAGCAATCATAATGCTACCGCTCTGGCACGAAGAACCGATTGGCAAACATCATAATCGCGGTGCCTTTGACTGTGGCGATGAGGCGTTGAATCGGTTTTTACATCGCCATGCAAGGCAGAGCCATGAGAAAGGTGGGGCAAAAACCTACCTTGCTGTCAGCGAGCACAATGAAAAGATATTGGGCTACTACAGCCTAAGCCCAGCCTCCATTGCTTATGAACGTGCACCGGAGGTGATTAAGCGTGGCTTGGCTCGACATGATGTGCCAGTATTTCGGCTTGGCCGTCTAGCTGTAGACGCTTCGGTTCAGGGACAAGGGATGGGCGGTCAATTATTGCTTTCAGCAGGGCGGCGTTGCTTGTTGGTAGCGGTTCAGGCTGGCGGCGTTGCATTGTTGATTGATGCCAAGAATGAACGTGTTGCCGAGTGGTATGCCAGCTATGGCGCTGTTCCATTATTGGATGCTCAATTATCTTTGCTTTTACCATTCAAAACA
>DFOV01000389.1 GCA_002376965.1 Gammaproteobacteria bacterium UBA3532
ACGGGTTTTAAGTGGTGATTACATTTGGGATTGCCTTTCTAAAAACTAAGCAACTGCAGCCCAAAATACACTATTTTTTGTTGGGTATTGTGTGCGTATACGCTATTTGCATCCCCGTGATATTTTTCGTTTCAATTTCAGTCGCAGCCAAAATTAATATCGCAGTTACTCTAAGTGGCGTACTTACTCTATTTGTTACTAGTATACGGAGTGTGAAACAGGGGCACAGTCCTGCCCGCTATTACCTGATTAGCCAAGGTGTTGTATTGTTTAGTGTATTGTTCACTGCGCTGTGTTCTCGTGGCATCCTGCCTCTATATCATATAGCACCCGACATCATGAAATGGGGTTCAGCCCTTGAAATGATATTGTTTTCTTTAGGGCTAGCAGATTTGGTCAATAACGAAAAGCGATTGAGGGAAAAGGCCCAAAGAGAATCTGCAAACGCCCAAAAACAATTGCTCGAATCACAAGTTCGCGTAAATGAACAGCTCGATGCATTGGTAAGACAGCGCACTGAAGAGCTTGAGCAGGCCAACACCCGACTTCGAGATCTCAACGTCACCGACGAATTGACCGGCCTTTACAACAGGCGATACCTCAATCAAGTTCTGCCAACAGAATACAAAAGAGCATTTCGGGAAAGCACATGCCTGTCTATCCTTATGCTCGATATCGATCATTTCAAAATGCTGAACGATACCTACGGTCACCAATTTGGGGACATCTGCTTAGCACAAACTGGACAAATCATCCGTCAACAACTTCATCGGCCAACAGATATAGGAATTCGTTACGGCGGCGAAGAGTTTGTGGTTTTACTTCCAGGTACTGGTACTGACTCGGATGGTGCATCGAGTGTCGCGGAAAATATTCGCTCAGCGATTGCCGACTGTCTGGTAAGTGATGGTGAGCAATCAACCAAGATAACAATCAGTATCGGTATCGCAACCAGAGTGCCAGATAAACATGATGATCACGAAGAGCTGCTAAAACTTGCCGACAAACAACTCTATATTGCTAAGGAGAATGGACGCAATAGAATAGCGAAAGAGTCGCTGAACACATTTGATTAACTAAGTGTCACAAAGCAACGAAAAAGGATGAGCGTCCCCATCCTTTTTCGATCTAAAATCACCTATTGATTACGCCCAACCAGTGATTTCCTTAACGCCAGCACCAATTTTGGCTGGATTATCAACAGTGTGTACACCTGCTGCTTGAAGCGCTGCAAATTTCTCTTTTGCCGTGCCTTTACCACCAGCGATAATAGCACCAGCATGACCCATGCGCTTACCTGCAGGAGCAGTAACACCAGCAATGTAAGATACTACCGGTTTAGTTACGTTATCTTTAATGAACTCGGCCGCTTCTTCTTCGGCGGTTCCACCAATCTCACCAACCATGATGATTGCTTCGGTTTGCGGATCGTCTTGGAATAGTTTCAATGCATCAATGAAGCTAGTACCAGGAATAGGATCGCCACCAATTCCTATACAAGTACTTTGGCCATAACCAAGCTCTGTTGTTTGCGCGACACACTCGTAGGTTAATGTACCAGAGCGCGAAACCACACCAACTTTACCAGGAAGGTGGATGTGACCAGGCATGATCCCGATTTTACATTCGCCAGGAGTAATAATGCCTGGGCAGTTTGGACCAATCAAACGAGAGCCAAGGTTATCAACCAGTACTTTAACATCCAGCATATCCAGTGTAGGAATGCCTTCAGTAATACAAACGATTAATGGAATCCCCGCTTCTGCTGCTTCGATAATCGAATCTTTACAGAAAGGAGCTGGTACGTAGATTACACTTGCATCCGGCTTAACTTCGTCAACTGCTTCCTGAACGGTATTAAATACTGGTAAATCCAGGTGTAATTGACCACCTTTACCCGGCGTTACCCCACCAACCATGTTGGTGCCGTACTCGATCGCTTGTTGCGAATGGAAAGTACCTTGCTGGCCAGTGAAACCCTGACAAATAACCTTGGTATCTTTATTAATTAAAACACTCATTATTTGCCCTCCACAGCTGCTACAACTTTCTCGGCCGCATTATCCAGGCCTTCCGCAGCAATAATATTCAAACCACTTTCTTCAAGTTTCTTCGCACCCAACTCAGCATTATTACCCGCTAAGCGAACAACCACAGGAACTTTCACACCCACTTCTTCAACCGCGCCAATGATACCTTCTGCAATTAAGTCACAACGAACGATTCCACCAAAGATGTTGACGAGAATACCTTGTACATTTTCATCAGATAGAATGATCTTGAATGCTTCGGTCACACGCTCTTTGGTTGCTCCACCGCCTACATCAAGGAAGTTAGCTGGGGCGCCGCCTTTTAGCTTGATGATGTCCATAGTCGCCATGGCCAGGCCAGCACCATTAACCATACAACCAATGTTTCCATCAAGAGCAACATAGTTTAACTCCCACTCAGAAGCACGTAGCTCACGCTCGTCTTCTTGGGACTTATCACGCATTTCTACCAATTTAGGTTGACGATATAACGCGTTGCTATCAATGTTGATTTTGCCATCCAAGCAGTGCAGATTGCCTTCACCAGTGATAACCAATGGGTTAATTTCAAGCAATGCCAGGTCAAGATCTTGGAATAACTTAGCTAAACCAAGGAACAGTTTTGTGAACTGCTTGATTTGCGCGTTGTTTAAACCCAGTTTAAAAGCCAGGTCGCGTGCTTGGTATGGCTGTGCGCCTACAAGCGGATCAATCGTCGCTTTTAAGATTTTTTCAGGCGTTTCTTCTGCCACTTTCTCGATTTCGACACCACCTTCGGTAGATGCCATGAAAACGATGCGGCGTGTACCACGGTCAATAACTGCACCAAGATACAGCTCCTGATCGATATCAGTACAAGATTCTACCAAAATCTTATTTACTGGCTGACCAGCAGCATCCGTTTGATAGGTTACTAAGTTTGTGCCTAAAAATTGATTGGCAAACTCAGTGATTTCAGCAGCGGAAGAAACCAGTTTTACACCACCGGCTTTTCCTCGGCCACCAGCGTGAACCTGGGCTTTAACCACCCATTTATCACCACCGATTTGTTCGGCTGCTGCGACCGCTTCTTCTGCAGTTTCTACCGCATATCCTTCGGATACCGGCAGACCATACTCTGCAAACAGTTGTTTTGCTTGATATTCGTGTAGATTCATTTTTTCCTATCCAACGAGTTAGTGTTTAAAATTTAAGATTTGGCAGATTTTGGCAAGTTGTGGATAGCCAGGTTCTGAACATCCATCGCCGCCTCGGACAGCGCTTCCGAAAGCGTCGGATGTGCAAAGATTGCCAGTGCAACATCTTCGGCACTGGCATCAAACTCAAGCGCGAATGTGGCTTGATTGATTATATCTCCAGCGTTAGGCCCAACAATATGCACAGCCAGTAAACGATCGGTTTCGGCATGAGCAATGACCTTCACAAAGCCTTCGGCTTGCCCCATGGTTTTGGCTCTGGTGCAGTCAGTAAAATTGAACCGGCCAACTTTTATTGGCGTTTCTTGCTGGGCTAGTTCTTTTTCGGTCGGACCAACCCATGCTATTTCTGGATCAGTATAAATCACTGATGGGATAGAGCTGTAATTAACATCGGCATTTGCTCCAGCGATAACAGCAGCAACCATTTTTCCTTCTTGGGTGCCCTTGTGAGCGAGCATCGGCCCACCTACCACATCACCGATCGCATAGACATTAGGCAGACTGGTTTTGCATTGTTCATCAACATGCACATAACCAAATTCATTGATGGCCAGATTTAATTCAGGCGCCGCAATGTTTTTAGTATACGGCTCCCTACCCACGGCTACGACCAGCTTATCAAATTGGAGAGAGTGACTTTCGTTGTCGATATCTTTGTAATCAAGAGATACCTTTCCATCAACAACACTGGTTTCGATAACTCGACAACCCAATTTAATATCCAAGCCTTGATTGATAAAGATATCCAACGCCTCATCAGCAACGTCGCTATCAGAAAATGGTAAGAACGACGGTTGGGCTTCAAGAATGGTTACTTCCGCGCCCAATCGCGCCCAAATACTTGCGACTTCAAGCCCAATGACACCCGCCCCAATAACACCTAGCTTCTTAGGCACTGTATCAAAATTTAGCGCATCCGAAGAGTCCAGAATATGTTCGTCATCTAATTGTGCAACAGTGAGTTCTAACGGCTTGGAGCCTGAAGCGATGATGATGTGCTCGCCTTCGATAACGTCTAGCGCTTCACTCTCTTCGCTTTTAACCGATACCTTGTTACCTGGCTCTAAACGACCATGACCGTTAAAGCAGGCAACACCATTGCCTTCGAGTAACGACTGGATGTTGTCGACTGCTTCCTGAACAACTTTGTCTTTGTGTTCATGCAGCTTGGCCAAGTCCAATGAAATACCTTCAGCAACAATACCTTGAGCCTGTGCCTGCTTTTTAAGGAATTGGTAGTTTTGTGACGCATCTAGCAATGCCTTGGAAGGTACACACCCAGCATTAACACAGGTCCCCCCCATTGAGGGCTCTCCTGCATCATTCTGCCACTTATCAACTATTGCTGTTTTCTTGCCCAGTTGAGCACACCGTATGGCAGCGACATAACCAGCCGCTCCGCCACCAATGACAACCACATCGTAATTCGTCATAGACAGTCCTCTTAAGGGGGCAAGCCCCCTTACGTGATTTAGATATCGAGAATAAGTCGAGCGGGATCTTCCAGTAACTCTTTAATAGTTACCAGGAAGCTAACAGATTCTTTTCCATCAATAATACGGTGGTCATATGACAGTGCGAGATACATCATCGGCAATATTTCGATTTTTCCATCAACTACCATCGGCCGCTCTTGGATCTTGTGCATACCCAAAATCGCACTTTGGGGCGGATTGATAATTGGCGTGGATAATAATGAACCGAATACGCCACCGTTCGAGATGGTAAAAGTACCACCCGTTAAATCTTCTACGGTTAGCTGGTTATTCTTCGCTTTAGAACCAAAGCCACGAATAGTGCTTTCGATTTCAGCTAATCCCATATTTTCTGCATTACGTAAAATCGGCACTACCAAACCACGCGGTGAAGATACCGCAATGCCCACATCGCAAAAACCGTGATAGACCGTGTCTTTACCATCGATAGAAGCATTTACAGCAGGGAAACGTTTTAGAGCTTCGGTAGCGGCCTTAACGAAGAATGACATAAATCCAAGGCGAACATCATGCGTTTTCTCAAATTGATCTTTATATTTAGAACGAAGATCCATGATCGGCTTCATATTCACTTCATTAAATGTCGTCAAAATCGCAGCAGTTTGCTGCGCTTCGACCAAGCGCTCGGCAATACGAGCACGAAGCCGTGTCATCGGCACACGCTTTTCTGTTCGCTGTCCAGCCAATTCAGCTGGAGCTGCCGCAGGTGCTGCTGACTTGTTCACGTTGGCTGGCGCTTTTGAAATATCCGACTCTTTTTTCTTATTCAAGTAGGCGAGCACATCTTCCTTAGACAATCGACCGCCTTTTCCTGTACCAGTAATTTTAGCTGGATCAAGATCATGTTCGGCAATCAAACGACGTACAGCCGGACTTAGTGTATCTGAGTCACTTGAACCTGAATCCTCTGCCGCTGGCGCGCTATCTTCAGAACCGCTTGCTTCAGAACCACCTGCAGCACCACCTTCTTCAAAGATAGCGATAACTTGTTCAGCAAGAACGGTTTCGCCTTCTTCTTCTTTGATCTCTTTTAGAATACCGTCCGCAGGAGCTACCACTTCAAGTACTACTTTATCTGTTTCGATATCCACCAGATTTTCATCACGGCTAACCGCTTCGCCAGGTTGTTTGTGCCAGGTAGCGATGGTCGCGTCAGCAACAGATTCGGGCAATACGGGAACCTTAATTTCTATTGACATGGTTCACTTTCCTTCAATTAATTCTAATAACTAGTTATCAAGCAATAATGCATCGTTAATAAATTGTTGCAGCTGTTCTACATGCAAAGACATGTACCCCGCTGCTGGCGCTGCGGACGCTTCACGCCCTGCGTAGGTTAGCTTGCCACTTTCTGGCAACACGCTCCAGAAGTGGTGTTGACTGCTATACCAAGCCCCTTGGTTCATGGGTTCTTCCTGACACCAGACAAAGTCTTTCGCATTAATGAAAGGCTCCAGCGCCTTTTTAACGCAGTCGGCTGGGAACGGGTAAAGCTGCTCAATACGAATAATGGCAACATCATCAACCTCTTTCTCACGACGTTGCTCAATCAAATCGTAGTAAACCTTACCACTACACATTACCACTCGTCGCACATTCTTAGGATCCAGGCTATCCACTTCACCAATAGCATTTTGCCACTCACCTTCGGCTAGCTCTTCCAGCGTTGAAACAGCTGCACGATGGCGCAACAAACTCTTTGGCGTCATAACAACTAAAGGACGGCGCATTGGACGGATCATTTGTCGACGTATCATGTGATAGGTCTGAGCAGGTGTGCTGGGAATACATACCTGCATGTTGTGTTCAGCACACAATTGCAGATAGCGCTCCAGTCGAGCAGATGAATGCTCAGGGCCCTGTCCTTCATAACCATGCGGCAAGAACATCACTAAGCCACACAAACGTCCCCATTTATGCTCTCCAGAGCTGATGAACTGGTCAATAACAAC
This sequence comes from Gammaproteobacteria bacterium UBA3532, assembly GCA_002376965.1. GTDB lineage: Bacteria > Pseudomonadota > Gammaproteobacteria > Enterobacterales > UBA3532 > UBA3532. The sequence goes on from DFOV01000389.1 coordinate 6,678, forward strand.
CTGAGCGCCGTTGGCAAAGTCACCAAACTGGGCTTCCCAAATCACCAACGCTCGTGGTTCGGCCGTAGCATAGCCATACTCAAATGCCAATACGGCTTCCTCAGACAGCACTGAGTCGATAACCATAAACGTTGCTTGATCATCACTAAGATTTTTCAGTGGAACATACTCAGAACCATCTTTCTGATTATGTAGCACTGAATGGCGATGCGAAAAGGTTCCTCGCCCACTATCCTGGCCAGAAATACGTACGCGATACCCTTCTTCAAGCAGGGTTGCATAGGCGAGAGACTCAGCCATCCCCCAGTTTAGTGGTAAAGCCCCTGCCGCCATTTTTCGTCTATCATCAACCAGCTTCGATACCTGCTTCTGCACTTCGAATCCGTCGGGATAGTCGCATAGCTTGTCACCAAGACTCTGCAATAAAGAAACATCAACTTTCGTATCAACCTTGTGATCCCAGTCGATATTTAGGTAAGGCGACCAGTTTACTGGATAATCAGAAGGCTGCATGGGTACCCAGTTATCAATCACACATTCGCCGTGGTCGAGGGCATCTCTGTAAGCGGTTACCATTTCGGCGGCCTGAGCCTTATCGATGGTTCCTTCATCGGCTAAGCGATCGGCGTATTGAGTACGCGTTGTCTTGTGCTTGCGGATAATACTATACATCAATGGCTGAGTCGCACGAGGCTCATCGGCTTCATTATGACCATGTCGACGATAACAAATCAGGTCGATGACAACATCGCGCTTAAATTGCTTGCGGTAATCTGCTGCAATTTGTGTAACAAAGAGCACGGCTTCAGGATCATCCGCATTCACATGGAATATGGGTGCTTCAATGGATTTAGCTATATCAGTACAGTAACGTGAAGAGCGGGTGTCATTCGGGTTACTGGTGGTAAAACCAATCTGGTTATTTACCACGATATGCACCGTGCCGCCTGTGGTATAACCACGGGCCTGAGACATATTGAACGTCTCCATCACCACACCTTGTCCAGCAAAGGCCGAATCACCGTGCACGTTGATAGCTAACACATCATCATGGGTATGATCATGCCGTCGTTCCTGGCGAGCTCGCACACTCCCAACAACAACGGGCGAGACGATCTCTAAATGAGATGGGTTAAATGCAAGGGCTAAATGCACTAAGCTCCCATCGATATTCAAGTCAGATGAAAAGCCTTGATGGTATTTTACATCGCCAGAACCATTAAAATTAAAATTACCAGCAAACTCGTCAAACAACTCGGCTGGTTGCTTGCCGAGAATATTCACCAAAGCATTCAGACGACCACGGTGGGCCATTCCGATAACGATTTCTTTTACACCATGGCGAGCTGAGCGATAAATCAACTCGTCCAAAATAGGAATCAAGCTTTCCCCACCCTCAAGTGAAAAGCGCTTGGTACCTGGAAACTTGGTATGAATATACTTTTCGATACCTTCAGCAGCTGTTAGCTGTTTTAACAGCCTTAGCTTGGTTTCCTTATCGTAAGTAGGATGACTTCGCGCGCTTTCCAATCGACGAGCTAACCATTCTTGCTCTTCGGTATTGGTAATATGCGTAAACTCAGAACCAATAGAGCTACAATATGTTTGCTGTAAAGCTTCATGGATCTCGCGCAGCGACATGGTCGATTGACCAAAAAACGCGTCAGAAGCAAATTCTGTGTCGTAGTCAGCTTCGGTCAAATGATGATGGCGCAAATCAAGATCGATCGCTTCATCTTTTGTTGCGAGGCCTAAAGGATCGAGATTGGCTTGTTGATGACCACGCCTTCGATACGCAGCGACCAAATGTGAAACATACATCTGCTTCAAGTCTTGTGCACCATGCGAGCCTGTTGCACCATCTTGAGGCATGAAGTTTTTGTTTTTTACTAGAGCTCGAAACTGCTCGCGGATTTCAGAATGAGGAATATCCTGACGAGACACACCATCCACAACGGGTAGCGCATCAAAGTATGTCCGCCAGCGTTCATCAACACTGCTCGGATCTCGGAGATAAGCTTCATATTGCTCATCTAAATAGGCGGAACTCCCGCCAAATAGGTGGGAACTGTCCCACCAACGCTGCATAATGCCTTCTTCCATTGTTTACCCCAACGGATGATTACTTCATTTATGATGATATATACGCGAGCCGTTCAGCAACCCAAATGAAATGAACGGTTCCCTTTGGTGTTATTTCGGTGCGCATCTTGATATAAGCAACTTTAAGGAAAGCAATATACGCACCAACTTTCTACATTCATAAAAACGACGACCGAACCGAGGTAAGGTCGTCGTCCTATCGAAGCAGTATAGTTTATTTTTTAGCCAGAACTAAACTGCGTTTTTCAATAATAGCGATCGAACCTTGCCAATAGCATGCGTTGGATTCAATCCTTTCGGACAAACATCAACACAATTCATGATGCCACGACAGCGGAAAACGCTATAAGCGTCATCCAGATCAGCCAAGCGTTCCGCCGTCGCAGTATCACGACTATCAGCAAGAAAGCGATAGGCTTGCAATAGGCCAGCAGGGCCAACAAACTTCTCTGGATTCCACCAAAACGATGGACAAGACGTTGAGCAACAGGCGCATAAAATACATTCGTATAAGCCATCAAGCTCAGCCCGCTCTTCTGGTGATTGCAGGCGCTCTCTTGCCGGTGCAGGCTCATCATTCAGCAAATACGGCTTGATCTTCTCGTATTGCTTGTAGAACTGAGCCATATCAACCACGAGATCACGAATCACAGGAAGCCCTGGTAAAGGACGGATAACGATCGGTGCCTTTAACTCAGATAATGGTGTAACACAGGCTAGTCCATTGCGGCCATTCATATTTAGGCCATCAGAACCACAAACACCTTCACGACAAGAGCGTCGGAATGCGAGCGTCGGGTCTTTCTCTTTCAGCAACATAAGCGCGTCAAGAACCATCATGTCTGAGCCAGCTGGAATATCCAACTCATAATCTTTCATGTAAGGCGCTTTATCTGTATCAGGGTTGTAACGATATACTTGAAATTTCATAGGTTACTCCTTAATAAGTTCGCGCTTTCGGTTTGAAGTGCTTAAGCGTTTCTTCGTCTAGATGAACCGGCTTACGATTCACCTCACGTTTACTCATTTGCTCCGTAACCGGGTTGAATATTGAGTGGTATAACCAGTTCTCATCATCACGATCTGGATAATCATCACGTGAATGAGCACCACGACTTTCCTTGCGGTATTCAGCGGCAGTGGCTGTAGCGTAGGCAACATCCATTAAGTTATCCAACTCTAGGCATTCGATTCGCTGAGTATTAAAGCTCGAGCTCTTATCTGAAAGCACAGCATCTTTAAGACGCTCGCGTAGCTCTTTCAGGCTTTCAATACCTTTTTCCATCAACTCCTGAGTTCGGAATACACCGAAATAGTTCTGCATGGTTTTCTGCATATCAGCACGGATTTGCGCTGGGTCTTCGCCTTTGGTCGAACCTTCCCAACGATTAAATCGAGCCAACGCGGCATCAACATCAGAATCACTGGCTTCACGATCATTAACCAGCCCTTCAGTGAACTGCTTGGTAATGAACTGCCCAGCAGAACGACCAAATACCACTAAGTCCAATAATGAATTACCACCAAGACGATTGGCTCCGTGAACCGATACGTTAGCGACTTCGCCGACCGCATATAAACCATCAACAACTTGATCGTTGCCGTTGGCATCCACAGTAAGGGCCTGGCCGTGAACATTAGTTGGTATCCCACCCATCATATAGTGACAGGTTGGTACAACCGGGATAGGCTCTTTAACTGGATCAGCATGCCCAAACGTTTTGGCCAGCTCACAAATACCGGGAAGTCGGCTATTGAGGACATCTTCTCCAAGATGGTCGAGCTTAAGATAAACGTGCTCACCTTTCTCACCACAACCTCGGCCTTCTAAGATTTCCATAACCATTGAGCGAGCAACAACATCTCGGCTTGCCAAGTCTTTGGCATTCGGTGCATAGCGCTCCATGAAACGCTCGCCATCTTTGTTTAATAGATAGCCGCCTTCACCACGACAGCCTTCAGTGACCAATACACCTGCACCATAAATCCCTGTTGGATGGAACTGCCACATTTCAATATCTTGAACAGGATAACCTGCTCGAAGAGCCATACCAACACCGTCTCCAGTGTTGATGTGTGCGTTGGTCGTCGATTGATAAATACGACCTGAGCCGCCTGTTGCGAAAATGGTGGCTTTCGCTTTGAAGAAAACCACTTGTCCATCTTCTATGTTTATCGCTGTTACACCACAGACTTTGCCATCCTGGTTTTTAACGATATCAAGTGCATACCACTCACTGAATACAGACGTTTGTTGTTTAACGTTTTGCTGATAAAGCGTATGCAACAATGCATGACCCGTTCTATCAGCCGCTGCAGCGGTACGAGCGGCCTGCTCTCCGCCAAAAGCTTTTGACTGGCCGCCAAATGGGCGCTGATAAATAGTGCCGTTTTCCTTTCGTGAAAACGGCAATCCCATATGCTCAAGCTCTAAAATCGCTTCAGGGCCTTCTTTACACATGAACTCGATAGCGTCCTGGTCACCGATATAATCCGACCCTTTCACCGTATCGAACATATGCCACTGCCAGTTATCCTCGTGTGTATTACCCAAAGCTACGGTAATTCCACCTTGAGCCGAAACAGTATGAGAACGAGTGGGAAATACTTTTGAAATCAGTGCTGTTTTTACACCAGACTTGGCGAGCTGCAACGCTGCACGCATACCCGCTCCACCGGCACCAACAACAACCGCATCATAATCATAAACTGGAACTGTCATTTACACACCCCACACTATTAACGCACCCCAGGCAACATACACTAAGCAGGCAATGATACTTGCTGACTGGACAACCATTCTTATACAACTGCACTTAATGTAGTCAGTGCAGACAGTCCAAATTCCTATCCACGCATGAGCAGCCAATGCCGCAATTGCAATCAGTGTGAACAGTTTGACGTAAAGACATCCAAAGAACTCGCGCCATGCTTCATAGGTCACATCAGGACCACAAACCAAATAACCGAGTAGAAAAATCGTGTAGGCTGCGAGTACTACAGCTGAAACACGTTGTATCATCCAATCATGCAGGCCACTGCGGCCCAAGCTTGTCACTTGCTTTACCATATCCACACCACCGCTAATACTGATAGTACGATTGATACACCCAGGATAAGAAAAGATCCTCGACGACCGCCCTCTTTTGATTCACCTATACCAGCATCCATCAATAGGTGACGAACACCTGCGACCAAGTGATACAACAGGCCAGAAACGATAAGAAACATGATGATTTTGGTCAGTGGCGATTCCATGCACTGCTTGATATCGTTAAATCCTTCCTGAGATGCCAGGGAGGCGCCCAAAATACTGAGCAGGAGGGGGATTACAAGAAATAACACCACACCGGAGATACGATGCAGTATCGACGTGATACCGGTAATTGGGAACCGGTACTGTAACGGATTTACATTTACTGGTCTTTGGCTCTTCACGGCTGATTATGCCTTTTGCTAAGTTAATGGTGTTGAAAATTAGGTAGTGTACTGTGGAGAATGAGCGAAAAGAGTGGATAGGCCCTATTTGCTCAGCCAGCGCAATTATATAGTTACAACCATATGATTACAAACGCTTCTACCCTTAAGCTCAGATATACCAAGCTTCAAGCCTCGGCTATGCCTAAACCCATTTTACGCTTTTTGCTCACAATTCGATCGATTTTCGACTATTCCATAGATGTAAATGAACAACTTGGTCTGAACCCAATTCCTAATATTTCACCTAAATTCAACTAGCTAGTAAGCTTTGAAGTTGAATTTTTCAAAATGGGGCCTCCAATTTCACCATTTTGTGCTATTATCTTGCTTCTTTTTTTCAAGGCAAATGGCGAAACGTAATAGCACTACGAGAGTTTCGTGTGCATAGAGGTTTTATTTTAGCTAACGTCAATTTTATCTAGTTAGCTGGTTACATATTCAGGAGAACGCCGATGGCTGATCGCGTCGCGACACTTAATATTGATGGCAAAACCATTGAATTACCTATTCTTTCAGGTTCAACGGGGCCAGATGTTGTTAATGTTCAAGCTTTAACTGCACAAGGGTACTTCACTTACGATCCAGGGTTTGTCTCAACCGCATCTTGTAAGTCGGAACTTACTTACATTGACGGTGCAAACGGAATATTGCTTCACCGAGGCTACCCAATCGAGCAACTTGCTGAACACTCAGACTATCTGGAAGTTTGCTATCTTATGCTTCGCGGAAGCCTTCCTAATCAGCAGGAAAAGGAAGAGTTCGTAAAGATAATTTCTCGCCATACCATGATCCACGAGCAATTGAGTCATTTCTTCAATGGCTTCCGTCGTGATGCTCATCCAATGGCCATTATGGTTGGTGTCGTTGGAGCACTATCAGCTTTCTATCATGATTCGCTGGATATCAACAATGAATCACATCGCAACATCACTGCACATCGCTTAATTTCTAAAATCCCGACTATTGCAGCGATGTGTTATAAATACTCTGTTGGCCAACCTTTTGCCTACCCACGCAACGACTTGAGCTATGGCGGCAACTTCCTTCATATGATGTTCTCTGTACCTTCAGAAAACTATGAAGTAAACCCTGTTCTGGCCAAAGCAATGGACAAGATTTTCATTCTGCATGCCGATCATGAACAGAATGCTTCTACTTCAACAGTACGTTTGGCAGGCTCCTCTGGAGCAAATCCATTTGCCTGTATCGCTGCTGGCATTGCGGCTCTTTGGGGACCAGCTCATGGTGGTGCCAATGAAGCATGCCTTACAATGCTTATGGAAATTGGCGATGAGTCTCGTATTCCTGAGTATATCGAGCGAGCTAAAGATAAGAATGACCCGTTCCGCTTGATGGGCTTCGGTCACCGTGTTTACAAAAACTTCGATCCACGCGCTAAAGTCATGCGTGAAACCTGTGACGAAGTTCTTGCGGCGTTGGATTGCGCGGATGAGCCATTGTTCCGTATCGCGAAGAAACTTGAGCAAATCGCTCTCGAAGACGAATACTTCGTTTCTAAGAAACTGTATCCGAATGTTGATTTCTACTCGGGTATTATCCTTCGAGCTATTGGTATTCCGACCAATATGTTCACCGTGATTTTCGCGCTGGCGCGAACTGTCGGCTGGATTGCTCAATGGAAAGAAATGATCGAGTCTAACTCACGCATAGGTCGTCCTCGTCAGCTTTATACCGGCGAGCGTCAGCGTGACGTACCGCCTATTGATAAGCGATAAATAAGGCTGTTTTAAAAGGAGTCTTTAGCTCCTTTTAAAACCCACAAAAAAGGCGTC
>DFOV01000048.1:0-2275 GCA_002376965.1 Gammaproteobacteria bacterium UBA3532
AGGAGCATCAATTCGATACACATGAGTAAAACCAGTAGATTTTTGCGATTCAAGATCATACCGGCCAAGCTGATACCAAAAACAATGGACGATACGACCAGGTAATCACCGAGTGAAATCATGCGCTCCCCTCCCTTTTTGTGGAACGCTTGGTTTCAGAGGCCATTTTAACCAAACGTACATTGTCTTCTGGTCTTGCAGCAACTTGCTCACCAACCTTCTGCGACTTGCGCTTTCTAGCCCCACGAAAAGTAAGGCTTATGGCTGAGATAATAGCTACAAGCAAGATGCCACCGGCAATCTCAAATGGATAGAGATACTCGGTAAACAGGAGCTGCCCCAGAGCCGCGGTTGATGAGTGGTCTGCAGGCTTTTCAAACGGAGGAGGATAGAAATCTAATGATAGGTCATACCCACTGAATAACAAAATCATACTTCCCACAACTAAAACCGAGACCATAATACCTAACGGTAATATTCGGGTGTATCCGGCTTTCATCGCAGCATAGTCAACATCGAGCATCATCACTACAAACAGAAATAGCACAGCCACTGCGCCAACATAAACCAAAATCAGAGTCAGCGATAGAAACTCCGCCTCCATTAACATCCATAACGCTGCACCAGCGACAAATGCCAATACCAGTGATAACGCTGCTCTCACAGAGTTCCTCACTGAGATCACCATAATACTCGCCAGGATCAGTAGCGATGAAAAAGCGTAAAATAGTAATTGCTGTCCGGTCATTCCAGCGTCCTAATAGTTAACGGTATGGCGCGTCTTCGGCGCGGTCTGCGGCAATTTGAGCCTCGTACTTATCACCAATTGCCAGTAGCTTCGCCTTGGTCATAATGTTTTCACCGCGTTTTTCAAATGCATACTCAAAAACACGGGTCTCTACTATCGAATCAACAGGGCAAGACTCCTCACAAAAGCCGCAAAAAATACACTTAAATAAGTCAATCTCATATTTTGTGGTGCGTCGACTTCCATCGGCCTCACGAGGGCCTGCTTCAATGGTGATTGCCAGTGCGGGACAAGTCGCCTCACACAATTTACAAGCAATACAGCGTTCTTCACCATTGGGATAACGGCGCAATGCGTGTAGCCCACGAAAGCGCGGTGACTGAGGCGTTTTTTCTTCGGGATAACGAATAGTAAACTTAGGCTTAAATAGATAACGTCCTGTTACCATTAACCCCTTACACAGTTCTATCAGGAAGAAGCTCTTAAAGTAATGCTTTAATTTTCTCATAGCTACATTACTCCCAGCTTGACAAATATCGCGGCAACGAAGACCCAAACAAAGGTCACGGGAATAAAGACTTTCCATCCCAAGCGCATGATCTGGTCATAACGGTATCGAGGGAAGGTTGCTCGAAGCCAGAGATACATAAAGGCAAAAAAGGCAGCCTTTGCTAGTAGCCAAACAAAACCAGGCACAAAAGCAAACCAGGATTCCATAAACGTACCCTGGAACGGCGATAGCCACCCGCCCCAGAATAATAATGCCGATAAAAACGATATCAGTAACATATTGGCGTATTCAGCCAAGAAAAACACAGCAAAGGTCATTGATGCGTATTCAATGTGAAAGCCAGCAACAATTTCCGACTCACCCTCAGCTACATCGAACGGTGCTCGATTGGTTTCAGCAACGCCAGAAATCCAATAGACCAGGAATAGTGGTAATAAAGGCAGCCAATACCAGGAAAAAAGCCCCCACTCACCTTTTTGGGCTTCAACAATATCGCCCAAATTCATACTTCCAGCCCCCATCAAAACACCAACGATGGCAAACCCCATAGCAATTTCATAAGAAACTATCTGTGCTGCCGAACGCATCGCTCCTAAAAAGGCGTATTTCGAGTTGGATGCCCAACCGGCGATAATCACTCCATAGACACCAAGGGAAGTCATGGCCAGAAGGAACAGCAAGCCAGCATCTATATCAGCTAAAATTAACTCATCACCAAAAGGGATAACAGCCCAGGCAGCCAAGGACGGGCCAATAGTCAGTACTGGGGCGACAATAAACAGCATCTTATTGGCGTTGGTCGGGATAATGACCTCTTTACACAGCAGCTTCAAGGCATCAGCAAATGGCTGGAAAAGCCCCAGTGGCCCGACCCGATTAGGCCCCATTCTCACTTGCATAAAGCCAATCACCTTTCGCTCAGCGTAAGTGAAATAGGAAACTCCTATCATGAGAGGGCCAACAATCACCATGATCTTGACCAGAATCCAACCGATAGCGATTGGCCACTCGGCCCA
>DFOV01000048.1:2591-14163 GCA_002376965.1 Gammaproteobacteria bacterium UBA3532
GCCACTCGGCCCAGGGATAAGCCGCAGTCCACTCGGCCATCAACTGATGAATAGTTTCGAGCATTACTCACTCACCCCTTCGATGTAAATCGGCTTGTGAATTAACCCCAGCACCTCGCTGCCTTCAAACCCAATGTCAACTCGAACAGCGTTGTCAGCCAAAGCGTTGTCTATATCAAGCACCATAGGCAACCAATCTCCGCTTTGCCTCACTCGTATCTTCTGCCCATCAATCAGCCCCAGTCTATGCGCAGTGGACTCATTCAGGCCAACTGAGTGTTCAGTATTATCTTTGGTTCGCTGTAGCGGGACTGCATGACGAATCAAGCTATCGCAGCGGTATAACGCATGTGTCCCCACACGAGTCAACTCCGAACCGGAATACGAATGTGGTGTGCCTTCTTGCGCTTTCCACGCCGACGAAAGCTTATTGCAGATTGAACCACGCAACTCATCAATAACTTCCGTAGTACTGGTATAGTTAAAATCGTTCAGCTGCATGAAATTTCCAAGCACACGCAGAATTTTCCATCCTGGTCGAGCCTCACCGGGGGGATTGACCGCACCGGTAAACGACTGCCAATTTCCAAGGCAATTCACATAGGTTCCGGACGTTTCGCCAAATCCGGCCATGGGTAACATCACGTCGGCCCAGGTTTCCGTTGTTTCGTCATAGTGTGTATTTACACAAATACTCAATGCAGCTTGCTTAAGATTGGTAACGGCCTGAAGGGGATCGGCAACATCAAAGCGCGGATCGATACCCCATAACACGTAAGCCTGTAACGTATTTTCAAGCATTTCATAAGAGTTAAAACCAGACTCACCATTCACCATCCCAGCAATAGCCGCTCCTGCGGCATTGGCTCCCCACGAAAGTTCACCACCGCTAGCGCTCGTCAGACTACGAATCAGGCGTGCCACCTCTCTCACTTCATGATAATTTGGCCAGTCTGAAACTTGTGCCCCCAAAATCACTGCCACATTCGGAGACTCTAGCAGCTTTTCGGCACAAACCTGCTGCCAACTATCCACATTAAGAGAGTTTAATTGCTCGGGAGGAATGTCACCTTTTAACAAGTAGAGAGCTTTGAGAATGCCTCTTAACCCATCCGCGAACGCTTGAGGCGAAAGCAGCACATTGGAGTGAGGTTCATAATTCAGGTCTGGAGAAATGGTATTGACCAAGGTGATGGCAGCACCATTTTCCTGAGCAGCTTTTCTTAAACGTATATTTAATAACGGCTGCTCCTTGCGCAAGTTCGCACCAATAACGAGCATCGCATCTAGACTCTCTACATCACTTAGCGTCAAGTCCAACCCCGGATAGTCGGGGTCTGACTGCTGTGCAGAAAAATCTTGTTGAAACAGTCGATAATCGATATTTTCTACTTTTAAACCACGAGCCAGTTTTTGTAATAAATACAGCTCTTCTGTTGTAGATGATGGATGAGCTAAGAAGCCGACTTGCTCAGGTCCCTCGCTCTCTAAAATCCCCCCGAGCTTGGTTACAATATGCTCAAAAACATCCTGCCATTCGACATTCTTCCATTGACCCTTTTCTTTAATTCTTGGCTGTAACAAGCGCTGCTTACTTTCCAAGCCGGTATAGCTAAATCGATCTCTGTCGGAAAGCCAACACTCATTTATGGTTTCACAATCACGCGGAACCACACGCATGATCTCGCCACGTCGGACATGTATATTGACATGAGAACCGAGACAATCGTGCGACGCGATGCTTGGAACCTGTCCCATTTCCCAGGCCCGAGCGCTGAAGCGGTAGGGCTTGGAAGTCAACGCCCCGACAGGGCACAAATCAATGATATTGCCTGAAATTTCTGAATCGACACTTTTTTCAATGAAGGTGCCGATAGACATGTTTTCGCCGCGGCCAGTCGCTCCCAGTTCACGTATTCCGGCGACCTCGGTACCAAAGCGAACACAGCGTGTACAGTGAATGCAGCGTGTCATTTCAGTGGAGATCAATGGCCCGATGTAGGGATCCACAACCACCCGCTTGCCTTCACTAAACTGAGATACGTCACCGCCATAGCCCATGGCAATATCCTGTAACTCACACTCGCCACCTTGGTCACAAATGGGGCAATCCAGCGGGTGATTGATCAGCAGAAATTCCATCACTGACTTTTGAGCTTCACGGGCACGCGGCGAGCGAGTCTGAACTTTCATTCCATCAGCAACGGGGGTGGCGCAGGCCGGTACAGCCTTGGGAATGTTTTCAACCTCCACCAGACACATACGGCAGTTGGCTGCAACAGAAAGCTTGTGGTGATAACAGAACCGCGGTATGGAGACGCCCGCAGCATCAGCGACTTCAATGATCATGTCGCCCTGTTCTGCCTCTAATGAGATACCGTCAATTTCAATATTTACCATGAAATCCTACTCAGCCTGTTTACTTAAATAAAGATATCTAACCCAGATAATCAAGCAGCTTCTGACTGCGCTGCCACTTTGCATTTTTTATGTTGTATATGGTATTCGAACTCGTCTCGGAAATGCTTAATAAAGCTAGCCACCGGCATAGCCGCTGCATCACCTAAGGCACAAATCGTGCGCCCCATAATATTATTAGCCACTCTATCAAGTAACTGCATATCCTCTGGCTTGCCTTCACCGTGTTCAATTCGATGAATCACACGTGCCATCCACCCGGTTCCTTCTCGACATGGCGTACATTGGCCACACGATTCTTCAGCATAAAAATGCGCGAGCCTCGCCAAAACCTTGACCATGCACGTTGTCTCGTCCATGACAATGACCGCGCCCGATCCAAGCATACTCCCCGCGCCACGAATTGAATCGTAATCCATATCCAGTCCCATCATTATATCTGCGGGTATCACTGGAGCAGAAGACCCTCCGGGGATTACAGCCTTAAGTCTGTTTCCATTTCGTACTCCTCCTGCCATACTCAATAATTCTTTGAAGGGTGTACCTAATGGGATTTCATAAACACCGGGCTTATTAACATGCCCGCTAACGGTAAACAGCTTGGTGCCACCATTATTGGGTTTTCCTAAGTCGAGAAACCACTGCCCCCCGTTCTCCAAGATCATCGGAACAGAGGCAAAACTTTCGGTATTGTTGACATTGGTAGGGCGGCCATATAATCCATAATTAGCGGGAAATGGCGGTTTGAAGCGCGGCTGGCCCTTTTTACCTTCTAAAGATTCGAGAAGTGCGGTTTCTTCACCACAGATATATGCACCAGCACCAAGGTGATCATACAAGTCAAAATCGATGCCCGAACCCTGAATATTTTTTCCTAACAATCCAGCTGAGTAAGCTTCCGCTAATGCGGCTTCCATTCGTTCAAACGGTTCATAAAATTCACCGCGAATATAGTTGTATCCTGCCTTAGCTCCCATAACGAAACCCGCAATAGCCATTCCTTCGATCAGCTGGTGCGGGTTGTAGCGCAAGATGTCACGATCTTTAAAAGTACCGGGCTCGCCTTCGTCCGAGTTGCAGACAACATATTTCTCACCGGGCGCATTTCTTGGCATAAAACTCCACTTAAGTCCGGTAGGAAACCCTGCTCCACCGCGGCCACGTAAAGCAGATAATTTTAGCTCTTCGATGATTTTCTCTGGTGTCAGCTCACCACGCAGAACTTTTTCCCAACTGGAATAGCCACCCAATGAGCGATAGGTTTCAATAGACCATGGCTTGTCGTGCCCTAATGTTCTGAGACATACGGCTTCCATTTATTTCTCCAGACCGGCAAGGATTTCATCGATTTTTTGTTCTGTAAGGTTCTCATGATATTGCTTATCAACCTCCAGCATCGGCGCACCACCACAAGCACCAAGACACTCAACCTCTTTTAGCGTGATCAAGCTATCGGATGTCGTTTGTCCTAACTTTACACCTAGCCGCTTGCTAAGGTGTTCAACTACGCTATCAGAACCACACAACATGCAAGACACGTTAGTACAAACAGAAATAACATGCTTACCTACTGGCTCTAAATGGTACATCGAATAGAAGCTGGCCACCTCGTATACCGCAATTCGGGGCATTTTGAGATAATCCGCGATGCCATTCATTAACTTTTCAGTTAACCAACCGTGATGATCCTGAGCAATGGTTAGTGCCGCCATCACCGCTGATTGCTGACGCCCTGGAGGGTATTTGCTGATCCAATGATCGATGCTTGCAATGGCCTCCTGGGGCAATAATTCTGTTAAGCAGGGTTCTGGTTTTGCCATTACCGATCTATCTCCCCAAAAACAATATCTTGCGTACCAATGATTGCAACAGCATCTGCCAGCATATGGCCTTTCACCATCTCATCAAAGCCGGATAAATGAGCGAACCCAGGCGCTCGAATTTTTAGCCTATAGGGTTTATTGGCACCATCAGAAATAAGGTAGACACCAAACTCACCCTTAGGATGCTCGATCGCCGCATAGGCCTCACCTTCGGGCACGCAATAGCCTTCTGTGAACAGTTTGAAGTGGTGAATCAGCGCTTCCATATCATGTTTCATCTCACCACGCGAAGGCGGCGTTACCTTATGATTTCCCAACATAACTGGACCAGGATTAGCACGTAGCCAATCAACACATTGCTTGATAATTCGATTGGACTGACGCATCTCTTCGATACGTACTAAATAGCGCGAATAACAATCACCATTGATACCTACAGGTATGTCAAAGTCGAGCTTATCATATACCTCATAAGGCTGTTTCTTACGCAGATCCCACTCAATACCAGAACCTCGCAACATTGGACCAGTAAAGCCCATTTGCTTGGCTCGCTCTGGTGACACAACGCCAACACCAACGGTCCGCTGTTTCCAGATACGGTTGTCACTGAGCAGCGTTTCATATTCATTAACTCGCTCAGGAAATTCCTGAGTAAAGTGCTCAATATAATCGAGCATAGAGCCTTGTCGGCTGTCATTGAGTTGCTCTAACGTTTTGTCGTCGCGCCAAGGTGAGGCTTCGTACTGTGGCATTCTATCCGGTAAATCTCGATATACACCACCAGGTCGATAATAAGTCGCATGCAAACGCGCTCCGGATACCGCCTCATAACAGTCCATCAACTTTTCGCGCTCACGAAACGCATAAAGGAAAATCGTCATCGCACCAACATCAAGCCCATGAGAACCCAACCACAGCAGGTGATTAAGAATACGGGTGATCTCATCAAACATGACTCGGATATACTGCGCACGCTTGGGCGCTTCAATACCAAGTAGCTTTTCAATAGCCAGCACATAACCGTGTTCATTGCACATCATCGAAACATAGTCGAGCCGATCCATATAACCGATGCTTTGGTTAAATGGCTTGGTCTCCGCCAGCTTTTCGGTAGCACGATGAAGTAAGCCAATATGCGGATCGGCTCGAACGATGGTTTCACCGTCCATTTCCAAAACCAAACGAAGCACACCGTGAGCTGCTGGATGCTGCGGCCCGAAGTTCATTGTGTAATTACGAATTTCTGGCATATCGGCTAGCCTTCCCGCTTCGCTTCTGCGCTATCTGAATAACGTAAGTCATCCCGAATAACTTTAGGCACTAATGTGCGTGGAGTTATTGATACCGGCTCATAAACACAGCGACCTGCGGCTTTGTCAAAACGCATCTCTACTTCACCTTCAACAGGAAAATCCTTACGGAAAGGGTGCCCCATAAAACCATAATCTGTCAGAATGCGCCGCAAATCAGGATGATTTTCGAATAGAATGCCATATAAATCGAAAGCTTCTCTTTCATACCAATTTGCCGCTGACCAAACTCCAGCACAGCTCGGTATACGTGGCACAGCCTCTTCTTCGGCATAAATCCTTACACGCAAACGTATGTTATGCTCTATAGAAATCAAGTGACAAACTACCGCAAACCGAAATGAAGGATCCCAATTTGCTTTATTATGCTGTGAAAGTTCAACGCCCCTGCTAAAGCCATCGCCGGTCGCTTCGTTCGTTTCCCATTGATCCTTACCATAGGCCTGATAGTCTACACCGCAAAGATCAGATAACTGGTGAAAAGCCAGCTCGGGAACATCGTGTAAAATACCAGCTACCTTAAGCCAGTCCAAAGCCTTCACTTCAAGTGTCACCTCGCCTAACTCGTCGTTAAGCGACTGAATGTCCTCTTTGCCAATATGAGTTTTTATTCGCTCTATGAGTTCGTCAGTTAGTATCATGCCTTCTCTCGCGTCCAGCGCTGATTGCCACGTTTGATCTTGTTTTGTAGCTGAATAATGCCGTAGATCAACGCTTCTGCTGTCGGGGGGCATCCTGGTACATAGATATCAACAGGTACAATCCGATCGCACCCACGCACAACAGCATAAGAGTAGTGATAGTAGCCACCGCCATTTGCACACGAACCCATTGAGATAACCCACTTGGGATCGGCCATCTGATCATAGACCTGACGTAACGCCGGGGCCATTTTATTGGTCAAAGTTCCAGCAACAATCATGACATCAGATTGGCGCGGGCTAGGTCTGAATATAATACCAAAACGGTCGAGGTCATAGCGCGAGGCACCGGCTTGCATCATTTCTACAGCACAGCATGCCAAGCCGAATGTCACCGGCCACATTGAACCCGTCCGAGCCCAGTTAACCAGTTTTTCCGCAGAAGTGGTAACAAATCCACGCTCATGTAAGCCTTGATGCTCTAATTCTTTGGCTATATCCTGGTCTACTCCCATTCCAGCGCACCTACCTTCCACTCGTAAATAAAACCAATTAACAACAACAATAGAAATATCCCCATTGCGATAAATCCAGGCCAGCCTATGGAGTCAATGACTAAAGCCCAAGGGAATAAAAATGCAATTTCTAAGTCAAAAATAATAAAGAGGATAGAAACCAGATAAAAGCGCACATCAAACTTCATACGAGCATCTTCAAATGGACTAAAACCACATTCAAAAGGTGCTAATTTAGCGGCACTCGGTTTCTTTGGGCCACAAATATATCCAGCGAGAATAGGGCCAACCCCAAAAAACAGCCCAACGCCAATAAAAATCAGAATAGGTAAATAATTTTCTAACATGTGACGCCCAGTTTATTTTTGATCATCCGTCGACCCTAACTAGCATAGTCTATTTTAGCTAAAGGTGTTAACCACCTTTAGCAACATTCCTATAATAATTGCTGGATATATATTGGTATAAATTCGCAGTTAACTTCTTCAGCCATATAACAACGTCTATCTAGGAAGCCTTACCAAGTTGATAAGAATCGACTTGCAGCTATTGTCCGCAGTTCAAGTCAATAAGCAAGCCCTGGAGCAGTCTTTTTGCTGGGGAATTGATTTGACGCAATAATCATTAACATATCTGAATCAAATCAATAAGCTTGTTGAACTACAGGCCCTCGATATTCAGGCAAAAAAAAAGCGCCTTTGAAAAGACGCTTTTGATTTGGTGCCGAAGGCGAGACTTGAACTCGCACGGCCATACGGCCACTACCCCCTCAAGATAGCGTGTCTACCAATTCCACCACTTCGGCTAAATTCATTCTATTCTCTACTGAGCCGGGGGTTGCTCAGAACTTTCGCTGTTTGAAGATGCAGGAGAGTTTGTTGCCTCTTCTACGGCTTCGACTATTTCCTCAGGTCGACTTGCAGCTTCTACTTCAACTGCAGCTTCTGTTTCAACAGAAACTGAGGATTCAGCATTTACAGGCGCGGTATTCTGCGCTTTTTCTTCTACAAGATCAATAAGATTTTTATCATCGTTGACCTGACGGCTGGCTAAAAAGCTCAACCCCAAACACAACAAGAAAAACCCTGTCGCCAATATAGCCGTGGACTTAGTCAGAAAGTTTCCAGATCCCGCCGCTCCAAACAAAGTATTGGAACCACCCGCACCAAATGATGCTCCCATATCTGCCCCTTTACCATGCTGAATAAGAATAAATCCAATCAGGGCGAAAGCTACTACCACAAATAAAACTGTTAACACTTCAATCATTGTTTTTTACCGTTTGCCGCCAGACAAATATCCATAAAATCTTTTGCATCTAGAGCTGCCTTCCCTATCAGCCCCCCATCAATATCGGACTCGCTGAATAAATCCCATGCATTATGAGGCTTAACACTGCCCCCATATAGAATTCGTATTTCCTGAGCAATTTCTTCGTCAACACTCGCTAGTCGTTCACGAATCACTCGATGAACCTTCTGCCCTTCTTCCGGGGTAATAGTTCGTCCTGTACCGATAGCCCAGATGGGTTCATAAGAAACAATCGAGTTTCTAAATCCTTCAATACCCACCCTTGCTAGAACAGCATTAAGCTGCTCAATAACCACTGTTTGCGATAAACCTTTGGTCTTCTGTTCCAAGGTCTCACCAACGCACAGAATTGGCTTTAAACCGTGCGCTTTAGCGCCAGCAAATTTTTTCGCGACGGATAAATCAGTTTCACCAAAACCCAAACGCCTTTCACAGTGACCGATAATGACATAGTCACAGCCTATATCCCGCAACATAGGCCCGGAAATTTCACCAGTATAGGCGCCTTTATCTCGTCGATTTAAATCTTGCGCGCCTAGCTTGATTGATGTGCCTTTTATCAACTGCCCGACAAAATCCAGGTAAATGGAGGGCGGACACAAAACAATATCGACATTAAGGTCGTCGATACCGAACGCTAACAAGTCGTTTACTAACTTACGAATTGAGCGGCGGTCGCCATTCATTTTCCAGTTACCGGCTACTAGAGCTCTACGCATATGCGTCTTACCTCAGGGTGTAACAGGTGGCCGCAAATGGTACCCGAGTCGTTAACAATATACAATCTTTGATTGGTGCTCTAAGAAGGAGTTTCTGCACTTTCAGTAGCTGGCGCATCTTCATTCCTCACACACAGACGTCGTGGTGCAACTTTTCCGTCATTATCAAGCTCTCCAAGCCCAATAAAAGTACCCGCGTGATATAGTCTCAACAGCGTATTGGCTGGCACTCCAGGTATAAAAACCGCCTGCCCAAATCGCATGTAATAAGCCAGATCATCTCCCAGCTCTATTTTGGGAAAATGCTGTAATCCGCTATCCACGGGCAAAAGCAACGCATCCATTTCAGGGTGCTGCTTTTCATCTTTCATTTTCTCTAGCTGTTCTAAGGTAACGCCAGGCCCGTCGAAGTCGCCTACTTGGCTTCGTCGCAACTGGGTTAAATGCGCCCCACACCCCAAATCTTGCCCAATATCATCGATCAAGGTTCGAACATAGGTTCCTTTGGAACAATGTACAAAGCCACTGATAAAACTGTCTTTATGCTCGGTTATCTCAAGACGGTATACTTCAATTGGTCGCGACTCGCGCTCAATTTCGATTCCTTCTCTGGCATACTTGTACAGTGGCTTCCCTTTGTGCTTCAAGGCTGAATACATAGAGGGAATCTGCTGTATCTTGCCTCGATAAGCACTGACGACGTCGTCTAATTGCTTCCCAGTAACATTGACGGCAGAACTCGACACAATCTCGCCATCGGCGTCCGACGTTGTAGTTCTTTCGCCAAGCTTGGCCTGAAAGTAATAACCTTTATCTGCGGCCAGCAAGTAATGAGAGAACTTGGTTGCTTCGCCAAAGCAGATGGGAAGCAAGCCACTCGCCAATGGATCAAGGCTGCCAGTGTGTCCTGCTTTTTGGGCATAATACAAACGTTTTACCTGTTGCAGCGCCTGGTTGGATGATATGCCACTTGGCTTGTCAAACAACAAGACACCATCAAGCGGTCGTCCCTGCTTTCTTCGTTTAGCCATTCCTATCTAACTAATCCTTAAGCGGGCTTTCATCATCACGTATGGCATCGTCTATCAGGCGTGACATGCGAGGTCCTTCGACTGACGTTCGGTCCAATACAAAATGCAGCTTGGGTAAGGTTCGAAGCTTAATATTCTTGCCCAGCATATGCCGTAGCAAGCCCGACGCTTTCTCTAAAACCGTAATGATTTCAGCCCCTTTTACATCATCGTCAACCAAAGTAGAAACATAGACCTTAGCGTGAGCCAGGTCTCTGCTAACATCCACACCTGACACCGTAACCATCTTCAATCGCGGATCAGAGAGTTCCCGCTGAATATACAGTGCCAGCTCTCGTTGAATAAGGTCGCCAATTCGCTCGGTTCGTTGAAAGTCAGCCATCAACTATAGCTCCCGCTTCACTTCAACCGTTTCATAAACCTCAATCTGGTCGCCTACTCGAACGTCATTATAGTTCTTAACTCCGATACCACACTCAAAGCCATTACGCACTTCTGACACGTCGTCTTTGAAGCGGCGTAGAGATTCCAGCTCACCTTCGTAGATAACCACATTGTCTCGCAATACTCGGATAGGAGCATAGCGCTTGACAACGCCCTCTGTCACCATACAACCAGCAACGGCGCCAATCTTCGGCACTTTAAATACGTCACGAACTTCAGCCAGGCCAATGATTTCTTCTTTATACTCGGGTGACAACATGCCAGTCATGGCGCGTTTCACTTCATCAATCGCCTCATAAATAATGCTGTAATAATGAAGATCCAATCCTTCTTCACCAATCACCCTTCGAGCAGATGCATCAGCACGGACATTAAAGCCAATAATGATAGCTTCAGAGGCGGCAGCCAAAGTCGCATCCGTTTCCGTTATTCCGCCTACACCACTAGAAACAATATTTACCTTGATTTCATCGGTAGACAGTTTAGTCAACGACTCATTAATCGCTTCAACAGAACCTTGTACATCAGCCTTCAAAACGACATTAAGGCTCTTAACTTCGCCATCCTGGATATTCGAGAACAAATTTTCCAGCTTAGCTTTTTGCTGTCGCGCTATTTTCACGTCGCGGTATTTTCCTTGACGGAACATTGCGACTTCGCGCGCTTTTCGCTCATCGGCAACAACAATGGCTTCATCACCAGCCTGCGGAACGCCTGAAAGGCCTAAAATTTCTACAGGTATCGATGGCCCTGCTTGCTTGATCGGCTCACCATTTTCGTCCGTCATGGCTCGAATGCGCCCATACTCAAGGCCTGCCAACAATATATCGCCTT
This sequence comes from Gammaproteobacteria bacterium UBA3532, assembly GCA_002376965.1. GTDB lineage: Bacteria > Pseudomonadota > Gammaproteobacteria > Enterobacterales > UBA3532 > UBA3532. Next base: position 13,638 of record DFOV01000048.1, read on the forward strand.
GATTCAACTGCCCTTCCTGTACCAATACAGAGGCAACAACACCGCGCCCCTTATCAAGTCGAGACTCAATGACTACGCCTTTGGCTAAGCCATCAAAGCGAGTTTCAAGCTCCAGCATTTCAGATTGCAATAGAACTGCATCAAGTAGCTCGTCGATGCCTTCACCACTCTTAGCCGAGACATGAATAAACTGTACGTCCCCACCCCAGTCCTCAGGTATAACATCACGCTGTGCTAACTCATTTTTAACTCGATCGGGATCGGCTTCAGGCTTATCTATCTTGTTGACCGCTACGATCATTGGAACATTGCCAGCTTTGGCATGCTGAATAGCCTCAACAGTTTGCGGCATGACTCCATCGTCGGCAGCAACGATAAGAACCACGATATCGGTACATTGAGCACCACGCGCTCGCATTGCGGTGAAAGCGGCATGGCCCGGTGTATCAAGAAATGTAACCATTCCACGCTCTGTTTCTACATGATAAGCACCAATATGCTGGGTTATCCCACCAGCTTCACCAGC
>DFOV01000394.1:0-19187 GCA_002376965.1 Gammaproteobacteria bacterium UBA3532
AATTACGAGCCATTGGACACCGCCAAGTTTGAATACAAATGGCAGTGGGCCTATCAGGAGAAGTTTGAGAAAGCCGGCTTGATGGCGTTGCTTGGCTCAGGTTTTGATCCTGGCGCGACCAATATGTTTACCGCCTACATAGCCAAGCACTATTTCGATGAAATTCACTATCTAGACATTATCGATGTTAATGGCGGCGATCATGGCTACCCTTTTGCCACCAATTTCAATCCGGAAATAAATATTCGCGAAGTAACAGCTGAGTGTCGACACTGGGAAAATGGAGAGTTTGTAACGACACCAGCGATGTCGTTGAAACAGTCTTTCACCTGCCCAGACGGTGTTGGTAGCTATAACATTTACCGCATGTACCACGAAGAGCTGGAATCGCTAACCAAGCACTTCCCCAGCTTGAAGAAGGCCCAGTTCTGGATGAGCTTTTCCGATAACTACCTCAAACACCTGGAAGTGTTAGGAAACGTCGGCATGACGGGCATTGAACCAGTCGAATACGAAGGGCAACAGATTGTTCCCATCCAGTTTTTGAAAACACTACTTCCAGATCCATCTACTCTTGGCCCTCGCACCAAAGGCAAAACCTGCATCGGTTGCGTGGTTCGCGGCATTAAAGATGGCAAAGAAAAAACTGTTTACCTCTACAATATCTGTGACCATCAAGAATGTTATGCTGAAGTTCAGTCACAAGCGATATCCTATACCACTGGCGTTCCAGCCATGATCGGTGCCAAAATGATGGTGGAACAAAAATGGATGAAAGCTGGGGTATGGAATATGGAGCAGCTTGATCCAGACCCGTTTATGGATGATATGAACCAACACGGCCTGCCGTGGAAGGTTATTGAAGAACCCGGATATGACCTTGTTTAATACGACCTTGTTTAATACGGCCGAGTATAGAACGACCAAGTTTAATACGGAACGGTTTAGCAAAATACGATAGATATCAAGTAACCAGATTATCGCAAAGTAGCTGGAAATTTCTTGCGCAAAACGCCGTTAAATCATCCCTGATGGCTTAGCTGCTGCATCCATGCAGCAGATAATTGCTCCAGAAACATCCAGCCACTTTGCGATATTAGCGCAGGTTTAGCAATGGGCAATATGGCGTGATAAAAAGCACAACTTTTCGGAAGTTCGATCCCAGCAGGGTGCCATCGCCCTGCTTTGTAGTCGATAAAGCCGCTGTTGAGAAAAACCTCAAACAGCTGGATTATGTTCAGAAGCAAAGCGGAGCCAAAGTCCTGTTGGCGCTGAAAGCCTTCTCGATGTTTCACCTCGCGCCGCTTATCAGCCGCTATCTGACCGGAACCTGTGCCAGTGGCTTATATGAAGCCCGCTTGGGCTACGAAGAGTTTGGCGGCGAGGTTCATACTTTCAGCGCGGCTTACAAAGAAGACGAGCTGGCAGAGATATTAAAAATCTCTAACCATGTGGTGTTTAACTCGTTTGGCCAGTGGCAACGTTTTCAACCGTTATTGACTCAGGCTAAACAAGAGCGACCTGAATTGCACTATGGGCTTCGAGTCAATCCACTTCACTCTGAAGGAGCCAACCCAATTTACGATCCCTGTTCACCCGGCTCACGCCTGGGCATTCCTATTGACCAGTTTGATGGTCAGGATTTAACAGGTATAGATGGCCTGCATTTCCATACCCTATGTGAACAGAACTTTGCCCCACTCAGCAACACACTTGACGTTATTGAACAAAAGCTCGGGCCTGTTTTACACCAGATGCAGTGGCTGAATTTTGGTGGCGGCCACCATATCACCGCCGAAGACTACAATGTAGCAGGACTGATCGAGCGCATTCGAGCAACCCAGGACAAATACCAGCTTCAGGTCTACCTTGAGCCAGGAGAAGCCATTGCGATTCACACCGGCGTGCTGGTCTCTGAAGTGTTGGATCTCACCCATAATGCCCTCGACCTGGCTATTTTAGATACATCCGCCACCTGCCATATGCCAGACACCCTGGAAATGCCTTATCGCGCCGAAATATTCGGCTCTGGGCATGCCCAGGAAAAAGCCCATACCTATCGGCTCGGCGGTCAAACCTGCCTCGCTGGTGATGTCATGGGCTATTACAGTTTCGACGAACCATTAAGCATTGGTCAGCGCTTAATGTTTGACGATATGTCTCATTACACCATGGTAAAAACATCGACTTTCAACGGCATTGGTTTACCAGCCATCGCGCTCTGGGATTCACACACCGATGAGCTGACGCTGGTTAAAACCTTTGGCTACGCCGACTTTAGAAACCGACTTTCTTGAGGATATCTAATGGATACCTTTGATCAGTTAGCCGCTCCTGGCTATCCCGTATTTTTAGGGTCGGAGTTTACCCATCCGGCACCAGAGCAGGCTAAATTTCATATTTTGCCCGTTCCTTATGAAGAATCAGTATCCTACGGTGGTGGCACAGCTCAAGGGCCTGCCGCCATTCTTGGCGCATCGTGGCAACTCGAAACCTGGGATGGCAAAAGCTCGCCCAGCGATTTAGGCATCTATACCCACGCCCCGGTTGATGTAACTGGCGAAGCTGAACAGGTTATCGCCAATATCGCCCGCGCGACAAAAAACATCGTCAATCAAGGAGGCTTTCCGATAGTCATTGGAGGCGAACACACCGTGACCTACGGTGTTATCAAAGGACTGCTTGATGCAGGCGAAAAAGACTTTGGCGTGGTACAGATAGATGCCCACGCTGATTTACGCGAAGCCTACGAAGGCAATCCATACAGTCATGCATCGGTTATGAAGCGTGTGGTCGATGAAGGCATTCCTCTCTATCAACTTGGCATACGCGCCTTATGCAAAGAAGAAGTCGAGATCCGCCAGAAGCATGGGGTTTATTTTGAGGATGCTGAAACGCTGGTTCCGCAAAATATCCATCACATCACATTGCCAGACGATTTTCCGAAAAAGGTATTTTTCACCTTGGATATTGACGGTATGGACCCCACGATCTTTCCATCAACCGGCACCCCTGTTCCCGGTGGCCTGGCCTGGTACCAGACGTTAGCGCTGTTTGAAAGCGTGGCAAAACAGCGCCAGATTATCGGTTTTGATATCATGGAGTTCGCCCCAATCGAGGGCTTTCATTGCTACGAGTTTTCAGCCTCGTTGCTGCTGTATAAAATGCTCGGCATTGTCGAGCGAACAGAAAAGGCTTAGCTGCCTTTTCTGTGCTTCGAACGATAAGCAATACCGCCGAGCATAAGAAGAGCCAAAGCAGCTATGCCTTGAGGCTCTGAAACCGGTGTAATCCCCACGACAAAACGATCGAATCCAAAACCATCATTGGCTTTAATCGTGCCGCTGGAGTTGAAAAACGTGATCGACTGAAATGGTGTATCACTGGTGAGCCCCCAAAATAACGCGTTGGTGGTACCAAAGGTACTGTCGACCACAACAGGCTCAAGATCGTCAATAGCAACAGAAAGCACACCACCGACATCATTGATATCCAGCCCTAGAAATCCAAACGCATTGATCGCCTGAGCAAAGGTAATAGTAAAGGTTCCAGCGACATTGTAATAATGATCACCATGCAACGGGAAACGCCCCCAGCGCAATTCATCTAACACAACACCAGCACCGGATAATTCCGCACTGATACCATGGCCAAAATCCATCACAATTGGATTTTTGTAGGCGTTGGTTCCCGGCGCTACGGACTCGAAAGACTCTTCTCCCCACACCTCGAACCCTGAAGTGAATTGAGTAAAAGCATTATCTGTACTAGAAAGTAAATCTCCCTGACCAATATTCTCATCCTGACCGGTAATAATACCAGCCCAAGACAAGGGCGAAACCAAACAACTTAACAATGCAGCAACATATATTTTTTTCATTTAAGAAGACTACCTAAAATCATAGTTATATCGACGTCAGTTTACATCAAGCGGTTCAAAAAACAATCCGAAAGGTCATAATTTAGTCGTTTTATACGCTCATTCAAACCTACTTATCGTTGATGCGATACTCCGATACTCAGCTGGCGCAACTCCTCAGCAGCGCGTCTGCTAGCGATACGCTCCTCGCTCAAGTCTCTCATGATTTGCTGAGCGCGTCTTCGGCGTTTTACTCCATCACCAACATCACTGAATGCCCCAAAAAACTCATTAATGGCAGCACGAAGGCCGTTCTTGGCAGTGCCATGAACGGTGAAATGCGCATTTCGATCATGAAGATCCAGACTAGATACAATCTGCGCTAACTGAGTCTGCGCCGCTTCGGTTTGAGTATGCCGGTGTGACCGCAACCTGAGAAGCAACCCATCTAGGTAATCATAGGTTAAGATCCCAAAGTGAGGAATCGCAGCCAATTGCGACAGCGCCTCTCTCGATTGACCTCTTGTTCCGTGCTCTATCGTGTCTCCAAGTGAATACACCTGTTGCCAATGACGCCATGCATGCACTAATGCCAGTCCTGGCCCTTTAATATTTTGCTTGGCAATGACATGATTCAGACTGCCTGCTACTGCATGAGCTGCAATAAAGTGCAGCAGTTCGTCGCTATTAGTCATTGTTGCTGGTGTCTCAACAATGTTGTCGCTAAACCACTGAGTTAGTTGAGCCTGAATGTCTTTTAAGCGCTCCTCGCTCAACGGAGCAGTGCTACACGCCGTTAGCCAATTATTCGCCAGTGTCATCTGGTGTAGCTGGCTGTCACGAAATCGAGTCAATGTATCCAGGCAGTGGGAAAATCCAGCATTGTTGAGCGTCTCCTCCAGCTGCCCATCGCTCCAAACCAGCTCTTCCAAACGATTGTGGTGAACTTCAATTCCCAGCCGCTCAAGTAAAGCACTAACATAGGCCGTGATATCTTCTCGTCTTAGTAAGGTTCGGCACTTGTCCAACCAGCCCCGTAACCAGACTTGTGAGGATTCAACAGTCGTATCTCCTGGCCCTTGAGATATAGCCTCTCTCCAACGCTTTAATATTTCCTGACGCAATTCGGCAGTATTACTACCAATCAATATCCAACTATCAGCCTGAAAATCATTGACTACCAGGCGCGCAAATACCCTGGATCGCGAAATACGATCGGCCCGATTGTTCAATATCACCACAACACGCTCTCCAGGGTGTGAAGCAGGATGAATGTCGGCTAATGCCATGCGTTGCCAGTTGTTAATGGCTCCAATTCGTTCATTGGCGGACATACCATTGATAAAACGCCAGCTCTTGTGCGCAAACTCAACCTCAGGAAACACTTTCAACACACCAATATCTTCTTCGACATGCTGAATCATGTACATCAGCGCTCGATCTGGCTCAATACCCAGGTCGCTTGCCATGCGCAAGACTAAGGCTATGTTGGCTGGATGTTCTGCGTATGGAAACTGTGCCTGTAGATCTTGGCTGATCTTTGCTATATCGCTGGCTGTTACGTGATGTGATTCACTGCTCCGCTCAGTCGCTGTTTGACGAATTAACGGAAACATTTGCTGCTCCGTATCATAAACCTTCGCCCTACCAGGAATGAACTCACACAGTGTTTTAGCAACATCGTAACCGGAGGGGCCTTGAATATCTTCGTGATCGGGATAGGTGTTGGTGAGCGTTGCTATATCGTCTTTCATCCAATGGCGCTGGATGATCTTGGCATACTCTGGGTCAAGAGCCATACATTCCCATAGAAAGACCGGCATCTGCGACGCAGCGGCAAACTGAACGACCGAGGTTTGCTCCCAGATTGTTGCTTTCTCATACGGGCGATAGAGCGGCAAGGTGATAGGGTTGGCCATCGGCTTGCCATACAGCATCATGGCTTCACAGCCTGTCGTCTTTGCTACATAGCCATAACCTAGACCTGTAAACAGGGCGGCTTTTAGCCTTTCCGTTCCCGACTTCCCACGAGTGCCCCAGCCGCCAATACTTAAGGTAATCCTGCGACGAGCACGTTTGAACTGATGATTTAACCAGGCATGACGCCCAACAAAAACTGCGACTATTCCTGAGACAAAATAAAGCAAATGCTCAAGGGTATTTTTGTGAACCGATGGAAAGTAGGCGACAAAGGCATCCCAGAGCTCAACCCAAAACGGTATGCTCGCCGCAGCCAGGATCTGAGGAGGCTGGCTCTGTTTGGTAGCAGGCTCAGATATTGGCTCTGCATAATTCAAGCGACGCAAGTTAAAGCCGATATCCGTCAACGCCTTCATGTATTCAGCAGGCTTGGTCTGAATAGAAGCATCAAACCTTAGCTGGTCGAGGATTTCAAACCTGCGCATCAAGCGCCATCGAGCAATTAATCGACGTACAGGTGATGTCGGCGGCCAAATTTCGGTTATGCCCTGCCCGTGATACAACCTAAGCGGTCGGGTCGGCCAACCTTGATCCAGCGCGGTAAACAGCATATCACTCTGTGGCAATTCGGGTAGCCAGTCCTGACTATTGGCCACTACACGCCGTTCGCCGGGCACACCCGTTGGCGTTTCTTCGGCCAAGAAAGCACTAGGAGCAATATTGAGATAATCCCATTGCCTTCCCAGGTAGTGCTTCGCCCCCTGACGCTTATCATTTCTGGCATGTCGAATCTCATACCACCAGCGCCACCAGCGAAAGCATTGTTTGGAGCCTCGCTGAAAAAGAATCCGACCTCCTTTACGCTCAAACCCTAAATCAAAATCATCATTTGCCGCTAACATAACCAGGCGCGCAATCGCCTTATCATCAAGAGAGCTCCAATCCACCTGCGAGCATGATGTCGATTGCCCTAACCGCAATTCATAGCGTAACTCCCGCAAGTAGTGGTAAAAAATTCGCCGCTGCATATCCTTCATCGCCCAGAGGTGCCCAAGAGCAACGGCTGCGGCCTGATTCAACCGCGACGACCCGGCCTTCTTTTGCATCCCGGCTAACAAGCTCTCTAGCAGCGGAATAACCCTCTCGCTTATAGCTGTATCATGAATACTTTGTCGACAGATCAGCGGCGCAAAGTGACAAAAAGCTAACTGAGCAGCGAGTATTTGGTGTTCAGGATCAAGAAGTACCGGGCGCGCCTGACCGAGTGTCGATGCCAACAGCTCAAGCCTGTCAACGTCATCATCCTGCCAAGCGTGATGGTTTAATGATTCGATATAACCAATAACAACCGCACTTTCACCTTCATCCTTGAGCCATCGATAGTCAACTCTACCCCACAAGGCACGAGACTGTTCAACCAGTTGTAGCCGAACAAAGGGGGGCTGATTGATGAATGCCTGTGGTCGTTGAAGAAATAGCTGAAACTGTTGATACTCCGGAAACGACGCTATGCTGCGTATAGCTTGACGTTTTACAAACAACTGCGCGGAATCATCGTTAAACAGGTCCTCACACACCTGGCGAAAGTGCTCGGGCATCGCGAAGGCCATCAGGCGCATTAGACAGCAGCGCACCAGCTCGCTATCCTGAGTTTGAAACTGCCGAAAAACCATCCGTTGAATGTCTTCCGCGAGAAGGCCATTTGCTTCGTCAGGCGACAGTCGCTCACCACATAGAATGATCGCGTCAGATAAAGCTACCCACAAACGCGGCTCCTGTTGGAAGCTAAAGAGGCGAAGGAATAGCGCATTCAACTGCCAGTGAGACCACAGCCATTGTGCCTGAGGCTCGGGCGCGGGATACTGCTCTAATATATGCGCCACGCTACAGGCCAGACGACGCACTAAACGACAAAGATCGAGTAACAGTAAACGTTGCTTATTCACACATCGCTCAACAACTGCCTCATCATCTAACCAGCGCTCAAGTGCACGACGATCTTCCCGCTGGCGACGGCTTTGAGGGTCAAGCCACTGACAGAAATCCAGTATGTGCTGCATCGCTTCATCGTCAGTTGCGGCATTAGTATAGCGGCGGCTAAACTTATGACTCTCAGATTGAAGCGCTTCATAATCAAGGATCAGCTGCTCAATCTTTTCTTTAAGAAACAGTACCGCTCGAGGTGCGCTGCGGCTATCAGAACTTCCGGAATCCCAGGCATCAAATGCCGCCTCCAGGTCGCAAATAAATCCCATATCCAGCCGTTGCTCGATATCAGTTAAGCGATACCGAAATGGTGTTGCACCACTCATTGGCCACCTTCCTCGTCGTAATGCGAGTCATAATAGGCATTGGGACGAACACTGTGCAGCATATCCCACTGTCGCTGTCGCCCAAAACGCAGCTCCTGAGAGCGGAAATCGCGAAGCAATCGACCAGATGTCGGATACCAGCCAATCCCTAGCATGAGGCCCCACTCGCTGGCATCCAAATCATACAGCGCATCTATTTTCCAACGCCATAGGTTGCTATTGGACTGCCACTGCCAAAACTGCCAATCAAGCATCAAGCGCTGTCCTTCGCTCGTGGACTGGCGGTCCTGATCATTAAAATAACGACGATACTGCCAACTGGCCTCGACATCAGCTCGCCCCAACAACTGCCGCCAACTGGTCGTTAAGCGCATGTAGTCCCCACTCAGCCCCTGATTGAATTCATTACTTTGCAAATGCAGTTGAAATAGAGCACGGCTGTCTTCATAAGCCAGCCACTCCAGACGACTGGCCAGCCCAGCACCGCTACGGTGATCGTGCAAGTAAGGAGTCGCGATGTCTCTATCCACCTCTCGATAGTCATCACTATCTACATCCAAATAGCGCGCAAAAATCCGTCCAGTTAGTTGATGTCGCCACTGAGGCGCTAGCCACCAAAATCGTTGTCCAGACACCGACCAATGGCTACTCCAGGCAAGCGAGCTACCTTCAAAGTCAACCGGCTGCAAATACGTGCTATTGTGGATAGTCCATTGCCAATCCGGAAGAACATCCAGTTTGCTATCCAACCACAGACGCGCCCCAATTAGCGGCTCACCTTCCTGATGCAAACGCCCCAGTATATCCAAACGCAGCGGCTGCCCAGCAAATGGCTCAGGTGCCAATGGCTGCCGCCACTGCCATGTCATTTCAAGATAACGCTCAAAAGCACCTTCATTGACCTGATCTTCTCCGGCATCCGGTCGCGAAACCAACGCCAGTTGTGCTCCAGGGGTGCCATTCTTGCCAGGCAGCGACTGAGCATCAGCAATCGCCACCTCTCGTTCGCTGAGCCCCATTTCACGTTCGCTGAGCCTGTCGAAGCGCCTCTCATCACGCTCGCTGAGCCCGTCGAAGCGCCCCTCATCACGTTCGCTGAGCCCGTCGAAGCGCCCCTCATCACGCTCGCTGAGCCTGTCGAAGCGCCCCTCATCACGTTCGCTGAGCCCGTCGAAGCGCCGTTGACTCCACACCAACTTAAAAATACGCACCGTATCCTGCTTGAAACCTTTTCGCGGCGGAACTTCAACGCTACCCGCCTCAGCCCGCATGAGATAACGGCGTTCGCGCTGCGCCGAGGATCCATAATCAATACGAATAATCTGCCCTGCATCGCTCCAAAAACTTAATGGCTCCTCAACCGTTGTCACATGCCATGAACGCTGGGCGGTCGTTACCAGATCTTGCCACTGGCCTTCAACCAAATGCTGCAACTTCACCGCCACTGCAAGATCCTCATTGCTATCTAGCCCCACCTGAACAACATGCTTACCAGCATCCAGCCGCCAGGGGCGGGAGGTAGTATTCAACGACTGCCCGATACTACCCATCGAGCCACGGCTGATTTGTAACAATGCATTGGGATTGTCTCTATAAGGGATAGCCAGAATGCGATTGACCAGACGAAACTTTTCCGCTTCGGGTAATGACAATTGATAATGAAGTTCGCTGCTAGAGGCCAAACGTCGCTCATTTTTACGTAGTCCTCCATGCATTAGTTGCCACATATCACCACGTGCACTTTCTGCCGACAGTGCTGGCAGCCGCTCACTAAGCAGCCCCGCAGATAGTTCAATGGCGGCGAGCTTCTCCCAATCAAAGCGCTGATCCAGCCAGCGCATAAACTGCTGATGTTCAGGAGGAAGCGGGCTACCTTTCACTCCATTCAACCAATGCCGCAAAGCCTTTGCATCCATCTCATCAACCAGCGGTTGCAGACTCATATTCTCAGACAGTTTCTTCCATAAACTAACCCAGGAAGGTGTAGCTCCCGCTATGCCCCCACCAACTAGCGGCATCTTATTCGAAGCATCTGCTAACGGTGGCTCAGCATATTCTTCTGTCAGATATTCACCACTAACAATAAGCTCTTTCGGCTCTACCGCCTTTCTATCCATTGCATTTCTAAACAAAGTTGACTTTACCGGCTCCAACAACAATGACTTGCGCCGGTCTAACTCAAACCATAGCTGTTGACCATGCCCATGCAGAGTAACCTCACTCCTCCCTTCCTTTAGCTGCATCGAAACGCTTTTCGAGACACCAACCCAATCTTTTTTTCCACGCACCACCAAGTCGGAAGGAGCACTAGAAAATATCACCTGCTCAAGCGTTGTATCATGTTGATCATGAAAAGAAACCAGCAAGTCATTACTTTCATATAAACCAGCCCCGCGCTGCATGAAAGTATGATAGGGGCGAAGCGTCCAGCGTAACTGAGCGGGACCGTTCATAGTCAAACTGACCTGTTGGGCAATCCCCCCTTGAAGCGTAGTTAGTCTTGGCACATTTTCTAATAGTCCACGCTCAAAGTGTCCGGCCACACCATCCAGCTCACTCCCCCAGTAGAACCTACTCGGTTGTTGTGTCCACCACCACTCAAGACGTTGGCTCTCCTCTCCAGGATATCGCTCCAACCAGTTCAACCAAGCCGCTGCCTGGCTGTGGCGACTGCTTCTTAGCCTGCTAACTGCTGCGTTGGTATCACCGCGCGCCAAAGCCATTAGCCCATCCCAAAATCGGCGCTCATCATTAGACAGTCGCGGTTCCAGTTGGCGATACAATCCATACTGCTGCTGGCGCACCACTAAAGCCAGCAGCATGTTGTTCACCTCGGAGGATGCCGGCAACAGGACTAAGATATCCATCGCCAGATGAAATTGCCCCTCTTCTATGAGGTGACTGGCCAACAAGGAAAGATTGGACTGCCGGCCTTTTCTAACAATATCTGCGACCAGAATGCCTCGGATGCCGTGTCCAATTTCATATTGCTGGTAGTAATCGTATAGTCGTTGCCAGCACCATTGGTAATGTTCACCATCCGTCTCAGACAGAACACAGCCCCGCAATAGCTGAAGCGCCAAATAGTCATGGTGGTGAGAAAGCAGTGTAGTGACGCGTTTTTTGTAGCCTGCCAACGACAGGCCTATCTGGCGGCTACCGTCTTTATCTTTTGCGAAGCCAGCGATATCTTTTGCGAAATCAGCATAGCTTTGGCCAAGCATAAGTAGCAGCGGCTGCCAATGTGCTAACAGATCGTCCGGTATACCATCGGTAGATGCTTGCCCGCGACTTTCTTCAGCCCAATACGCCAGAGCACGTGCCAAACCAAGTACCTGACTCTTTTTGAACAGCTGTTCGCTATCTAGTCGCAAGGGGCGTAAATCCCCTTCGCCAATCGATAGCCATTGAGGCGTAAAACTTTCAGCTGGCGTGAGCGTTAAGCGCAGCTGCTGCGGCAAATCGGCGGGTTTAGGAATAATGGCCTGATGACTAAACTCACCACCTTGCCGAACTTTCCAAGCAGAACTCACCGCCGCAGGCAGTAACAGATGCTCTTGACCGAGCAACCAGCCTCGATACTTTTTATGCCCAGACCATTGCACATGGAATCGCTGTGTTGTTTCAGGAATACCCAATATTTCGATCCGTGCCTGGCTGACTGCCGCCGGAATTTTGGTCACAACCTGAATTGACGAGTCCCAGCGCAAAAAGGGTTTGGGCTGCAATTGCTGCAACAAAACCTGTTGATGCAAAGGCGTTAATAACGCAATATCAGCCTCTGCATTGCTCCCCCCCCTTCCACTCATATCTGTCGTTGGACGATAGCGCAAAGGCACAGCCATTCGTGGCTCGATAGCCACCGCCTGATCTGGATAAACATCTCGATAAAACAACCGCTCCCGCCAATCAGTTATTTCACCAGGGGGGGTCTGGCTCGGTTCAAACAGTGGCTGATTCCATGATTTCAACCAGTATTCACCCGAGGTTCGGAGCAATGATACAGCCAGCGAACGATTGCTTGAAAAAGTCATGCGATGTTGCCCCTCGGGCACACTGATATCAACATATTCAGGCCTGAAATAGCGTTGCCGACCCTCTGAAGAGCCAGTCCAACCACGATATCGAAAATCTGGCTGCCATTGATGCTGGTAAGTTGTCGAGTCAATAGACCAGTTTAAGCGCGCCTGTCCGTTGAGAGCTTCATAACTCTGCTCCACCAAAAGCCTAAATCGGTAGTTCGCAGGCCCATCCAGTACAACATCCGAAGCTTGTTGCGCATCCAATCGATAACTGTGCCATGTTTCACCTTTTGGCTGCTCAATCGTTGCTAATCGGGGCAGAGACAATGCCATGGACTGCTTCACCTCAGGAGATGGTGCATCCAGCATTTCTCCTCGATACAAGGTTAGCGAGGCCGCTTCGTCGTCACGCTCAACAAGCACCAGACGATTGTGACTACTGGCAGGTAAAATGGCGCTATCATTATCAATCCAATGCAGCTCCTGCTCAATAAATAGGTGGTTCATAGAACTAGCGCCGATATGCAGGGATAAGGCTGTATCGCCAGATAGCTCAAGGCGCAATGGCTGGTTGGCTGGTAGCATCACAATACGCCCAGCCCCCTCAGTTGCAGGCAGCTCCGTAACCTGCTGCACCGAAAGCCACTGCCAGTGCTGCGGATAATACTGACTGTCATTTGAGGCGAGAGCACTCCAAGAAACAAACCAACTGACTAGCAAAAGATAGCGCCACTTCATAGGCAGTCGCTCCATTGCTTGAACACCTCGGTGCTTTTTAACTGCTGGCGCATACTCGAAGAAAGCTCAATATGCAAAAATTGACTTAAGCGGTGATCAAGCAAGCGATGTTGGTAGAGCACGGCTTTGCTCGGATTTTTTGTCCCGCCTAACTCTCTGGTATTTTCTGGAAAGAGCAAGGTGGCATAATGATTGTGCCAGCAGCGCTGCAAATTAAACATCTCCGCGCCTGGCGCATAGCTCCCGTCGCTGATGATTATCTCGGCCTTCTTTGCTCTTGATTCCTGGCGCTTTGCTTCCGAAAACCCGTGTAGCTGGGTCAACTGCCATGACTGCTCATGTCGAGCAATCGCTAACGCCAGCGCAGTAAAACTACTCCGTCTCGCCTTGGTCATGTCCGATAAAGACGCCACCTGTTTATCGTGATAGCGCACTACGTTGTTCCACTGCACCAGTCGAGCTTTACCTTGTTTAAAAAGCGATAAGCCTATTTGGCCGGTGCCACGATCATAATACTGATGCGGTACTTGCAGAATGCGGCGGGAATCAGAAGCACTATCAACAGCGACTACTCCCCACCCGTTGGGCTTGTCGGGTAAAAAAACACTTTGTGAGCCACACCGCTGTATTTGATAGCCAAGACGCATCCAGGCTTGCTCCTCAACCATTCCATCAAGTAGCTGACTGAAGGCTTGCTCCATTGCTTCTAGCTCACTACCTGTCGGCGTTATCACTGTGTCGTGGGCATATTGGTTTAACCAGCTTTCGATATCACAGCCCACCGAACATGAACTAAAACTCAATAGCAGTAAAAATATGCGCAACATTATTCAAACTCCTTATAAACTCTAACTCGACGCGATTGCTCATCTACAAGCAACCCGACACTGGCAAAGGAGGAAGGGGCTCCTTCCACTTGCACTCGATAGTTTCCGCTAATTGCCTGTTCTGGAATATCGACATAAAACGCTTCGGCGGGCATGAGCGCCCCTTGAGATGATTGTAGTAAATAGCTATTCGAAAAGGGGGCGCTAACTGATTTTAGCTCCCAGGTACGCTGCTTGATACTATGGTGGTTCAACCATTGGCCCGGCGGCATCGGCGCTTCAATGGTCAGCTTTAAAGTCATGGGTTGTTGTTGGGTGGGGCGTTGTTGGGCATCCACAGCAGGCCTGTACCAGCGAATAGCCAGTGTCTGAGCTTTGCCTTGGCGGTGTTTAAACTGATAAGCAAGCCCTTGCCCCATAGGCTCCACCTGACGCAAGCGATAGTTAATCTCGCCTGGCGGACGGTAGTTGGCAAACCAGGTTACAGATTGCGGCAACTCCCATGCAGACCGCTGCCAGGCACTCGGCCAGTCAATGGTTCCCGCTAACCCTGGTAGACGCAGCGATTGCTGACGGTGGGAACTGGTTGAATGAATATCTATCGCAGGCGACACGCCCTCTGAACGCAAATACATCAGTTGCTGCAATGAGGTGTCAGCGACAAATGCTTGTCGCTCTTTCGGCTGCAACAGGCTAAACCAATAACTTTGTTGTTCTGGCGTGTAGTCTTGGGCATCTACCGGTTCGAGTAGCGCTTTGTATGGTTTGGTTAACGAGCGCAGATTGATCCAGGATTGCAGACTGCCAGAATCTTCGAACAATTCTGGCGGGCGGTAGTGTAGTCTTAGTATGCGACTCATACCTTTTCTTTGCCAATCCCGATCCTCATCCGGCGCGACAGAAAACCAGGCGGACATGCGCTGCTGCGGATCAAGCCACGGATAGCGCTGTTCGGGCCACTGGCGGGCCCATACCAGCTCATCCGGCCTTGTATATAAAGTGATACACACCGGATCCTGACTGCTGATCTGCAACCGTGCTGCTCCGTGCTTCGGAGTCACATACCAGGAGCGTCGCTCTGAAATTTCGACATTATCAATACCAGAACTATCATCAACCCTGTCATATAGCGATACATCTTCAGCCAGAGTCAGTAGCTCGTCACTTAGGGTATCGCCGTGCTGATCCAAAAAAGCAACGCGTAAACGCGACGAAAGCGGCTTTAAACTCCGCTCATCTTCGGTGATTTTCAATTGCCTGACATCCAAGCGATATGGCTGAACGCCTGGCACCTGAGGCAACCTGAAATGCAATGAAAGACTATCGTCCGCCTCCGCTCCAAAACAGTAACTCCTTGCTAGCAATGGATCATATACCGGCCCATCAATACCAGGCGGAGCGCTAAATTGCAGGATGCGAGGTTGGTGACTGACCAACTCTAGCAATCCGGGAGCATCCGTTAAAGACAACACCGTATTCTTGCTGGAGCCAAAGGACCCAACCCGAGCCTCCCCCTCGATCGGATACCAGCGGTAGCTGATACCAGAGAGAGATTGGCCATTTTTACCCTGTATCGTCCATTCGCCGGAAGCTAAAATCGGTAGCGTTGCACGCTTGCGTTTGGCAATCAGAATATCGCTGTCATCAAGCGACTCTAACAAAGCAATATTTGATGGTGCTTCCGGTTCATCACCGTCCAACGTCGAAAAATACAATCGCTGCGGAACATAATTTTCGTTAATAATTCCCTGCGGGCCAAGTGGCCGCCAGCGTCGCGCCAGCGCCATTTTTTTATCTTCATCGCTCATGGTTGCTCGACCGAAAATCAATCCTTGGGCCACTTGTCGCTGCTGTCCCTGACTCAAACGCTGCCAGTCGTTCAAACTGACAGAAGTTGCATCCTGCTGACTCGCATAGACCCGAGCATAAACGAAAGCGATCCCGTCGTTACTATCGGCTTGACGGATCTCCAAACGCTGGCCAGCAATCAGCGTGTCCATATTGATATACATGCTCTGAGCATAGCTAATAGGAAGCAGGCTATCGGCTCGAAAGTAACGGCGACGGTCATCGGATTGCTGGCCTATCGCCAGCTTGTGATGGTAAACCCCGTTATCAATCTCCATACCGTCGGTGTCCAATATTCGATATTCCAGGGCGTAATATGAGTCCATATTACTTACTTGGCGCTGAAAGGCTTCCGCCTGAGTCATAACCCGAATCACGCCATGAAAGTTGGGCAAGGCAAATGCCGTCCAGCGTTTTTCGTCAAGTTGATAGCTCATGTAGCCTTGCGCATTGTCAAAGCGCTCGAATGTCAGTGTTGAAAAGAAACTGACGACTGCAGCAGAGCTAAACAGCTTAAACAGCATCCAGCCAACAGTAATAGTCAGCAAAATTTGCCACAACCAACGTCCGATCAATCCCATGATGACGACTCCCGATATAACCAGCGTCCCCGGCTATCAAGAAAGCGTTGAATATCTTGGGCATTTTGGTAATTGATGTCTGGTGCCTGCTGGCGCGGTCTCAAATTCAACACCCCCAGCCAACGCTCACCACGACTTAGTAGCAAAAAGCGCTGACGGGTATTGATGTCCAAAATATGGCTCCAACTGATATCAGGGTTTTGTTGATAAGCATGGTAGAGGTTTTGGATATTGCCGGTTTCAACATAGTCATTAAGCATGGCCCGTAGTGACTGACCATTGGTCCAAGAAATAAAGGGTTGGCTACGAAGGTGTTTTTCCAACTGCACTTCGCTTCCTTTCATATCGAGGGCATTCAATTGAGCGAGTAAACGCGTGTTTTCATCTTGCTGACGATACCCTTGACGCATGTTTGGGGAGAGCCACAGACTGAGCAAGTGCCCCTGCGGGGCGAAGGAGGAAAATACAGTCTGTGCATTTTTACCCATGGCATAGCTCGACAGATAGCGCTGCCCATTGACCTGAATATAGCGACTGCCATCGCTATCAAAAACGCGTTTCAACCTATCAAGGTAAGGCGTTGGAGCACGCTCCAACGCATCCTGTTGCCACACGCTGATCAACATATCCGCAGCTATCTGAGCATTGTCGGCAAAGGCTCGCACTTGCACCACAGGTACAGGCGCTAGCCTTTTCACCACTGACTGATGAATCAGATTAAATAGCGACGCTTTGTTATCTACGTCTAAAACATCACTGATCCCGCTTTGGTTGGCATCGGGGTGCGAGCCGGCAACCATCAAAACCTGAGCATCCAGGCGCTCAAACAGTTGAGCCCCATACTCAAAGGTATTAATTTCGTACATTGGTCGAGGGATCTCGATAACAAAGGGGCTGGCTTGCCCTAGCCGAAAAATATAGGTTCCCCAGTAACGACTAGGCTGTTGCTGGCTTTCGGTAAGGATCAAGTATTCCTTACTCGAATCAATATGCCGGTAATGCAGCAACCGATAATCGATCAAGGAAGCCATCGCCGCCAATTCACGCAGCTTTTCAGCCTGAGCTTCGGCCAACGGTTCCTCACTAGATGATGCCGAGTGTCGTTGTGATTCGAGCCAATCGAGCAATGGTATCAACAGCTCCTGCTCAGCAAAAATCAACTCATTGACTTGAGGGGCAACCACTTTTTCTGACCATTTATCAGCAATATAGGCCTTATTATTTAACAGCCAGGACTGCAAGTAGCCATCGATACGTTCATAGCCTTGCAGATATTGTAATCGTCCCTGACTTAACAGCGAACGCGCCAGGATCGACCGCACACCAGCACGACTAAGGCTAAGTACCGCAAAGCCAGCCTCCGTATGCTCTGACTGAATATTTGCTACATCGAGGTGCCACTGCACCGCTAAATTTGGCAGCAAACGCTGCAATCCGTTACTGTCTAACCCTTGAGGCAAGCGCTGATTTATCGACAGGCTGGATGGGGCATCACTATCCGAGCGCCGAGGCTGTGAACGGATTTGCAACACATTATGATTCGATACGGCCTCGTGAAAAGATTGAAAATGACTATCCCGCTCCCGCGAACGAGAGCGCGAACCAAGAGCCAATGCCGAGGCATTTAGCTCTCTATATAACCACAGCCCCGCCTCAATCAGGCCAGGCTGGGACAAAACATCAGGCACCTCAATGACCGGCCCATTGGTGTTCACACGCGACAATACATAGGCCCCGCGGTGCTGGTAGCGAGGTATTTCAGAGATAAAAATATCATCCTCAAACTCTGTCGTAGTGAAGCCTAACGGCAGCAACTGCGATTCCAGATCGCTATCACTTAATCGTTTAAAGCGCCAACCTTTAAGTACCTGCCGAAAAGCAGGGCCGCCGGTATTGGCAACCAATATGTCAGATTCCAGGGTGTGGAGCGTGCTTCGATATGCTCCCAGCGCTTTCTCCAATGACTCGGACTGGCCTTGCTGAGTAGCCGTGATTTTGGAAAATAATGCCTCTTCCTCTGCTGGGTTAGCTACTGCGGATTGTGATGATAGCGGCGATAGGTAAAGTATATAGCCGATGCAGCTGGCAATAACCACACCAATCAGAGACGTTTGCACCGTTGCCCGAGTCATTCGAATAACAATGCGTTTTTCGTACATCTTGATCGCCAGCAAGGTCGACAATAAATAGCCAAAGGCAAAATAATCGGTTGTTTTTACTTCAGGGAAATATGCTTCCAGTGCGTGTCCAAGCAACAGCTTGTAGATAAAGCTCAGATTAAAGAAAAACAGCAGCAAGCGCGGCCCTTCAAGCTGCCATCGAGCAAACCAGCGGTGTTGCAACAACCAACGACCCAACAACACCAGTAAATACGCCTCAAGAAAGGTGAGCAGTAACTTTTCTGGTTGGTGCCATTGCAAAGCTAGCAACGACGGCATCAAAATGCCGTGAAAATCCCAGCCATATTTCAGGTTAAAGCGAGAAGCAATAAAGGCGACGGTGAGAATGATGATATATGCCTTAGGACTAGCATAGACAGAGGCCGCGATATCTTCATACAAGTAGCCAATATAGCTTAGGGTGAAGTTGGTCAGCTCACTCAGGGGATACATAATAATGACATAGGTCAGTAGTAAACTCACCATAAGCTGCATCAAGCCAAGACGAAGACCAGGTTTCCAAAGCTGGTTGGCAATTAGCGCAATAACAATCAGGCCAAAGCTCTGAAAGTGATAGCGGAAGTCGAAGTTAAACCCCTGACTGATAAAAAAGTCGGCCAGCATAGGCAGAACACCGGCATCAAACAGCACCCTCACAATCACGCTAACCAGAATGATAAGAAAGAACCGATCGCGGCCAAAAACAGAACACCAGCCCCCAGTTTGCACACCAAAGCGATTAAATGCCCGCACCAAAAAATAAACGACCAGCCCCTCAAAAATGATAATTGCCGCACTCACTGGCTTTATCACCATAAGTGGCACCAGGTAACCAGGAACAACCAACCCCGATAAAACAAAGCCAAAGCGTCGATTGAGGAAAATCACCACCAGCAGCCCAATCCATACCGTAGTAATAAC
>DFOV01000394.1:19580-22289 GCA_002376965.1 Gammaproteobacteria bacterium UBA3532
ATAGGAAATAGAGACATAATTAGGTGCTATCGTTTAGTCATAGCGGCTATAGATACTGGTTTATGGTGGCGTTCAGGGTGTCGAGACGAACAGGTTTTGCCAAAACCTCTGTAGCCCCCGATTCCTTTAACTGCTCTATAATATTGGCATCTGTTACTGAGGTAATCATAATGATCGGCTGGTTATAGCCGGCTTGCTGTCTTAACCATTGCAAAAACGATTGTCCATCTTCTTCGGGCATCACCAAGTCGAGCAACACCAGCCTGAATTCTTCTTGGCCAATAATCGATTTGGCTTCACCGGCTGAAGCCACGGCCACCACATCATAGCCACTCATATGCAACGCAATTTTCAGCAATTCGCGAATTGCCCTGTCGTCGTCTATAACCAATACCTTTTCAAGTGTCATACTAAAACTCTGTTAATCGTGATTTGTATTGGAAGCATTTGCACTCCAGCGTCACTTTGAAGCCTTGACCCAGCATGCTCGTCAACACAAGCCGACCTTGCCAACCACGAACAACGTCACTGAAGTGATGAATGACATACAGATTGCCACCTTCCTCCGGATCGAGCTGCGCTGCTGTCAACTGGGTATCGGTCATGCCATAACCACTGTTAGTTAACTGAACGCAGCAATAAAGCGTTTCGTTTCGCAGCTCTTCAAAAGCGGAAATATTAAGCACTTCACCTTCAATCGAATCCTCATACAACAGCCGAAAAATCGCCCGCATCAAGCGATCCAGCTCAACCCGCTCTGCCAACACCAGATGCATATAGGTCGGGAGCTGCCATTTAACCCCCACATCATGCTGATTTTTGGACTCGCGGTAGACTGCTTCATAGCTATCTAACATCATGCGACGAATATCCACAGGAAAAATAGTCCCTTCCTGCAGATTATCCGCCACTCGGTCCTTTTCTTCTAACAGGCGAACCGCTTCCAATGCATCTTGCCACTTTTCCTGTTGTACGCCACCGACTTGCTGACGGTAGCTCTGCGGCAAATCGGGATCAGCCAGCAAATCACTAGACATGGCTATAGCATCCAAATCGTTACGCACCCGAACCGCAAACTGCTCAATCAACCGGCTTTTCATTTCACTAACCTCCTTGGCAAAACTGATATTCATCACATCAAACACAATTCCAAAGAGAGAGAATGGCCGAATGGTGCCACGAAAAGACTCTTGCTGCTCATCACAGCAAATAGCATGAACCGTCAACAAAAACTCACCTTCACGGTTGGCAAAGCGAATATGACGCCGGTAGACTTCTTTGTTATACACGACACGATGAAGTGCGGCTGAGGCCTCACTATTTGGTAATCCCGTTGTCGCCTTGAGCAACTCAAAACCCGAAAAGTCATAAAGCGGCCACTGTTGCTGACTAGCCAGCGTCTGCATCTGTTTACTGGCATGCATTAAACGGCCAAACAAATCAAATACCGCAGTAGCTTGCGGCTGATCACTAAACGCTTTGTCTAGTATCTGCTGCTTGTTGTATAAAGCGCGTATCACTCGGGCGGTCTGCCTGAATAGAGGGTTATCGACACGAATTGACAGTACCTTGGCCAACCAGTACTGACCTTGCTCCTTCTGCTCATGCCACTGACGATGCTGATGGACCAATTCTGCCACCTGCTCCGCATAACCTTGCAGCATATTAAGACTATCCTGTTCATTCACCGGCTCATTAATGTTGTCCTGACGCATGACAACAACCCAGAAACCAACCACTTTGTCGAAATGAATAAGCGGGATCATATACTGAGCGGTATGGTCACTGGCGGGTAAAAACGCATGCCGCAACCTCACCGGTTGACGAGCGTCTATCGCTTCGCTATACGGCGCTCGTGATATATCTCTTCGCTGCTCCTTAATATCGCTCTCTACGCTATTTAATTGGGCGACTACTTGCAATACCTGGTGGCTGTCACGTTTTTCCAATAACACCATGCGTTCTGCAACAACAGACTGCTGAACCAGATACAGTAACTCGTTCCACGGCGAATGCTGTTGCAAAAAGTCACTTTCAACATCACGGCTATCAAGCTGAAAAGAGACCTGTCGGACAAACCAGGAAAGATAAGCAGTTTCTCGTTGTTGACGAACATAGAGCACTGCAACCGCAGTAAAAACATGAACCAGATACAGCTCAACTAACGGCAACAAGCGCTGTCCATAACGAAGCGATAGATATCCAGCAGCCGTAAGTAATAAAAACAACAGCGCCGATCCGACCAAAGCGCGCCCAAGGGTGAAAAATTGAAATACCACCAAGGTAATTAGCGATAGCACCAAAAATGCCGCAACCATCCATCCTTTCGCAGCGGGCATGACAGGTTGTTGCTTTAATAACGTATCAAGTGCCAATGCCCGAAAATGTGTAGCACTTTGCCCTTGCCCAGATAAATGCAGAGGCGTAGTCAAGCCCTGTTCGTCATTTAGCAGACCAGGACCTATAACGACCACTTGATCGCGAATGACCGCCTCAAAGAAATTATTATTCAGAATCTCATGGCTATCAATGACTGGGAGGTAGCTAGCTCCTTGCGAAAAATTTACTCCCACTTCGGAATTCCAGTCGGGATTAATATAAGCACTGGCAGCCATCGCAATAAGGCCATAGTGCCGTTGTTCGTGGCTATCTACATAAAGTGAATATTGACGATATACACCTCGGTCTCTAGACAGTCTGGTTAATGGA
>DFOV01000322.1:0-2231 GCA_002376965.1 Gammaproteobacteria bacterium UBA3532
GCATCTTCGGCACCCGCCTGCTCTAACACTTCGGGCTGAGAACAATGACCAAAAACGGTTCTAACATCCAAACGGCTTTGCAAGTCACGCAGGGTGGCTGCATCATGGTCGACTATCGTAAGCTCATGATGCTCTTCAACCACCATATTTTCAGCTAGTGTACCGCCGACCTGACCAGCACCTAAGATGATAATTTTCATACGTCTGCCTTCCTCAACCTGGCAAAATAAAAGCCATCCAGGTTAGATTGACCAGGTAATATCTGCCAGCCCGGCTCGCGAACCTGAGCATATGGCACCTGCAGCGCCTCTAATGAAGCATCTTTGTGCGTCGTAACAAATTGCCTAATCTGCTGTTCATTCTCTTGTTGCATCAGGGAACAGGTCACATAAAGCAACTGACCACCTGGCTTTAAAGTTATCCATAGCTTGGCCAGCAACTCTGCTTGCAGCGCAGCTAGTTTGGCAATATCCTCCGGTCGCCGCAAGTGTTTAATATCTGGGTGACGCCGAATAACCCCCGTTCCTGAACAAGGTGCATCTAACAGTATGGCATCAAATCCATTGCCATCCCACCAACTGTCCAGATTTTGTGCTTCTGCCGCGATTAATTTAGCTGACTTATTAATCCGCTGCAGATTCTGCGACACGGCTTTTAGCCGTAACGGATCGACATCTAAAGCCACTACCTCAGCATCAACCATTTGCAATAGGTGAGCGGTTTTACCGCCAGGCGCTGCGCAGGCATCAAGTATGCGTGGCCGCTCCCGGCCTTTTATGCCATCCACCAACAAAGGAGCGGCTAACTGAGCAGCCCCGTCCTGAACAGAAACCGTTCCGCACGAGAATCCCGGCAAATCATTTACGTCAATAGCAGGAGTAAGAGTCAGTGCTGATGGAACGTTTTCAAAGAAAGAGGTTTGAATCGTATCGATAGATAGCTTTTTGGCATAATCACGAGCCGTTATCCCTTCCTCAAGATTAACCCTAAGCGTAAATGGAGGGTACGCTTGCCATCCATTGAAGACCTGACTAGCAAGCTCTTTTCCCCATTGTTGGGTCACATGCTCATAAAGCCAATCAGGCACCGAACAACGTTCAGCTTCACTCAATTCACTAACAATAGTATCTTGCTGACGAATAAAGTTACGTAGAACACCATTCAAAACCCCTTTGGCCCAGCCTAAGCGCAGCTTTTGGCAAGTTTTTACCGTTTCGTCTACTGCCGCATGTTCGGGGATCCGCATAAATTCCAGCTGATACAATCCCAACCATATCAAGCTGAGTAAATCATGATCTTTGTTCTTCGGTTGTTTCTTTAGCAGGCGACGGGTAAGGCCAGCGTATTTATGCTGCCAACGCAACGTGCCGTAAACCAGCTCTTGAAGCAACGCTCGTTCATTGCTGGGAACCTTAAGTTTGGCTGGCTCCATCAACGCCGATAACGATTGATGATCCCGAATAACTGCCGTAATCAGTTGTGCTGCCACTGAACGTACGTTTAAAGCGGTTGATTTAGCCAAGCTGAGACCCCACTTGGAACCGCTCTTTTTTAGCATTTAATATTTCACCAACGCTCAAGGCGCGTGAATTCGGGAGTTGTAAGCGCAACAGGCGAATCACACCACCTCCAGTCTGCACGTCGACTCCCTGACGATCAGCGCAGATAATTTCTCCTGGCGCAGCAGTGCTCGTCCGACTCAAACACTCAACCTGCCATACCTTGACTCGCTCTTTGCCACAAAGCATATAGGCAACTGGCCAAGGGTTAAAAGCACGAACCATTCGCTCAATGTTCCGAGCGGGCTGACACCAGTCAATCTTCGCTTCCTGCTTGGTTAGCTTTGCGGCATAAGTTGGTTCGCCTGGCAAATCATCCTGAGCAACTTTATTCTGAACCAGCGCGGGGTAATCAGCCACCACCTGAGACAATGCATTGCATCCCATTTCCATAAGCTTCTGGTGTAGTGAACCGCCAGTCTCTTCGGCTGAAAGCTCATAACTAGACTGAAATAAAACATCCCCCGTATCTAGCCCCTCATCCATTTGCATGATACATATGCCAGATTCCTGATCACCTGCCTGAATTGCCCGTTGAATAGGCGCAGCTCCACGCCAACGCGGTAGTATTGATGCGTGAACATTAATGCAGCCAAAACGAGGAATATCAAGCACGGCTTTAGGCAGCAACAAACCATAAGCCACTACAACCATTAAATCGGGCTCTAAAGC
>DFOV01000322.1:2616-12068 GCA_002376965.1 Gammaproteobacteria bacterium UBA3532
TCATGCTGTTCAGCGATAATTTTAACCGGGCTTGGCTGTAATTTTTTGCCCCGGCCTGCCGGCCTGTCTGGTTGAGTATATACAGCACATACTTGGTGGTTGCTTTTCAGCAGCTGACTTAAATGGGCGGCAGCAAAGTCTGGCGTGCCAGCAAATACAATACGTAACGGGGATTGCGACATTTTATAAAGCTCGTCTTTTGGCCTGACAGCCTGTCAGGTGGCGGGGTTAGGAAGGTCGAGAACGCTGAAGCTTCTTTAGCTTCTTATCCAGCATTTTTCGCTTTAAAGGCGACAAAAGATCCACAAACAGCTTCCCGTCTAGATGATCAAGCTCGTGCTGAATACAAACAGCCAAAAGTTCGTCTGCTTCCAAGGTGAAAGGCTTTCCATCGCGATCTAGCGCGCTTACTGTTACCTTTTCCGCCCGCTGCACCTTGGCATAAACACCTGGAAAAGATAAGCAACCTTCCTCCATTTCTTCATGTCCTGAAGCCTCAACAATTTCAGGATTAATAAAAACCATTGGTTGGTCTTTTCTCTCGGATATATCCAACACAAACAAACGTTTTTGGATATCCACTTGTGTCGCAGCCAAGCCAATCCCTGGAGCGGCATACATTGTTTCAAACATATCATCGATTTGCCGTTGCAAAGCAACATCAAATTTATCAATGGCTTTGGCTTCCAGTCGCAAACGTTGGTTGGGGTATTCTAATATCGCTAATTTGGCCATAAATTTTGTGAAAACCGGTTGTACTTATGAAAAAGATCATCCACAATGTTTATCAACTATACAATAAACAAAGAGGCTATAAGCCTTAGGTCGTATATAATACTCCTTTAATGCGGTTAGGGCCAATTAGCATTTCCGACCTTGCTTGGTGCTTGAAGAGGCTATTGGCCGAGGGAAATAACAACGATGAAAATAAAAACACTCGTCGCGGCTTCATTGCTTGTTTTTGGTTTAACGAATGCAGCTAACGCTGTTGAGCTTCAGGATAATCATCCTGACGTTTATGTCGTAAAGTCAGGAGATACGCTATGGGATATCTCCGAGACATTTCTCAAATCCCCTTGGAAATGGCCCGAAATATGGCACGTCAACCAGCAAATAAACAATCCCCATCTTATCTTCCCTGGCGATGTTCTTAAACTGGTTTATTTGGATGGTCGCCCAGTATTAATGCTTGGTGATGGTAAATTATCGCCACGCATTCGTGAAATGGATGCCGACGAAGCCATAGCCACCATTCCGTTAACCGCTATTCAGCCCTTTATGACCGGCGCTCAAGTTGTTACTGAAGAAGAATATGATGAAGCGCCTTATTTGGTTGGCTCACGCGAAGACAGGGTGATATTTGCAACCAACGATACAGTCTATGGTACAGGCTTTAGCGAAGAACAGCTCCTGCTTAAAAGTTTCTCGGTTTTTGATAAAGGCGAAGCCTATATTCATCCTGAAACCGGAGAAAACCTGGGCTTTGAGGCCAAACACATGGGTACGGTCAAGCTGGAAAGAAAAACCACGCCGCCCACGTTTAGAATATCCGAAGTAAAGTATGAAATCCGCCCTGGTCACAGATTATTACCAGCTCATGATGAACATACCCGACCATTTTTTCAGCCTCACGCCCCGGCCGATCAGCTCGAAGGCTACATATTGTCGGTACCTGATGGCGTAACACAGATCGGTCAATATATGGTTGTGGTTGTAAGCTTAGGCAAACGTGACAACCTCGAACCAGGACATGTTTTAGAAATTTGGCAAGCGGGTAAGCGGGTCGTAGATCCTGTGGCAACAGAAAAGAGTGGCAAAGGCAATGTGTTTACCCGTATAGGTGAAGCGTTCACAGGGAAAACCAAAAAGTCTATTCTTCTCCCTGATGAAAAAGCGGGTCAGCTCATAGTGTTCCGCACATTTGAGAAAGTCAGCTTAGGGCTCATCTTAAAAGCAACAGCGGTTATTCACGAGAACGACAAAGTCAGAACCCCAGAATAGGCACTATTTATCGCAATTGAAATCGAAGCTCAGCGCCCTGCCGCTGAGCTTTTGCGTTATTGGGTCGCTTTAACGCAAATCCCCGGTATAGGCCCCCATCGCGGGCAGAAAATTCTACAGAAGATCGGTCATCCGCAAGCCTTGTTTGACCGCGGCCTGCGCACAGCCCAGCAGCTCGGACTTAAGCCTGCCCAACTCGAGTCTATGGAGAATATCGACTGGTCTGCTATAGAGAAATATATTTCTTGGGCTGAAGCTCCAGGCAAACACCTGTTAACCCTTGACCATCCCGATTACCCTGAACAACTAAAACGCAGCTATGCACCGCTAGTACTCTATGTGCACGGCAATCTATCGTTATTGACCAGCCCTCAAGTTGCCATGGTCGGAGCCCGTAATCCTACAACGGCAGGGCGTGAAACTGCCCATGATTTTGCAGCGAATCTGGCGAATTCGGGCATGACCATCACCAGTGGGCTGGCCGATGGTATTGATGGTGCTAGCCACAAAGGGGCGCTATCGGTTAATGGCGATACGATAGCCGTTATGGCCACCGGGTTGGATCGCGTTTATCCTGCTCATCACCGCGATCTGGCCTGGGAAATTGCCGAGAAGGGCCTGATTGTAAGTGAATATCCGCCAGGAACCCCTGTGCGCAAAGAACGCTTTCCACAAAGAAACCGCTTGATTGCCGGTTTAAGTTTGGGCACCATTGTAGTGGAAGCGGCATTGCGTAGCGGCTCATTGATAACCGCAAGGCATGCTGTCGAATTTGGTCGGGAAGTATTTGCAATTCCTGGCTCGATACACAACCCTCTCGCTAAGGGTTGCCACATGCTAATTCGACAGGGTGCCAAGCTTGTCGAACAGGCCAACGACATTTTTGAGGAACTTGCACCAACATTAAGCTATCTAATCAGTGAAGACCAGAAACCGAAGGAGTTGATTCACCCCCAACCTGTGCATGAATTAAGTGCACAAGAAGCCAAAATAATGGAAGCTATGGGATATGAAACCACTTCCATTGAGTTGATAGTAGAAAGGACGCACTTACCTGTAGAAGAAATATCTTCAACATTACTGGTGTTAGAAATGCAGGGAATAGTCCAGGCCGAGCCTGGAGGTTATCGCATCATTGGTGGAGGCGCATCATGAAAGAAAATGTATTTGACGTACTGATGTACTTATTTGACAACTACATGGACGATGACAATGATATTCCGGAGCAAGACACACTCAGTGTTGAGCTGGAACAGGCTGGATTTAACCTAAAGGAAATCAATCAGGCCTTTGACTGGCTGGAAGACTTAGCGACCCTGCAAGCCCAAGCCCCGGTGAAATACCAGCCCACGAACGCCATTCGCATTTATACTGCCGAAGAAATTGAAAAGCTCAGCGTCGAAACCCGAGGCTTCCTCATGTTTTTAGAGCAGGTTGAAGTACTCGACAGCTACACACGTGAACTCATTATCGAACGTATGATGAGCCTGGATGATGAAGTCGATCTCGAGCAGCTAAAATGGGCAGTTTTGATGATCTTATTTAACATTCCTGGCCAGGAAAATGCTGCCTCTCGTATGGAAACGCTGGTCTATGAAGATGATGTGAGTATGTCCTCCATTAATTGATCCAAAACTGTCCAGCCCATGGCACCTAAGGCTGGACAACTTCATTGCACGAAATCTACCCGAGAGTATTGCTTTTACCTTGGAGACATAGTAGCTTTCTTTTTGCTCATATGCCGAGAACAAACATAGACGACAATAGCAACAAGCGGCGCTATCGTGATTCAGAACTGCTCCGGCGCAGGTGATATTCGTTCACCAATTTATCCGTATATTTGTTGATTAAAATTGAGGTATTCAATATGGCGCATTTTGCTGCTGTTTTAATGGGGTCAGACTCTGACCTACCTGTCATGCAAGTAACACTTGATACACTGAAAAAGCTTGGTGTCAGCTACGAGGTTAAGATCACTTCCGCCCACAGAACGCCAGCGCAAACCCATGAGTACGTTAAGAGTGCCGAAGAGCGTGGATGCCAGGTATTCATTTGTGCGGCTGGCTTAGCTGCACATTTGGCCGGAGCGGTCGCAGGATTAACCACTCGCCCAGTTATTGGCGTTCCCATGGATGCGGGTCCTCTCCAAGGTATGGATGCATTATTATCGACGGTACAGATGCCTGGCGGCGTTCCTGTTGCGACCGTAGCCATTGGCAAAGCTGGTGCTAAGAATGCGGGGTATTTGGCGGCTCAGATTATGTCCACTGCGGATCCAGAACTGGCACAAACTATTCTCAAAGAACGTGCAGATAGTGCAGCTGCTGTAGTAGCTAAAGACGCAGCACTGCAAGAGTCGCTTACCAAGTAATGATATTCTCTCCCGTTAAAGGAGAGCGCGCTGTAGACTGCCTGCTCAAAGGGGGGGTAATTGGCTACCCCACAGAGGCAGTTTATGGCTTAGGCTGTACTGCAGATCAACCGGATGCTATAGAGCAAGTTATATATGCTAAACGCCGTGATGCGCGCAAAGGCCTAATTGTCGTCGTTTCTGCTTTGGAACAAGTTAAGCAGGTTGTATCTCCCCGGCAATACGCCCAAATCATCCAGCATCCTCCCCAGCATTGGCCAGGTCCTTTTACCTACATACTCGACGCCTCTCCCAACTGCTCCCGCCAATTGACCGGTGGCCGAAGTACCATTGCTGTGCGATGGAGTAAGCACCCCGTGGTGCGCTATTTGTGTGATCGTGTAGGGCCAATAGTTTCTACCAGCGCTAATATTTCTGGGCGAGATGCCTGCCGAACTTTTCATGATACACACCGCTATTTTTCATCTTATGTCGATTTCATACTGCCAGGCCCAGTGAATAAACTTGCCAGCCCGAGCACGATAATCGATTACAAGACCGGCCAGACTATCCGGCCCGGCTAAACCCTCATCAGGAGACAACCATGGCCACCGAGTCACAAATCGACCAAGTATTGGCATTTCTAAAAACTTTTCAAGCCGACTTATGCGAGAAATTATCCCAGCTTGATGGTGGCAAGGCCTTTATTGTCGATAGTTGGGATAGACCCGAAGGAGGTGAGGGGATTAGCCGGGTAATAGACAACGGCAATATTTTTGAGCGCGGGGGCGTTAACTTTTCTCATGTTTTTGGCGCTCAACTCCCGCCTTCGGCTACGGCGGCTCGTCCGGAGCTAGCCGGGCGTAGCTTTCAGGCCATGGGGGTATCTATTGTCATGCATCCCGAAAACCCTCTTATTCCCACCTCTCATGCTAATATCCGCTTATTTGTTGCCGAAAAAGACGGTGAAGACCCCGTCTGGTGGTTTGGTGGTGGATTTGACCTGACTCCATACTATGGCTTTGAAGAAGACTGTATAAGCTGGCATCAAGCCGCGCTTAGCTGCTGCCAGCCCTACGGTTCTGAGATCTATGGGGAGTTTAAGAAATGGTGCGATGATTACTTTTACCTGAAACATCGCCAGGAACCCAGAGGTATCGGCGGATTATTTTTTGATGATCTAAATCGCTGGGATTTCGACACCTGCTTCCGCTTTATCCAAGACGTAGCAAAAACCTATGGCGATGCTTATGCCGACATTGTATCTAAACGACATTCGCTCCCCTTCACAGAGTCACAAAAGTCTTTTCAGCTCTATCGGCGCGGACGCTATGTCGAATTTAACCTGGTCTTCGATCGTGGAACGCTATTTGGCCTGCAATCAGGGGGCCGCACTGAATCCATTTTGATGTCGATGCCACCTAACGTGTGCTGGAAATATAACTGGTCGCCACAACCCGGCAGTGAAGAAGACAAGCTAACCTCTTATTACCTTACTGCAAGAGACTGGCTCGATACTCAGTAGAATGCCTCGTGCAAGAGCATGAACACCACCGCCAACAGAATATTTTTTGTAAATTTGTTATAGGTTTGGAAATATGGTCTATGCTTATGTTTAGGTGGCATTTTATCCACATATCTACCAACATTTTTATATTTCAATAACCTTCACGTTATACGGAAATGGCAAAAAAGAAGGCAGTTCACCGGAGGTTTTAAATGGCAAAAGAGGGTCTTTTTGATCAGCTACGTAATCCCAGTGGTTTATTGGGCGAGGTGGCGGGCTCTGTCATGGCGCAAACCAATAAAGACGTAAACCGTTGGGTCATCGCTCAATTGGCTGTAGGACCACAAGACAAGGTGCTCGAGATTGGCTTCGGTCCAGGTGCTGCTCTTGAATCGGTTCTTAAGGTCGTAACCCATGGCTTTGTCGCAGGCATAGACCATTCTGCCACCATGGAAAAGCAAGCTCATCGCCGTAACCGACGAGCAGTCCATGAAGGTCGTCTTGAATTACAAGTAGCCGATGTTGCATCCATTCCCTACGAAGATGAAACCTTTGACAGGGTCTATGCCGTAAATTGTTTTGAATATTGGCAAGATCAGGAAGCAAATCTGGAAGAAGTAAAACGCATACTAAAGCCAGGAGGCCACTTCTTCGTTGCGACTCAGCCCAGATGGTTCGATGACGATCATGCTAAAGCCGAACAACTTGGCAACGAAATGCTTGAGAAAATAAAAGAAGCAAAATTTGCCGATCCTCGACTTCTTAAGCGTAAATTCGATCCAATAACAGCGGTGATGATCACAGCATATAAACACTAATTTCCTCGTGCGCTCAGCCCTTCCCCATTAGATAGCTGAGCGCTATCTCTCCCCTTTTCTCTTTTTATTCAGGCATGCAGTGGCTAGAATAGCGCTTCTTCATTATTGATTAAAAGTCGTTATTCATTAGACTGAGTTATTAAATAGACAAAGGAGCCTTCACGACATGCCGACCCAACGCTATGGCGTGGTGGGAAACCCCATCAAACATTCCAAATCCCCGCTTATTCATCGGTCCTTTGCCCAGGAAACCGGTCAAGATATCAGCTATGATGCCTTGCTGTGTGAAGATGGGAATTTTGGCCCATTCGTAAACGCATTCTTCGCCGCGCAAGGCAGAGGATTGAACGTAACAGTGCCCTTTAAAGAGCAGGCTTTTGCCATGGCGGAGCAGCCGAGCACTCGCGCCATACGTGCCAAAGCGGCGAATACGCTCTGGCTGAACGACGAGCAGCAAGTTTGCGCGGACAACACCGATGGAATCGGCTTAATCAATGATATAACCCAAAACCACCACGAAGCGCTGCAAGGAAAAAGTGTTCTCATACTAGGAGCAGGAGGTGCGGTGCGTGGTGTGCTAGCCCCTATCCTTGAACACCAACCACAGCGGGTCCATATTGCCAATCGCACCGAAAGTAAAGCCGTACAGCTAGCCCAAGAGTTTAATGATCTGGGAGATATCAGCGCATCCGGTTGGGCAGGCCTGGCAGGGCAACGCTTCGATTGGATTATTAATGGTACCTCTGCCAGTCTCGGCGGCGAACTTCCGCCACTACCAGCCGATGTACTCGTTGATGGAGGCTTTACATACGACATGATGTACTCTAAAGCCGCCACAGTTTTCCAGCAGTGGTCAAACCAACATCAGGCGCGCAAAGCCATCGACGGATTAGGCATGCTTGTCGAGCAAGCGGCAGAATCGTTTTACATCTGGCGCGGCATACGCCCAGCGACCCAGCCAGTCATTAAAGCTTTGCGCCAAGGCTAGGTCTGGTAACTCAGTCGGCTAACTAGGGCTCTAAATAGCGATCTTTGAGATTGACGTAGTTGTCAGCTGAATATTGAAAAAACTTCATTTCATCATCGGTCAGCGCCCGGATTTTTCGGGCCGGACTACCGACCCATAGAAAGCCGCTTTCCAATACTCGCCCGCCTGGAACCACTGAACCGGCACCAATAATAACGTTCGACTGAACAACAGCTCCATCCAAAACCGTTGCGCGCATACCAACCAAGACATGATCGTGGATAGTACAACCGTGCAACATCGCCTGGTGACCGACGGTTACATCATTGCCAACTATCAACGGAAATCCACCTGGACTAAAGGGCCCGTCATGAGTGATATGACATACAGCGCCATCTTGAATACTGGTGCGATCGCCAATTTTTATGTGGTGCATATCACCACGAATAACAGCCATCGGCCATACTGAAGAGTCGCACCCGATTTCAACATCTCCAATAACTGTAGCGGTGGGATCAATATAAACGCCCTCGCCTAGCACTGGTGATTTACCTTCAAACTCACGAATTATCATTTCTACCCTTTGAATATACTTAACTAACCCCATACTCCACATAAGAGCGTAACGAATATTCTGAGCTATATGTTGAACATCGGACAAAGCATCGCATAATCGTTGCGCCTGCATCCGAGCTGCTTCAGAATGCAGGGGTATATTACCCTTTAATGACGTTAAAGGCATTAAATTTGATGATGCCAGAGCCTGATACCGAGGAAATTGATGACGAATCCATTATTACAAAGCTGGTCTCTCCCACCATTCTCAGCCATACAGCCCGAGCACATGGAACCCGCGATCAAACAACTGATTAAGGAGAACCTTGACACTATCGAAGAACGACTGGCAGCAACACAAGATTACTCCTGGCATAACCTGATTCAGCCCATCGAAGAAAAAGGCGAACATCTATCCCGCGCCTGGTCACCCATCGGCCACCTAAATGCCGTAAGGAATTCACAAGAAGTTCGTGATGCCTTCAACAGCTGCCTACCCATACTGTCAGAATATAGCACCAAGCTCGGACAACATCGCGGCCTATACAACGCTTATAAACATATTCATCAATCCGCTGGCTTTAGCGAACTGGATAGCGCCCAACAAAAAGTCATCACCAACGCACTTCGCGATTTTGAGCTTTCAGGTATTGGCTTACCGGAAGATAAGCAACAGCGATATGGTGAGATCCGCGCTAAGCTATCTGAGCTGACCGCAAAATTTGACGCGAATGTTCTCGATGCAACCAATGCCTGGAGCAAGCACATCACCGATGTTACTGAGCTCGAGGGCTTACCTGAAAGTGCGCTCGCTGCGGCCAAACAGACTGCTCAGAGCCAGGAAAAGGATGGCTATATACTAACGCTACAATTTCCCTGTTATTTTGCAGTCATCACCTATGCCAATAACAGGGCATTGCGCCAAGAGGTCTACACGGCTTTCTCGACCCGAGCTTCTGATGAAGGGCCTCACGCCAACCAGTGGGACAACCATGATCTGATGGTAGATATTCTGGCCTTACGACATGAGCTAGCCGTACTGCTTGGCTTTACCAGTTATACTGAGTATTCACTCGCGACAAAAATGGCAGAAAGCCCAGCGCAAGTATTCGAATTTTTACGTCACCTGGCGGTTCAGGCTAAGCCTCAAGCAGAGATTGAATACGCCAGATTGCGTGAATTTGCCCAAGAACTGGATGGCCTGGAAGACTTTCAGGCTTGGGATGCGCCATATTACGGTGAGAAGCTCAAACA
>DFOV01000313.1 GCA_002376965.1 Gammaproteobacteria bacterium UBA3532
ACCTCGACACGAATGGATAAATTTACCGATAAAATTCTGGCTGAAACAGGGCTGATTGGCATGATCGGCAAAGCCGAACGTGGGCCTATCGCGATCGAAGCGATCAAAGAGCATAAGGCTGCCTATTTGATGGCTGTTGGAGGCGCTGCTTATTTGGTGTCTAAAGCGATTAAATCTGCCAAAGTCGTTGCCTTTGAAGACCTGGGTATGGAAGCCATTTATGAGTTTGAAGTCAAAGATATGCCTGTGACTGTAGCGGTTGATAGTCATGGAACATCGGTGCATCAAACCGGACCTGCAGAATGGAAGGTGAAAATTCAACAAGCGAATAGCTAAAGCGTTTGGCTATGCAGTTTATCAACAATCCAGGCTAAGCCTGGATTGTTGATAAACCTGAATTGTTGATGAAATATGGTCTACTTGATGAATATGGAGCGCTTTAAGCTGCCTCTTTATCTTCAGTAGAGGCTTTCTTTTTGTAGATGATTTTGTAATTTCCTTCTGGATCAAAGAAAATACACTCGAAGCCATCTACCGACTCATTTCGGATATGGCACCGTGCTGATTTTTGGCTCTTTAGCTTCTGCCACTCATCAAATTCAACACCACAGTCTTCTTGTGGACGTGAACGCTCCTCTAAATAGTTGAACTCCAGCACTTGGCCAGATCGAGTCCATTTATACGTTGTTTCATAGCTATCGCACTCGCCACTTTTGGCCATGGCTCGGTAAACGCCAGTATTAGCATTGGCAGTAGTAAATTGTTCGACACCCTCAAGTATTTCAACACAACCATTGTCCAGTAAATAGGTATCGTATTGCGCTTCAATCTTATGTGGACTTGGTTCTGTTGCCTTGGTGCTAAATACTTTGTCTGTGCTGACAAAGCCTTGCTTGGTGAAGTCGGCCTCAATAACTTCATGGCCGTTTAGTTGGTGAAGTTGATGGATTACATCGTCCCTGAGAATACAGTCTGCTGGGCTTAGTGGCTTTTGACGCCAAATCGGGCTGTCTGGTGCTGCAGCAGTGCTTAGCAGTGTGTTAATCTTGGAATAATTAATCGATTCAGCCATGAAACCATTATCCGTTATGTTTTCGGTTGCAAGTCCTGCGACAATTTTGGCTGAGTTTTCACCGGTGAATAGAACAATATTGTTTCCTTTGATGGCTGCGTTCAGTTCAATACCCAGCATAGCGCCAAACGGAACCGGTGAAGGCTTACCACTTGGATCAAGAACAATACTGCCGAGCATAGGGTTCATTGCTGCAGCCATATCATAGAGAGCTTTGGGTTGGGTGGTTGATAGTACGACGAGGGCATCAGCTGTTTCAACCTTTGGAATAGGGCTAATGGGGTTGAATTGCAAGGCGATATCTTGAACCGAGAGGCTTAAACCTCGAATGCTTGAGGCCTGGGCCAGCATCATGCTGAGCATTGCTGGACTTTGTTGCTGAACACTCTGTCTGTTTTCCTCGAGAGGTTGGCATTGGTAAGGCGACTCTGTATAGGAAGTCCAAAGTGCACTGATTGCTGGAGCAAAGGACTCCATATTGATTCCCAAACCAAAGTTGACCAAGGCTTGATCCGCCGTATCGGTAACAAATTTCGGTATAAAGCCTCTGATACTTGACAGGTGTTGTAAAACCTGATTATTTTTAATCTCTAAAACCACCTTTACGGTTGATTCCTGGGGATTACTGCCTAACAGAGTTCCACCGACGACTCTGGGCATTTGAGCTATCATCGAGCTGATTTCTTTTTGGCAAGCCGGTGTTTGAAATGCCTCAAGTTCATTTTGTACCGTATCCTGGCTTGCTTGCGATGAATCTGGCTGATTATTAGATTTTGGTGGTTCCAGTTGTTCGATCATTTGAGCTGCAAGCCCATTGTCTTGCTTAAGGAGAACATCAGCAATATGGGTAAAGTCAATATAACCAAAGTGCGCTGGCTCAAATCGGTACTTGTCAGTAGTTTGCGTCAGCGTGCCTGACTCCAGGATGTTGTTAGCAATGGGAAGCTTGCCGAGTAGTTTTGATTTGGTGTCCATATCGAATTTATCGCTCAAAAGAGTAACGATAGCATTGCCATCTTGGATCCCAACAATCATGGTAAGATCTGGCTGTTCTGGGTTAAGGGCGAACTGGCGATAGGCTGTTCCTAATATCGACGTGTATTTGAAGTTGAGTTTGGCCGATTCGGCGGCCGTTTCTATCTGGTGCCAGAACTTGTCTTCGTTATCCACCTCAAAACGAAGTACTGGGGCTATACCTACCGTATAGAAGGTAAGTGCATTGTCTTTACGAATACCAAATTCTTTAAGAACATTGGCAGGGCCTGCCAGCCTTTCATTGACAAATTGACTGGCTAAGGCTTGGAAAAACTGAATGAGTGGAGCGTTTTCACCTTTCGGTGCCGAGTAGGTGCCCAATATGGAATTACTCTGCAATACGGTTTCAAGGTTTGCTCGTTCAAGCCCTCCTACAAAAAATAGGGTGTTTGCCGGAACAAGTTGCAGATACGGATGGTTGGGTTTGGTTGCCTTGGCTTTGGGAGCTGATGTGGTTGCCACAGGTTGCGAAGTTGTATCTGGATAAAGCTTCATCCATGCAAGGCGACCAATGGCCGCAAGTCCCACTAATAAGAAGAGAAGAAAAATTAAAGTAAGTAGTTTTTGTTTCATTGTTATTCCTGAACACCAAGCAGTCATCAAACTCTAGCATAGCAAAGCGAGAATATGAATTTATTGCGAGCTAGAAATATGTCAGGATAACGGCAATTGCTTATTGGACCTAACTTATGATCAGTATAAAGCACTGGAGTATTCGGCATCGCACCCTGTTTTTGGGGATCGTGCCAATGCTGATTGCTATGTTGATCCTAACTACCTACTTTTTGTCGTGGCTTCTCACCGACTCTGAACAACGCATCCATGATCGTGGCACCTTGATTGCCAATCAACTGGCCCCGTCAGCAGAGTATGCCGTCTTGTCTGGAAATTTGTCGTTAACGACGCCCATGATTCATCAGGTTATGGCGCTGGAAGACGTGGTTTATGTTGAGGTGTTAGATCAGTTCGGCCATGTATTGGTGCGCAAGAGCCATAGTGACGTGTTGAAGGAAAGCGAAGCTCTATTTCTCTACCGTTCACCTATTATTATGAGCAGCCTGCCATTCACGGATGATCATGAGCTGCTGGGAAAAGAAAAAGCAAAGCCAAAAACTGAAATTGGCGAAGTAGTGATCGGACTATCGACATCGTCATGGTCGGAGCT
This sequence comes from Gammaproteobacteria bacterium UBA3532, assembly GCA_002376965.1. Taxonomy (GTDB): domain Bacteria; phylum Pseudomonadota; class Gammaproteobacteria; order Enterobacterales; family UBA3532; genus UBA3532. Next base: position 3,273 of record DFOV01000313.1, read on the forward strand.
GAGGAATCAGCTGCTGCTAACCAGTGTCAGTATTCTAGTGGTTAGCCTAATAGTAGGGGGAGGCGTGGCGTTGTCTATAGGGCGACAGATTTCTGAGCCGATTGTCCAGCTAACAGGTGCTGTGGAAAACATTAAAGCCGCTCGGTTTGATATTCAAGTATTGTCCAATAGTGGTGGTGAGCTGGGCAATTTAGAAGTTGGTATCAGTAATCTATCAGCTAGCTTAAAAGAAGCGCAGGAAAACGAACGGGAGTATAAAAAAAATATTATTATGGCCTGGCGAGAGGCTAAAGCGGCGGACAAGGCTAAGAGCGAGTTTCTGGCAAATATGAGTCATGAGCTGCGAACACCAATGAACGGTACGCTAGGAATGCTTCAACTCCTCGGTGATACGCCTCTCACTCCGCAACAAAAAGAGTATGTAGGCACTGCTATCGAGTCTAACGAACACTTACTCCGAGTGGTCAACGATATTTTAGACTTCTCCAAAATTGAAGAAGGTAAGCTGGATATTGAACATGTCTATTTCGACTTGGAAGCCCTGTTTGAGCGATGTGTGAGATCATTCCACTATGAAGCCTGTCAGAAGGGGATAAGTGTCCTTCCTAGAGTAAATAATAATATCGGAGGTCATGAGGTTCAGGGGGATCCAACGCGGATCCGTCAGGTTATGGTGAACCTTATCGGGAATGCCATTAAGTTTACCAGCAAGGGGAGGGTCGAGCCGACATTAAACATTGAGGGTATAGATGAAGAAAGCGTTTCTGTAACGTTTGAGGTGTTGGATACTGGCGCGGGAATTCCGCAGGATAAACTGGACACTATTTTTGAGGCCTTTGCCCAGGCTGATGGCTCAAATAGTCGGCGGCATGGTGGTACTGGTCTAGGCTTGGCGATTTCTAAGCAGCTAGCAGATTTAATGAAAGGAAAAATTAGTGTAACCAGTATGTTGGATCAAGGGAGTACTTTCACCTTTCAATTGAGTTTACCTTTCCGTGGTATTGCTTCGAATCAAGGGGTGGATAGAAGTGCGTCGGCGACGCCTAGGTTGTCGGGAAGAGTGTTGTTGGTTGAAGATAATCCAGTCAACCAATTAGTGACAGTTGGTTTGTTAAAGTCACTTGGATTAGATGCTGAAGTCGCTTCTGACGGGCAAGAAGGTGTAAAAAAAGTGGCTATGCAGCGCTATGATCTGGTGCTCATGGATTGCCAAATGCCTAATATGGATGGGTTTGCCGCCACCAGGATTATTCGCGCTCAATATTATTCAAGCGAGTCTGAGCTGCCAATAATTGCCTTAACCGCGAATGCAATGAAGGATGATAGAGAGCAATGCCTACAATCGGGCATGAACGACTATCTGAGTAAACCGGTTCGGAAAGAATTACTTGCCGAAACCATTCGCCATTGGCTGCCTGTGAAGAGCCAGTCACCCTAGTACTAGAAGCCTATTTGCCGCATAATAGAGTTCGTTTAATTATTGGTTGTCACAGATGTTTGAAAAGATACTTGAGAGCATACAAAGTCGGTTTGAAAATGGCGAAATGTACCTGAACGATAGGGCTAAGGAAAGTAAGTGGGTTAAATACCTTGTTTTACCTATATTCCAGCAACTATGGTTCTATACTTACATCATATTTAGTCCCTTTGGTCTGATGGTAGTAGCAATGCTGCTAATCGGCTCGGTTCATCTTTGGTTAGAGTAGTGTTTGAGAAGATCTTGTATTTGAAGAGAGTAACCAACGTCTGAAGACAGAGTTCAAGCTAATAGGTAAGGTTTATATGGCTATTGTTCGCGATATCATGACAACAAAGGTTGTATCTATTTATAACGACCAAACGTTATTTCATGCTAGACAGCTGATGAAAGAGCATGGGGTACGGCATCTTCCCGTTGTGGATAGAAATGAGTTGATTTGTGGTTTGCTAACGCAAAAAGGCATTTTGGCTGACGCATTAAAGTCTGTTGAGAAAGTGGGTGTAAATCGTCTTTCTGAGATTGAAAAAGCAACCCGTGTCGATAGTGTAATGGATGGATCGTTTGCTGTAGTCGAACCGGATACGGATCTTATCGTAGCAGGGCAATATTTTATCGATAACAAGCACGGGTGTCTGCCAGTGGTTGAGCGACAGGTTTTGGTTGGTATTATTTCATCAGTTGATTTTGTGAAATTGGCTATTCGGTTTCTAGAAAAATAGAATTAGCTGGGTATAAAAAATAAAAAAGCCGCCAAATTTGGCGGCTTTTTTACCTCAGAGCAGCTGATTACTTAAAGCGATCAGCGATCATGGGTTTTAGTTTGTTGTGTAGCTTGAGTATCAGCTGTTCACTGGTTTCCCAATTAATACAGGCATCTGTAACAGAAACGCCATATTTCAAATCGGCAAGGTTTTCAGGAATGCTTTGGTTACCTTCGTTAATATTACTTTCCAGCATTAAGCCTACAATTGATTTATTGCCTTCAAGTACCTGATTAACCACGTTTTCGGCGACCAGCGGCTGACGGTCGTGTTTCTTATTCGAGTTACCGTGGCTACAGTCGATTACAATATTGGCAGGAAGGTTGGCTTTGTTCAGCTCTTCTTCTGCCTCTGCTACATGAACAGAGTCGAAGTTGGGCTGTTTGCCGCCACGAAGAACGACATGCCCGTATTGATTGCCCTTTGTTCGAATGACTGCGCATTGTCCCTGACGGTTAATGCCTAAAAAATTATGAGGGTGGGAAGCCGATTGCATGGCGTTAATCGCCACGGTCAGTCCACCATCCGTTCCATTTTTGAATCCGACTGGAGTCGAAAGGCCGCTAGACATTTCTCTGTGGGTTTGCGATTCCGTGGTGCGTGCTCCGATAGCAGTCCAGGTAATCAGATCACCGATATACTGAGGAGATAGCGGATCGAGGCCTTCTGTCGCAGCGGTTAATCCCAATTTATTAATGTCGAGCAATAGTTTTCGCGCTTTGAATAAGCCTTCTTCGATATGAAAGCTGTCATCTAAGCGTGGGTCGTTGATTAACCCCTTCCAGCCAATAGACGTGCGCGGCTTCTCAAAATAGACACGCATGATAATCATCAGTGTGTCTTTTACTTGATCCGCCAAGGCTTTCAGGCGATTAGCATAGTCCATCGCTGCCTCTGTATCGTGTATAGAGCAGGGCCCCATTACCACGAAAAGTCGAGGATCTTTTTTGTCTAGGATGTTTTGAACTTCGTGACGCCCATCAACGATGTGTTGTTCTGTTTCGGCGTCTAGTGGAAGTTCGCTCTGAACGTTCTCAGGCGTTGGAAGCAACGACTGTGAAATAATATTTACATTACTGACTTTTTCTTCGGCCATTGTTCATTCATACGGTAGGTGGTTAATATTTAATTGCTTGAAAGTGAGCCTTCATCTATGATTCTGCCCAATTCCATAGCTTTAGCGCTAAACAGGACACGATAAGCTATGTTACCTACAACTGCAAGGCAAACCATGCGCCAAGACTTAAAAAATATCTCAGCTCGCGTTTCTTCTATCGCCCCTTTTCATGTTATGCGTTTGTTAGAACGCGCTAAACAACTTGAATCTCAAGGGCATCAAGTTATCCATATGGAAGTGGGAGAGCCAGACTTTCAAACACCGGCTCCTATCGTAGATGCTGGGATAGCTGCGCTAAAAGGAGGGCAAACTTTCTATACTCCAGCGCCGGGTTTGCCTGAGTTACGCCAACAGATCGCGGCCTTCTACTTGGAGCGCTATCAGGCAACAGTAGTTCCCGAACGCATTTTCGTTACGCCTGGCGCTTCAGGGGCGCTATTGTTGGCTCTCTCATTAACCATGGATGCTGGTCAAGAGGTGTTGTTGCCAGATCCTGGCTATCCGTGCAATAAGCATTTTATTGAGTTACTAAGCGGCAGCGCACGGGCTATCAGTATAGCTAACCATCCCAAGAAAAAGCTGATGCCAGAACATATCAGGAGCCATTGGCGGAATAACACCTGTGCCGCCTTGGTTGCCTCGCCGGCGAATCCTACGGGAACTACCTATAGCGTGCAGGAGATCACTGATTTGCATCTGGCCTGCCGTGAAAATGGGGGCGTGCTGCTATTGGATGAAATCTATCATGGCCTTGACTACGAGGATAATATTAGCTCTGCGTGTCAGGTCAGTGACGATATTATCGTAGTAAATAGTTTCTCCAAATATTTTGGCATGACCGGGTGGCGCTTAGGCTGGCTAGTTGTTCCCGAGACCTTATGTGAGATGACTAACCGCTTGATGCAGAATATTTTTATCGCAGCGTCTACGCCAGCGCAATATGCTGCATTATCGGCATTCCAACCAGATACCATTAAGGTACTGGAACAACGTAGACGCTGCTTTCAGCAACGGCGTGACTACTTGCTTCCACAAATCACAGAGCTTGGTTTTAAGCCATTAGGTACTCCGTCGGGGGCGTTTTATCTTTATGCTGATTGTTCCGATTTGGCGGACAATAGCTATTCTTTATGTGAAACTCTGTTAGAGAAATATCATTTGGCTATAACGCCAGGAGCTGATTTCGAAACGACCTCACCAGAGAAGTTTGTTCGATTTGCGTACACGACTGATATGGATAAGCTTAAGATAGCGGTCGAGCGCATACGGCAATGGAAGCGCGATACGTCTGAGTAGTCTGGATTAGCCTGCCTCTTTTCTTGCATTTTTTTAATAATTTACCATAGTTAGTTTAGAGCCTGTTTATCTTTCATTTGTCGCTTCTTTTTGACCTTAAATGCTGCCAATCTAGGTGCGACGAGCGCAGTTTGGTTATTTCAAATAAGCGAGGAGCAACAACGAGTGGCGGCATTTAAGGCCAAACCCGAAGGGCTGGACACATTTTTCGCCCAGCTGCGTTATCAATCGCTAGTGTAGAATAACTACACTACGCTCTTTCTGCCTTGCTGGACAAAAAATGTGTCTCAGCAGAGGCGATAAATGAAAGATAAACAGGCTCTATAGACGTCTTGGTATATTTAGCTGCCAGAGTTGGCGCTCGAATGTGGGTTGGTAAATGGCAGAATCTTATTCTCGGCTGAAGTTTATTGTTGTGGATGATTTTCCACAATTTCGTCATGCCGTCAAAAATATGCTTGAATCTTTTGGAGCAACAGATATAGATCTCGCTGCCCGTGGTGAGGACGCGTTGCGAATGATGCGCAATCACCAGTACGATGTTATTTTGTGTGACTATAATCTGGGAACAGGTAAAAATGGTCAGCAAGTACTGGAAGAGGCAAGTTATTATCGGCTGCTTAGTCAATCTACGTCGTTTATGATGCTCACCGCTGAAACCAGTAGTGAAATGGTGCTTGGTGCTCTTGAGTATCAACCGGATGATTACCTGACCAAACCTTTCAATAAAGAAATGCTAAAAGCTCGGTTGGACAAAGTCTTGCGGCGTAGCCAGGAGTTTATGCCTGTTACTTTAGCTTGGGATCGCGGGCATCATGATGATGCTTTAGCCCAGTGTGAAGGGCTTTTAGAGCGTAAAACTAAATATAAACTGCACTGTTTCAAGCTTAAAGCTGAGCTGCTGATGGAAATGAAGGCCTACCCAAGGGCCGAGAAAATATATGAGCAGGTTTTAAAGGCTCGCAAGCAGTCGTGGGCCTTGATGGGCATTGGTAAAGCATGCTTCTACCAAGAAAACTATCCGCGAGCAAGAGAAGCTTTTGATGCTCTTTTGTCTATGAACCGATCCTTTGTTGCTGCTTATGATTGGTTGGCTCGAGTTGATGAAGCAGAAGGAAACATCGAAAGCGCATTTGACCATGTAAAATCCGCTACTCGTTTGTCGCCTCGGGTCATTGATCGCCAAGCCTGGTTAGGTCGGTTATCTACCGAAAGTGGCGATGTTCAGACAGCAGTAAATGCCTTTCGGACGGCTGTTAGGCTAAGTAAGAACTCCAGTTTAAAGCGCCCGGAGAACTATGTAGAACTTGCCAGTGCTTTATTGCAAGCAGGGAATAGCGATGCGGATAGCAGCAATAAAACTTCTATGGTTAAAGAAGCGCTACAGACGATGGTCGATACCCGCCGTTTGTTCAACGAGCGTCCAGAAATAAAAGTAAAAACATTTCTCGTCGATGGTGATGCTTATCTTTCGATCGGTAATAAAGATGATGCCAAGAGAGCTTTGGAGCGTGCGGTCGAGTTATACGAGACAGTAGAGGAGGAAATATTGGACAAGGATGATGGCTCCAAGCTTATTAGTGGATTGGAACAAACAGGCCAGCTTCACTTGGTTTCTCGTGTAAATAATGTTTTAGATGGTAAGCGACCCGAGGATGAGCCGGTCGATGAGGGGGCTGATTCAGAAGCGAATGAAGCAGGTGTATCACTTTATCAGCAAGGTAAACTGGAAGAAGCGTTAGAGGCTTTCGACAAAGCAATGGAGCTCAGTCCGAATAGTTTGGCCGTTCACCTGAACGCCGCTCAAGCAAACTTGAAATTTATTGAAGTGAACGGCGCAACCAAGGAGCGCATGGATAAAGTGCGTCGTTTATTGGCCTATATTAAGCGAACTTTATTAAAAGATACATCGAATCAACGTTTTGACAAACTTTTGCGTATATTTGAGAGTTTGTACAATAAGGGGTAGTGGGGAGTAATATGTCGAACAAACTCGATTTTTCTACAATTTTAGCGTCTTCAGTTCACGATATGAAAAACAGTATTGGTATGATGCTTTTTTCTATCGACGAGATGCTTGCTGCTGAACCGGAAAATAAAGAGAGATTAGGGCAACTGCATTATGATGTGCTGCGAGTGAATAACTACCTTATTCAGCTCATGGTATTGTATAAAATGGATATGGAAGCCTACATGTTTAATGTTACCGAGCATGAAATCTATGATTTTTTGCTTGAGCAGGTTGCCAGGAACCAATCCATTATTTCCAGTAAAGGTATTGAGACGGAGATTGATGCTGATGACATGATTATCGGCTATTTTGATTCCAGCCTTATTGGTGGTTTGGTTAATAATATTGTGACCAATGCCGTCCGCTATACGGATAAAAAGCTGAGACTTAGTTCTTATGAAGAAGATGGCTATGTCGTGATTCGTATCGAAGACGATGGACGAGGCTATCCAGAACAGATGTTAGGCGATGTAAGCCGATTTGAATGGGGAGTTGATTTTGTCAGTGGTAGTACTGGCTTTGGCCTCTATTTCAGCTCGCAAGTTGCCCAGGCGCATGAAAACGATGGGAAAACAGGGTTTGTGCGGCTGGAAAATGGCGGAGCCCTTGGCGGGGGGGTGTTTTCTCTCTATCTTCCATAGTCTGGTTTGCAGACAAGCGTCGCTATATTGTTATTGCAACGCTTGTCTGATTTAAGCACCTGTCTGTTTTCAATAGATGGCAGATTTTAATAGATACTAAATTTATGAAAGGACTTGTTGAAAAGAGGCGCTAGAAGCTACCCAGTGCTTCGACCACTTGAAATTCACCTTCTCCCGTCATTTCATCATCGGTTGCAAGGTAACGAAAGCCGAAAATATAGGTTCTTGATTCGAAGTTCATCGTAATGTTATTGGCATCAACCCCATCTGAGCACAAGGCTTGATGTATTTCTTCCGTGGCTAGTTCTATTGATTCCAGCTCGGCTTCAACCCCGCAGTTGGTACTGCCTGTCCAGTCTGCATCTGCAAATTTAAATACTTCTATGCCGCCGCTTACGTCCAAAACTAAACTATAAATTCCATTGGTATAGGTCAGGTGATTGGTGGTTCCCCAGTCACCCCCAATTCCGCGTATAAACATGTCAACGCCTGTATCATCACCTGAATCTAAAGAAAGCGGCGAGTTATCAGGTTCTGGAGCTTCTGGTTCCGGCTCAGGCTCAGGTGTTGGTTCAGGTTCAGGTTCAGGTGTTGGTTCTGGGTCAGGTTCAGGTGTTGGTTCTGGGTCAGGCGCTGGTTCTGTGCCTCCATCGGTTTCCGAGCCAGAATCCGTTCCAGTCGATACTGAAGTATTGTCAGTCTCGCCTTGGCTACAGCCTGTACCACAGATCCCGCCATCAGAGCAGGCGCTGAGTTGCAGGAGTAGGGTGATTAAAGCGGATAATCTAAGCATCATCACATCTTGTGTATAGTCAGATCAAAAAACTCGTCACCAGTGAAACCGGCTTCCAAGTAATAATATCCAGGGGGCAGGTACTGTTCATCAAGCTTGCTTGAATCCAGTTCCGCTGGTAGCGTTACTTCGACGCGCTTAGCACCTTCTAGACGGAAGTAAGTGCCTTGCTCTACGGTGATATACGCCTCATAGTAGCCATCCGTATCATTGTAAAACATGATGGCATCGTCCGAGGGATTCCATTGGTTGAAATCGCCGACGAAATATAACCGCTTGTTGGCGGCAGATTTTGCTCTCAGCTGCTCTTCAGTATATAACGTAATAAGGCCTGCATTAGTCTGCTCATCATAGCTGAATCTGATTAGATAAGAGCCAGCTGCGATCGTGAAGCTCTGTGCTTCATCAGCACACGAAAGGTCGCTTGGCACCCCTGATAATAGGTGGGCTTCTGGCTGGTTGACCGCAGGTAGACCACAAATGACGCTGCTTTCTTCGCCTAAATCAGCGATAACGAATGCTGTATCTTGCCCAAGCTCCAGTTCAATCGAATATATGCTACTGACAGGATCAAAATCTAGCCGCATTTCCGCATTTGCCACATCTACGAGTTCTGGTGCTATAAGATAAAAAGCATTAGGGCTTTCCACGCCCTCGAACTTGTCTCCGAGGATAGGGGGCTGTACAGGATCGGGTAGCGGTGGATCGGTTGGTGTGCCATCGGAGCCGTCTGGTGTGCTGGGCTCTATATCAGGTGTATCAGGCTCTAGATCGGGAGCCGTATCTGGCTCGCTAGGCGTTGGTTCGCTGGGATTTTCGCCAGAAACGTCCGGTTGTTGGTCAGGCTTTTCGGTGGGCGCGTCTGTTCCAACAGCTCTGTCTCCAGTTCCACCCATGCCGCCTTCAGAGCAGCCTATCAGCAGGCTGGCGAGGCTAGTAGCGAAAATAAACACGAGTGAATGGCTGATGTTACGCCAAGAGATAGACCAATGAGTAGGGGGGCGATCGTGCATGCTAATCCGGTTCCTGTGTCTTAGTTACATCGTGTTGTTCGACAGCTTGTTCGAAGTAATAAACGCCAACACCGGCTCGTATTCGTTCTTGTGCGGATGGCGTAGTTCGCTTTTCGTTGACGTCCGAGTCATAACTAGATAGCCACCCATTGATCTGTTCGAGCAAAGCCTGTGCTTGTTGTCGGCTTAAATGTCTGATTTTTGGCAAATCATCAACATGCAGATTATCATAACTAACGAAGCGTTGATAGAAAGCTTCTTCCAGATCGGTATTAATATTGTGACTAACGGTGTTGAGAAGGTCGGCACCTGCAACCCCCATTAGTTCCACTTTATAAATGTCATCGTGCTGCGGAACATAAGCGCGGGTGCAAAGTTTAATCGTTCCGTCGGACTTTTTCTCCACCGCTCCCACGCGTATCAGCTCGTCGAGCACAGCGCGGGCTGGCATGTCTCCGCTGTAGTCTTTGATTAGGTCACTAAAGGAGGGGCTGCCTTCGCTGAGTAACAGTTCAAGTGGCTCGCCTTGTTTAGTGGTATATTTTAAGTCGGTAAGCCAGCCACGAATTACGCGGGCAGCTCGATTGAGTTGCTTTTGTTCAATGATTTTTGCTATGGGGGGAAGGCCACGAAGCCTGGCTACTTCTTTTCTATTAAGACCGGTTAAAACAGCAACGCGGGAATCGGTTTGCTTCTTGCCTTTAATCTTGAAATCCTGGGATGCGGAATCAACATAGGCGCGTCGCGCGATCTCGGCAAACGCGGAGAAAGGTACGTTATATTTCAGCAACACTCGGGCTACGGGGCGTAGCAAGCGATAAATAGCTGTATTGATGGTTGTCTCACTCATGTGGGAATTTTATCCCATAGCTAGACTGCTTGCAACATCGCTAAGCTATTTTAGTGAAAAAGTCGATGTGTGCCCAGCAATTGTTGATAAATTCTAGCGATTTATAGATAGCGAGGCTGTCTAGCTGCTATATTTTTAACACGATAGTCGATTTTGGAAAGCTATATGGCCATAGCCGGTAAGGTTTTATTGATTGAGGATAGCCGCTCCTTTGCTGCGATCATGCAAAAATGGATAACAATGAAACTGGGTTGCCAGACTATAATTGCTCGCACATACAAGGAAGCAAAACTTGAACTTGAAAAAAGTGACAAGAAATTCTTGGCGGCCATTGTCGATCTTAATCTACCGGATGCCGTCGGCGAAACCATAGTAGACCTACCGATCAAGTACGACATTCCATCTATTGTGATGACTGGCTCTGCAGATGAAGAATTGCGTCAGACGTTAAAGCGCAAGCCGATCATTGATTATCTCATTAAGAGTTCGACTGGTGCGATAGAGCATGCAATAAACTTGATAAGACGCATGCACCTGAATAAACGAACGCGAATTCTGGTTGTCGATGATTCGCGAATGGTGCAGCACTACCTCAAAACATTACTGATTCGGCATCGATATAAAGTGACAACGGCTTCAGACGCTAAACAGGCGGCTGCTGCACTTGGTTCTTACCCAGATATCCGCTTAGCCATCATTGATCATTCTATGCCAGGCATGACTGGAGAGGAGTTCATTGCAAATATACGTAGAAAGTATAACTTTGAACGACTCGCTATCATTGGCATTTCTGGAGCAAAAAAGGAGCTTGGTGCGGTAATGATGATGAAGGCAGGGGCAAATGATTTTATTACCAAGCCTTTTATCGTCGAAGAATTTTATCTAAGAATTCAGCAAAATGTTCAAATTGTCGAACAAATGCAGCAAATCAAGGCTTATGCGAATCAAGATTTCTTAACGGGTTTATACAATCGCCGTTTTTTATTTCAGCAAGGGGAGAAGTTATTTAAAACGTCACGCATTGCTGGACGGAGTATTGGTGCCATTATGGTGGATATTGATCATTTTAAGAATATCAATGATACCTATGGCCATCAAGCAGGCGATATTGTTCTGAAATGTATTGCGGAAAAAATTAAAGCGGCTTGTGGCCCCGGTGAGATCGTCGCGCGCTACGGTGGAGAAGAGTTTTGTTGGTTGGCTCTTCTTGGAGAGCGAGGGACGTTGGGTATGTTGAGACGGGTAGAGGATCTGAGGTCTAAAATCGAACAGCAATGTATTGAAACTAATAGTGGCAGTATTTCTGTAACTATCAGTGCCGGTGTATCTTTTAATGAAGAAGCTGAATCTTTGGATAAGTTGTTAAATGGTGCGGATCAGTCACTTTATTTGGCTAAAGAGGCAGGGCGAAACAGGGTCAACTGGGGCGACAGGTTAGGTGCGTAGTTTACTGCATATATTTAGGGGGAAATATGTCACTCCTTCAGGCATTGGTATCATCCTATTACTAGGAATTATTTGGGCACACAATTCGTCTCATACAGACTCCCAAGGTTTTTTGCATAAGCTTAGTTTAATGCTTTATGACATGAGGGTTTATATTTTAGAGGAGACAAAAAGCAAGGAAGCTAAAGCGACTAGGGACTCAACAGTTGTCATTGTTGAAATCGACGAATTAAGTTTAGCCCAAGAAGGTCGGTGGCCATGGTCACGCGCGAGAATTGGTCAGCTAATAAATGAGTTATCAGATGCAGGTGCCGCTGTTATTGGTTTAGATGTGTTTTTTACTGAGCCCGAAATGAATCCTGTTGATGTCATATTGTCCCGAGAAAATTTGCCAAGTTTGGTTGAGAAAAATTTATCTGGCATGAGGGAAACATATGACCCGGATATTGCGCTAGCAAATTCAATTTCAAACCGAGAGGTTGTTCTTGGTATTTTAATCAATAGAAAGAATATACCAATAAATAAGGGCTATATTGGAGAGCCGGTTGCTACTCCGCCCAAGGCGGCTCTCAGTGCAATGCGATCAGTAAATAATAGTTATGAGGGTATTATTGAAGCGTTAGTTGATCATGCAAGTTGGCTAGGAGCTGCAATTGTCAAGCCCGATACTGATGGGACCATCAGAAAATACCCTGTCGTCGTAAACTTCGATGGTTCTCTGTATCCATCATTAGGTCTACAAGTTGCCTACCTCTACGTTTTTGGGGACACGATATCTGTAGGGTGGGACGAATTTGAAAACATGATTTCCGAAGTTCGAATAGATAAGTTGAGCATCAAAACCGACCAAGATGCAAATGTATTTATTCCGTTTCACGGTAGATCACGTAGTTACTTCCCATATATATCTGCGAGTGAGGTATTTACGGGCGACGACTGGAAAGAAAAGGTCGAAGGGAAGATTGTTCTGATCGGTGCTACCGCATTAGGTTTGGAAGACTTGCGGGCGACTCCTTTGGAGAGCCAGTTTCCAGGAGTTGAGGTTCACGCGAATTTTATAGAGTCGATTGTCGCAGAAGAATATCAACCACCGCCAGGTTGGCTTTCGTGGTTATATGCGAAGTTAATTAGTGATAGTGAAATTCAAGATGGTGTAGAAAATAGAGATCGGGCAAATATTAGATATGAACTAGCTTATACTCGCTCCGTCGTACAAATACTGCTATGGTGCCTGATAGTCTTTGCTATCATATTCCCTAGGCTATCAGCACTTAAAATCGTTGTTGTTGGTCTTGGCGCTTTAGCCATCATTTGCTATCTAGATTTCGTATTCTTTCAGCAAATGTATATTCTTTTCGATCTTTCGCCTGTATTTTTCAGTATTTGTTGCCTTGTAGTTTTCAACATCGGCTACGGCTTCTACGTAGAACAAAAAGGCCGAATGAAAACCATGGATATGATGGGGCAATATGTCCCCACCGCTCATATCGATAAACTAATGAACGAAGACATGGACAAGCTCATGGAAGGGGAGAGTCGCGAACTGTCCGTGCTTTTTTGTGATATACGCAGCTTTACTACCATTTCTGAATCGATGACGGCAAACGAACTGAAACGTATGTTAAATGCGTTTTTTACGCCGATGACCAGGATTATATTCAATCAAAGCGGAACCATTGATAAATATGTAGGGGATATGATCATGGCGTTTTGGGGTGCTCCGATTGAAAGCGAGCAGCATGCTACTGATGCGGTGAAAGCAGCGCTGTTAATGCTTAAAAAAGTAGAAGAAATTAAACCTGAGTTTAAAAAGAAAGGGTATCCCAATGTTGAAATAGGGATTGGTATTAACACTGGCCCTATGAATGTGGGAGACATGGGATCGCAGTATCGCCGAGCATATACGGTACTCGGAGATGCGGTGAACCTGGGTTCTCGACTTGAAGGGCTAACCAAGGACTATGGTATCGCATTACTAATTGGTGAGAACACCTATCAGCAGATCGAGGGAATCGTCTGCCGCACCCTAGATCGAGTTAAAGTGAAAGGTAAAGATCAAGCGATACAGGTTTATCAGCCGGTCTGCCTGGAGAGCGAGCTAACGGACGAGATGCGGTTGGAGTTGGAGAATCATCATGAGGCATTGGAGGCCTACCACGCACAGGACTGGAAAAAAAGTAAAGAAAAGTTTCAGGCCTTATTTATTCTTTACCAGCGCCCTATGTATCAACTCTATATCAGTCGGATTGAGCAGCTGGAAAAACAACAGCTGCCAGAGGATTGGGATGGCGTTTATGTTAAAACCTCAAAGTGAGACTTAAATATCGTATGATCACGCTTGATTCGGGTATCGACTTGCGCCCTGGAGCTTCAGGGCGCAATTGATGTGTAGTGTATAGAATTAATCGTCATCTTGGGTAATGATCACACCTTCGACACGATCATTGCCGCTCTGAAACTGAAAGCCTGCACCTAAGGTGCCCGCCGTTTTATTGTGGTCATTAAAAAAGGCTCCCTGAAGCTCTCCATTGACCGGTGTATTTGATGTTGGAGTGATCAAGTGACTTATGGAACTGTCGGCTTCCAGTCGAATTGTGTTGCCTTGTGCCTGTTGAGACAGAAATTGAACGTTCCAGGATTCAGTTTGTCCGTTGTCTGTCAAACCCAGCGACATAGAGCCTGAAGCAACATGAGAGCCGTGCCCAAAATCGACTTGGATTTGAGTTGAAGCATTCACATTATTCACCAGACCGTTTTCTGTTTGAGCTGCTATATGCTGAACATTCGAGTAGGTGTACGTACCAAGGTTGTTAAGTTCCAGCTCTGTCGCAGCATTTCCTTGCAACCAAAACTGTTGCATAGGCACGTCGTTGGCTGCTGCAAGGCCATCCCTCCAATAACCATAAGACGCGCCAATTTCAGGTAATGGAATCACCGTTTGTTGCGCAGTAGAGTCACTACGGAGTGGCGTAAAAGGTTGGAGATCGGCAAACAGGTTATTTGGCTGGCCGGTGCTTAGAAGAATACCATCAGGGCCTACTTGAATGGCCGTCGTTGGCTGAGTGGAGCTAGTACCAACCAGTACCCCTGTTAAGTAAATGCTGCCATCTGTTGTATCGGATACAGCCAAATTGCCAACGATATTTTGGCCTTGATTTAATACCATTGAGTCCATTCCGCCACTAACTGGGGTGTCATTGTTATAAGAAGAGCTTTCTTCTATAACAGAGAAACGAATACGGTCCGGTGCATTATTCGCAAGTGCGATAAATTGGCCATTCATTGATAGCTGCCAGCTGTTGCCTGTTTGTGACAACAGTGACATTTCGGCAAATCCTTGATTGGTGGTTGCTGCAAAGTCCATTGATATTGAAATATCGCTGGAGACAATTCGGCCATCCTGATCGGCCGCAAACACGGTGAAGTCATTGAAATCAATTTTGCCGGTCAGGGAGTTGACGGATTCGATGGAGTAGCTGGCTTCATCAAAGGTTAGCCAGTATACAGGTTGAGTGAGATCAACCGGCTGGGTCGGCTGGTCGGGGTTCCAATAGTATTTGGCTGGCGCTTGCTCTGTTGCTTCCCATGCTCCTAAACGGATGCCTGACAACGGCGATATGACTGATGTTGCGACAACATCGCCAGCTCTTAGAATGGTTTGTTCTATATCACCACTGGCATTAACTATTCGGAAAAGTGGTCGGGCATCGCTGTTGGCACTGGCATCAACATAAAGTGAGAAGCTGGTTTGGTTGCTTGCAATCAAAGCGCGCTGAGACAAGCTGTTTAGCTCTTCTTCACTCAAGCTGAAGCCATTAAATTGTGGTTTCGGCTCGACGACCGGATCAATGATCTCATTTTCAATTCGGAATTCAGGTTGGGTTTGAGGCAGGGCTTCCAAACTGGGATCGTATTCATCCAAAGGAAGCAAGTCTATCGCGTCTCCTGGTGAGGATTCCCGAATGCCTACACCATCGGTAATTACGGTGGTCGCTGTGCCTGTTAAATCGGTTGATTTTCCATCGCTGTCACCCGTGAGCTCTGGAAGATCAATATTGGATTGGCCATCCTGACCACCACCGGTTGCGCCAGAAGGCCCTTGCCCTCTGGTTCCTGAACCTGTTGTTCCTGTGTTTTGCTGGTCACTATTTGGTTGTGACGTGCCTGATGAGCCTCTATCGCCTTGATTTCCTGATGGGGGCGTACCACCATCATTTGAAGTTGTATCTCCAGAGTCGCCTTGGCTACCCTCTTTGTCAGTGGACCCCTGTGTGTCAGTGGGCGCCTGTTCATCTCCTGCGCTTCGGCTCGTTATGTTAGTGGAAAACGGACGGACACCGGGTACAAAGTTTTGGAGTAGTGCACCTGGAGAGTTTAGCAGCCCAATCGGAGCTGCGTCTGCATCCCGTACCTCGGCAAAGCGGTAGCTTTGGCCATCGCCCAACAATAGTTCGCCTTTACTGTTCACGACAATAATTTTTCCTTGCCAGACAGCGACGTAGAGCTTATCCGTGTATACAACTTCCAGCGTTGTGCCACGTACACCTATAGTGGCAACTGCAGTTACCACTTCATGATCAGGCGCATTATGCTTAGCAATACGACCAGTGATTGCTTTGATTCCACCTTTGATTAGGCGCGTAACATGTTTGCCTTCTTCGCTCTTATCATCAAATGCATATTGGGTAATTTCATAGGTTGTTTGTTCACGCAATGAAACGATGCTTCCGTCAGTGAAGCGAAGCTGTGCTTTGGCCTCTGCGCCTGTAACTATGGTATCTCCTAGGAAAAATTTGGCTCGTCGTTTTAGTATCCGTTCTGCACCTTCCTGATTAATGGCTGTTACTTTCTTTGGGGTAGCAGAAATAACTCGGCCAGCAAGCGTTTCAGCAAGGCTAAGTGACGGCAGGCTGAATAGGAGTATGAAGATAAATAGCGCAGCTTTTATGCGTTGAGTAATGAGGTTATCCATCGTGCGTACTCCTAAAATTGATATTTCAATTTACTAACCAGCTGATGCCGGTCATAGCTTGAGATGTCTTGTCCATCCAGATCTTTCAACGACGAATCTTTATCTGTATACAGATAGTGAGAGTCAAGAGACAATGCTTTAGTCAGCCTATATTGCCAACCTAGATCCAGACTCAGTGTGTCTTCTTCTTTTTCTTGGGGTGACCGGATAGTATAGGTAGGGTCGAGATTATCGTATTCATCATGTTTCCATCCTAAAGTGGATGAGAGCAAATGGTTGCGCCACGGGTTGCCTTGAAGCGTGTATCGGAAGCCGTAGTAATACCGTCCATAAATATTACTAAAGCCATTGCTCATCTGGTCTTCCTTGGTATTTTCATCGCTGTAATAAAGAGTGGCAGACCATTGCAAGGATGTGTTGTCATACTTTCTATGCCAGGTAGAGCCTAGTAGCCAGAAGTCGACATCTCTTATCTCACTTTCTTCTTCATTGAAACGGCGGATACCTAACATTCCATAAGTGTTTAGCGTATTATTTTTGTTAAGTTGTTGTGCCCACTCCAGATTTGCTGAAAGCTGGTGATAATAAGCTGAGCCTGCTAGCCATATTTGCTGTAGATTAATCGGCACTTTGAAAAATGCATTGCCTTTGCGATAGTTGGCACCGAACTGTGTAGCTAGCACACTGATATCAAAATCGCTACTTGTATCGTTTTCTCGGTGGGTCAAAAACCCATTAAAAAATATGCTGGTTTTGGCGTTGACGGGTTTAATCCAGCCCAAGTGGCCATCTAAAGTATAGAAAAGGGACGACTGCTGTTTGCCTTGTTCTGAAATGTCAAAAACCGCATTTTCAATGGAAGAGCTTCCAACATCGAGCTGGATATCGGTCTGAATCGCGTCTATATCGGCTGCGCTATTGATATTAGAGTCATGCCCCAGCCCCGCTGCGATGAAACCGCTCCAGTTCTCGGTTAACTGTGATTTCTTCGCATCAATCGCGGCAAGAAAAGTGTCTATCTTTTCTTGTACGCTAGCAGGTGGGTTGAGTGACTTAGCGTGCTCAAAGCGCGATTTTGCATTTTGAGGATCGTTTAAAAGGAAGTAGACCCTGCCTAGTTCCAAGTGTGCCCTGATATAATCTGGCCGGGTTATCAGCACTCGCTCAAGAGCAAACATGGCTTCGCGCAGGTGGCCAGTTTCTATAGCCGCGATGGCGTAATAGAAGTCAAAGCCTTCATCTCCCTCGTATTGTTCTACAAGTTTCGAGGCAAGCTCGTAGGCCTGGGTATACTTTTGTGTTTCAACCAGCTTTGGTAGATCCTGAACCTGGTTGGCTAGAGTAGTTGGGCCATAGAGTGCTATCAACGAAGCTAGCACCGCGATCCTGACGCGTTTATCCATAATCTCTCTCTTCTTGCGCGTTTTACGCCTAGTCGTGTTAAGGTCGTTTAGCAATTATCTTTTAAGTTTGTGATTATTTAACATTTTAGACTAAATAATCTTAAGCGAGTACCAAAAGGATAGCTATACTAGATATATTCATAGGTACTTGGTTTATATTCAGAGGTACTGCGTGGAATTGAACCGCATAATCAACAGAGGAACATTATGAGTGCTGCTCGTCAAGCTGAAATACGTAATGCTCGACTCAAACACTTCCAGGAAAAGATCGTAGAGATAAAAAACAAGCTGAATGAAGCTGATGCATTCTCTAGTGTTATAGAAGAATTAGAGAAAGATATTCTGGAGTTGATGCAAGCTGACAGGATGACCGTTTATCGGTGTTCTCGCAATGGTCGAACGATTACCTCGGTTTTTGCCTCTGGTAGTGATGGTACGGTTATTGCCGTTCCCCTAAGCACAACTTCGATATCTGGATACGTAGCTCTTAGCCAAGTTCCACTGAGGATCAATGCTGTTCACAATGCTGAGCTGCTAAAAGAAATCCATCCGAAACTTCGTTACGATACATCGTTTGAAAAGAAAACAGGCTATCGTTGTGATTCGATGATTGCCGTTCCCATCCGTAAAGACAAAATTCTCTTGGGCGTTTTGCAGTTTATTAATCAGGTTGAAGGGAAGGGTTTCAGTCAGGCCGACTTGATCAGTGCAACTGAGCTCGCCTTGCTCATTGCGGATAAGTTTGGTGAAGAATTTCAGGCAACCAGTAACCCATACGAATATTTGGTAAAAAACGGCCGATTAACCCAAAAGCAATTAGATGACGCGCTTGAAAAATCACGCCGTAACAAGTCGCCAGTGACACGACTTCTCATTCATGATCATCAAATCGCGCCAGAAGAGATAGGTAAATCACTTGAGAAATATTATCAAGTGCCTTTTATGCAGTACGATCAGGATTTAGAGGTGCCAGCTGATCTACTTGAAGAGCTGAATGCCACGTATCTAAAACGCCAATGTTGGATTCCTATTAAAGGCGATAGGGAAGAGGCCGTTGTTCTTATCGACGATCCCAGCGATTACAACCGTATCATGGAGATGGAGCGCATTCTAAACGTTAAGAAGTTGGCGTTTATGGTTGGGTTGCGCGAGGATATCTTCAAGTTCATTAATAGCGTTTTCAATACCACTAGTGCAGGTGATGGCGAGGCCATGGGGCTTGATGCCTTGATGGATAGGCTGCATGACGATATTGATTTGGTCGATGATGTCGATGACGACTCCGCCGATGCGGCGGCAGCCAATGATTCAACCATTGTAAACCTTGTGAACCAAATCATTGTGGAAGCATTCCGAGCTGGTACATCAGATATTCATATCGAACCATCAAAGGGTAAATCGCCTGCCATTGTTCGTATTCGCGTTGATGGGCTTTGTCGTCAACTGCTTACCATTCCATTCAACCGCATAAAAGAGGTGGTAACACGCATCAAGGTTATGTCACGCCTGGATATAGCAGAACGGCGTAAACCTCAAGATGGTAAATGTAAGATTCGTATTAGTGGTAAAAATGTCGAATTGCGGGTAGCGACACTGCCCACGGTTAATGGCGAAGGGGCTGTGTTGAGGATACTGGCCGCAGGCGGAGCGATGCCAGTTGATAAGTTGAACCTTACCGATCACAATCGTTCTCGAATTGAAGAAGCGATTAGTCACCCGCATGGTTTATTTTTGGTGGTTGGACCTACTGGCTCGGGTAAAACTACAACACTTCATGCTATCCTTGGTCATCTTAATACGACAGATCGTAAAATCTGGACAGCAGAAGATCCTGTAGAAATAACGCAGCCTGGATTGCAACAGGTGCAGGTACAACCAAAAATTGGCTTTAACTTCGCGGCGGCCATGCGTGCGTTCTTACGTGCCGATCCAGACATCATCCTTATTGGTGAGATGCGTGATAAAGAAACATCTCATATCGGGGTTGAAGCATCGCTAACCGGTCACTTGGTTTTATCCACGCTGCATACTAATTCTGCTCCAGAAACAATTACCCGCTTGCTTGATTTAGGGTTGGACCCGATGAGCTTTTCTGATGCGCTGTTAGGGATCCTCGCTCAGCGTCTGATGCGGACTTTATGTGGCGACTGCAAAGAAGAATACGAGCCATCGCAGCAGGAAAAAGAGTACCTAATGAATAATTATGGTGCGATAGAGTTTGCCAAATTGGGGATTAATCCGGCTAAGATGAATCTATACAAGGCGAAGGGATGTGCTCGTTGCGGCGATACTGGGTATCGCGGGCGAACGGGTATCCACGAATTCTTACAAAGTACGCCGGAAATGCAGCGGATGATTTATAGAAATGCAGACCTCGAAGACATGCGCAAGCAGGCGATAAAAGATGGTATGCGTACTTTGTTTCAGGATGGTATCGGTAAGGTACTGCGCGGACAAAGTGACATGGAGCAGCTACGTAAAGTTGTATCTGCTTAGTCGGCGGTTCCTAGCCAGGGGCGCGTCAATTGGCACCCTGGCTGGCATGATCAGTTGCTATGGCTTCAGTGGAAGTCCAATAGAAAAGCAGCATCCCTCACCACGATGACTAACCACGTTCATTAAGCCGCTGTGGTGAGTAGTTACAATAAAGTAGGAAACGGATAAACCAAGGCCTGTGCCTCTACCAACTTCCTTTGTTGTAAAAAACGGCTCAAAGACCCGCTTTCTGGTGGCTTCGTCCATACCGGGACCATTATCCTCTATCTCGACTAACACCATATCATCACGAAACTGTGTTCGAATAGTAATCATTGGCGTTGAAATCGGTGGCGTATGATCCAGCAATGCCTGCGTCGCATTTTTTAACAGGTTAATCATCACCTGCTGAATCTCAACAGGAGAGCAGGGTACTAAAGGGAGGTTATCACCGTACTCCCTGGCCAGCTTTATGCGGCTGAAGTCGTAGTGACGTTTAAGATCGTAATCATGACCGACCAGCTCGATAGTGTTGTCCAATAATTCGTTGAGGTTGGTAGGCACATGATGAGTGACTTTGCCGCGACTAAAATTCAGCATGTTTGAAACAATATGCGATGCTCGATCACCTGCTTCACGAATGCTGTTTAAAAACTGGGTAATTTGGCGTCTATCGATGTAGGCTTGCATGGTATGGAGATCAAGCCCTACTTCCTGAGCGACTTCTTCATTCTTGGCTAAAGTAGGGGTGGTGCGTCGGATAATATTTTGAATGCCCTGTAATATTGCGCCTAGAGGGTTGTTGAGCTCATGGGCCATGCCTGCTGCGAGTCCACCCAATGACTTCATTTTTTCATTCTGCAGCACCATCTCTTGCAGTTGAACTTCGTTGGTGACGTCATCCAGTCTGACTACTGCGCCGCCGCCTGCATTCCGATGCAGAGGGTAAATGAGCAGGTCATAAAGTTTTTTGTCGCCATCATTATCAAATAAGATCCTGGTTGCCCGTTGTGGTTGACGGGAATGATTGGCGACTTTAACCAGGTTTGCGTGTTTATTTAACTGGGGCAGAACATCACCCAGAAATTTGTGTAGAGCTTCTCTGATAGGAACACCACTTAGCTTTTCGGCAGCCGCGTTCCAGTGATTAACGATGCCTTCGCTATCAGTGGTAATAACGATCGATGGCATATATTCCAGTATCATTAAATCGCGATAGGCTCTTAGTGCTGCATACATGACTGTTCGAAGTTTAGTGCCAGTCAGCTCAGTCTTGTCCTTGTAATCGTTGATATCGTGCTTGGCTATGACTTCTTCTTCAGGTGCATGACCTGGCTGGCCAGTACGCAGGACAATGCGAATAAAAGGGTTACCTAGTTCGTTGCGAATTTGTGGTACAAGGTCGAGTCCGGCGCTGTCGGTTTCCATGACAACATCGAGCAGGCAAACCGCAAAATCGTGATGCTCGGTCAGCAATTGTTTTGCTTCGGTTGCTGAATAAGCATGATAAAAAGCCAAGTGTTGTTTATCAAAAACGAAGTCTTTCAGTACCAGTGTGGTTACTTGGTGAACTTCCTCGTCATCATCAACAATCAAAACTTTCCATTGATTTCTGGGCTGGGCCGAACCGTTATCTTCAGTGTCATCATCGTCGATAAACAAAGGAAGATCGTCATCGTTGTCGGCAAAAATGGATTCCGATTCGTCAATCATATTTTTATAGTTAGTCTAATCATCGCTCTCTCTGAATCCCAGCTTAGCTTATTGTATGGCGTTACGCTAGTATTCGTGGAGCATAAATTTATTCCCTATCCGTTGATAAGTTAGTGGATCAGTGGGTGAAATCGCTAACTAGGGATTTTATGTCTTTTCCTTCTTCTCTCGCGTCTAATATCTGGTCTACTGCATGTATGGCTGCTTTTTGTAACTCGGCACGACTAGGGCTATCTGGAGATACTGATTCGATGACTTTATTCCACGCCACCAGTATGTCAGCACCCTTAACCGCCTGATTATAAAGCGATTGTAAAGTTTCACGGTTGACTAGAGCTTTTTCCATTAAATCGAAGCGAGGGAGCTTTTTCTGGTTGGCAAGATCAGGAAAGTCTATTTTTAGGTTGACTAAGTGTTTTGCCAGAACGCGAAGAACCATTCGGTAGTAATGTAACTTTGTTTCGAGGTTAATTAAGCGAAAATCCATCAACTCGCCGAAGGGGGAATAATCCATCCCCAATAAAACGGTGTGTTGACAAACGGGGTCTGCAACAACCGTCGCGCTTCTGACACAGCCTTTTAACACCGCAATGGCACCAAACATTTCACCTGGCGCTATGTGGCTTAGGATGGGGGAGTTTTCTGTATCCGTGTCGCCATAAACCTGTAGTTGGCCACGCAGACTAAAATAAACCCAGGAATCGTAGTCTTCTTTACGGGTAACCTCTTCTCCGGCTTCAGCTTCAAACAGACGGCAGTAGCGCAATAAAGTCCTCAACTGTTCCGGTTGAGAGCGACCCAGGTTGGCAAAAAATGGAACGGAGTCCAAAATCGGAGTAACTAAACTACTGGGTATATCACTGAGTATTGTTGCTTGCATAAGTTATTCGTTTGAGTTCTGTTAGTTCTAATGTAGCTTTTTCTGTGCTATTGGGCAATCCTTAGGCTGTATCTGGATACCCACAACGTGAACCTTTGCACTTTTATGGAGTTTTTATGGCTATTTTAAAAGCAGTATCTACCCTGTTGATGATGCTTTTTAGCTGCGCTGCTTTGGCTAAATGGCATGTGCAAGAAGCGAAGGCTATGGGTACGTTGATCCGTATGGAAGTATGGTCAGATGCCGAGATGAGAAAAGTAGACAGTATATTTGACCAGGCTTTGGCCGAGATTGAGCGCTTAGAGTCGATGCTGAGCACCTATCGAGATAGCTCTGATATCAGCGTAGTTAATCAGAATGCCGGGCTCAAAGCAGTAAAAGTTAACGATGAATTTCACTACTTACTAGAGCGTTCCATTGCTTTTGGCGATATGTCGCAGGGGGCATTTGACATTACTTATGCTAGCGTCGGCCATCAGTACTCTTTTCGCGATGGCTATAAGCCCAGCGATACATTTATAAGCAGCCACCTATCTTTGGTGGATTATCGGCTCATCAAACTAAAACCGACAGGTGAGGTATATTTGCCACAAAAGGGAATGAAAGTTGATTTAGGTGGTATAGCTAAGGGTTATGCAGTCGATCAGGTCACGAAGCTATGGCAAGCCAGGGGCGTTTCTCATGCAGCGATTACCGCTGGTGGTGATACGCGGTTTATTGGGGACAAACGAGGAAGTCTTTGGAATGTAGGTATTCGTCATCCCCGAAATCCAAACAAAACCTTAATGACACTGCCAGTGTCTGACTTGGCGATTTCTACATCCGGTGATTACGAACGTTTTTTCGATGATGATAGTGGGCGAGTGCATCATATACTTCAGCCAAGTACAGGAAAGCCGGCGACTGGTTTGAGTAGTGTCAGCATCATTGCTCCTGAGTCAATGACTGCTGATGCGTTAGCAACCAGTGTTTTTGTGCTGGGCACAAAACAGGGCCTGGCATTAATTAACAGCCTCAATGATGTGTCTGCGATTATTGTAGACCATCAACAAATGATACACTTGTCTAAGGATTTGGTTGAGCTAAATCAATAAGTTAATTATCAGTTTGCGCATGCTAATAGCAATGGGTATGCGTCTGTCTAAGGGGTACGTTAGATATCCCCCAAGATTACCCAAGGGTTGCACTTTTATTAATTAGCGTCGGAGTTTATGATTATGATTATGATTAGTAAAATTAATTAACTTTTAGTTTTGCTCGATCAGAGAGTCATTGTTTGCGTTACTCTTTAATCGTATAACTTTAAAGAAAAGCTTGTTGCTAGTGTGTTTTACCCGAAAGTAGGCTTTTACACGTTTGGCTTTTGCGAAGCCATATGAAGTACAGGGAAAAGTGAAATCGTTTTGGGACATAAAACAAAGAGCTGCTTTCACCAATATTTAGTGTGGTGAATGATGAATATTTTGCGCGTATGTAAAGCTTTGGTTGCAGTTGCTGTTTCAGCGACTGTCATTTCATGTGGCTCATCGGAGCCAACGGCTATAGGCTCTTGGGGAGTGCTCGGACACTCTGATGGGCAGGCTGTCGAAAAACTGCGTATTGAAGAAAGTGGTCAGGCTAAATTTCTTGAATATGAATGTCAGTGGCAGGAGAAGAAAGCCCAGGTTCTTGATTTTGATTGTGTTATCGGTAGTGATCATGCCGAGTTTAAGGTCGAGCTATTATCTGAAAACAATATCCGCTTGGATGCAGAAGTCTATCATCGATTGAATTAAGCTTGGTTAGCCCCCTTTTAAACAGGGGGCCCGCTATCGTTTGATACTATTCAACGAAGCCTTCGAATGGTTGTATGACTATTGGGCCACCGTTTGTGATTTCTGTAGTGTCTTTTTCCAAAATCGCGAAACAGTTC
Organism: Gammaproteobacteria bacterium UBA3532; assembly: GCA_002376965.1. Classification (GTDB taxonomy): domain Bacteria; phylum Pseudomonadota; class Gammaproteobacteria; order Enterobacterales; family UBA3532; genus UBA3532. Next base: position 28,036 of record DFOV01000313.1, read on the forward strand.
GCTTGGTGCATCGAAGACAGTTTGGCAGAGCTTTGCGATGGCAGTGGTGCCACGGTATATTCCCCGTCCCTAATTTCAAATTTTGCCCGCTGAAATTCCATACGTCCAGCCCGTTTCTTAAAAGGTGCGGTTGCTTTGGCTTGGATTGATTTAGGTGAAAACTCACGTCCTTGCATTTTCATGAGAGCTGGCAGTGCTAACTGGTAGAAGGTCACCATTGCCGATACGGGGTTCCCTGGTAATCCAAAAAAGTAGGCATCTTCCACCTCTCCAAAAGCAATAGGTTTGCCCGGCTTCATCGCCACTTTCCACATTTTCAGGTGGCCTAGTGACTCTACCAGGTCTTTGACATAGTCTGCATCGCCAACAGATACGCCCCCGCTGGTCATAATGACGTCCGAAATCGATGCGGCGTGAAGCAAGGTATCTTTGATGGCTTGTTTGTCGTCTTTAACCACCCCAAGATCATGAAATTGAAAGCCATACGATGCGAGCATGGCGCGAATGGCAAAACGGTTGGAGTCATAAATCTGCCCCGGCTCTAATGGGCGTCCCATCTTTTGAAGTTCATCGCCGGTAGAAAAGAATGCGACACTGACAGGCTTGTAAACACGGACTCGCGGAATTCCTAACGAGGCAATGAGAGCGATTTGGGGCGCTCCTAAGCGACTGTGTTTTTCAATAACCCTTTGGCCCTGTACAAGCTCTGCACCAACGAGTCTGACGTTACTGTGTTGTGCTGGCAATTTGCTGAAGTGAACCAGATCATCTTTGGTAGTTGTTTGCTCCTGCATGATCACCGTGTCGGTATTTGGCGGAAGAATGGCTCCAGTCATAATGCGGATACATTCGCCCGGGTTTATATTTTCCAGGTGCGGATGCCCGGCGAGCGAGGTGCCTACACGCTTATATTGGTGGCTATCTGGTGCAGAGTCATACTGGAACGCATATCCGTCCATCGCTGAGGTAGGGTAGGCTGGTTGGGTAATGGGGGAGTCAATTTGCTCAGCTAAAATTCGCCCATAGGCATTTTCCAGTGATATGCGTTCGGTTCGTAGTACTGGAGTAATGTCACTCAATAATTGTGCTTTAGCATCCTCAAAATTAAGCATAGTGCCGTGGGAACAACAATCTGTCATTGGCGTGGTCCTGTGGTTTAATCTTACTATTTCGTAGTATAAGTTGGTTTGTTAATTTGTTGATATGCCTGAAGTTGTTCAGTCGTATTTAAATTGAAAAGTGAGCCGGTAAAACGAATGGTTGCGGTGTTTAGACTAGCGTACCAATGCTTCACAGCGCGCTGGCCTAGATCCAATCGCTCGCTAAGTGACGGAAGTGTCGTTGTACTAATCATTGATGTTAGATATTGAGGCCCATTGTCATCACACAGGTATCCAATGTCGACGTGTGTAATGGATAGTAATTGCTCTATGGTTGCTGGCGGTGGGGGAAGGCTATCAACACTAAAAACAAGCACAAAGGGTGTTTTTGCGGCAATTAGTCCTGCCTCAATTCCAGCTAAAGGGCCTTGATAGTCAGGCCTTAAATCAGGTACAACCTCAACTTCATAATGGCAGTAGGTTTTGATGTTGCGATTGGCATTTATAATAATTTGTGAGCAATATGGTTGCATGGCTTCTAAGGCGTGTTCAACCAGTCGTTTTTCCTGGCAGCGAACCAGGCCTTTGTCTTGACCGCCCATGCGCGAGCCTTTACCACCACACAAAATCAAGCCGGTTATGTTTTCTTTAGCTTCCGCCGAAGGTTTATTCGGAGTGCTTGTCGTCATATTTTCGAATTACTCGCTAAATCAGCTATACTGTGCCTTCATTTCGCAATCAGCAAAACGAATTATTAATGCATCAAGGCTCTAATATAAGCGCTATCTTTGATGCTGATGGCCCCTTGGCGAAAAGCCTGAATGGTTATCAGCCAAGAGCATCGCAGATCGAGATGGCTGTTGCCGTCGAACAATCGATCACCGAACAGTCGACACTGGTCGTTGAAGCGGGCACGGGGACGGGGAAAACCTTTGCTTATCTTGTCCCTGCGATCCTTTCGGATAAAAAGGTAATTGTGTCCACTGGGACAAAAAACCTCCAAGATCAACTGTACTGGCGTGACCTGCCTTTTTTGCTTGGCGCATTAAACACCCCTATAAAAACAGCGCTGCTAAAAGGGCGGGCCAATTACCTATGTCACCTAAGGTTGGAGCGTACCTTGGCTGAGGGCTTATTCCATGATCGCGATCAAGTCACTAAATTGCAAGTGATAAAACGTTGGTCAACCAATACGCGTCAAGGCGATAAGAGTGAGCTGGATGACGTGGCCGAAAACGATACTATCTGGGGTTATGTGACCAGTACCGCCGATAATTGCAGTGGCCAAGACTGTCCTTATTATGATGACTGCTATGTTCTAAAAGCCCGACAACAAGCAATGGATGCCGAGCTGGTAGTGGTAAATCACCACTTGTTTTTTGCCGATCTAGCATTAAAAGATGATGGGTTTGGCGAGCTCCTTCCAGAGTCAGAAGCCATTATAATGGATGAGGCACATCAAATACCTGAGATAGCAAGCCTATTTTTTGGACGGTCACTTAGCCTGAGACAGCTCACTGATTTTTGTCATGACTTGCAAACAGAGGTTGTTGAGCAAGGTAATGACCTGTCGGATTTAATAGAGCTGAAAGATACGCTGCAAAAAAGTGCGCTAGACTTGCGCCTGTCTTTACCTGAAGAGGGCGTTAAGAAGCCATATTATTACCTGGATAAGAACGAGATTTTTCAGCAGTGCTTCACTCAACTATCATCAAATCTAGAGCAGTGCAAAGAGGCGCTCACCGACGTAAAAGATAGAAGCAAAGAGTTGTCACAGCTACTAGGCCGGTGTGAGGAGTTTTTGGCTTTGCTAGGCGAGTTAAGCTCAGTCTCTTTGGCTGAGCACGTAGTATGGTACGAAACGACCAAGCGCTCATTTACTCTGCATATCACCCCCCTAGCTATTGACGAACAGTTTCGGCGCTTGAAAAGCTGGTTACCGGAATCTTGGGTATTTACATCGGCTACGCTCACTGTCGGTGGCAAGTTTGAGCATTTTTCACAAGCGCTTGGGCTTGAGTCGCCAAGCACTCAGCTATCTGCCAGTCCATTTGACTATCATCAACAAGGCCTGTTGTATTTGCCTCGCTATATGCCCGAGCCTCGATCGCCTGACTTTCTAACCAGTTTGTTTGAACATGGTAAACAAGTGATCGAAGCGACCCGCGGCCGATGTTTTTTTCTTTTTACCAGTTATCGCAGTCTTAACGCTGCGGCAGAGTATTACCGTGAGGCATTGGATTACCCTATATTGGTTCAAGGTGAGCAGAGCAAGCTGAAGCTCCTTGATGCTTTTGCCAAGGCTGGAAATGCGGTGCTACTGGCCACCTCCAGTTTTTGGGAAGGTGTTGATGTAAGGGGGGAGGCTCTGTCTTGCGTAATTATCGAAAAGCTACCGTTTTCCGCACCCGACGAGCCCGTTCTATCTGCAAGGATAGACGCGGCTAGCCGCTCTGGAAAAAATGCTTTTGAACAGATCCAAATACCTAAAGCAGTAATAACCTTGAAGCAAGGCGCTGGACGCTTAATCCGTGATGGTACTGATCGGGGTGTTTTGGCAATCTTTGATCCGCGTTTGATCAGCAGGCCGTATGGCGCTAATTTTATGTTAAGCTTACCCGGCTTTAAACGAACCCGAAATATCGAATCCGTACAAGAGTTTTTCCATGGCAAACATACTGGCGCTTGATACTACAACCGAGGCTTGCTCGGTGGCACTACTAAGAGATAATGACGTCTTTCAAGACTATGGCGTCTACCCGCGTGAGCATACCAAGGTGTTGTTACCGATGATAAAAGAGCAAATGGTGCTTGCAGATCTTGACTGGAATGCTTTAGATGCGATTGCCGTTACTCAAGGACCCGGGGCTTTTACGGGGATTCGTATCGGTGTAGCAGTGGCGCAAGGACTCGCATTTGCCAACGATTTGCCCTTAATCGGTGTATCGACACTGGCGACAGTAGCGCAAGGTGCCTATCGCGAAATGCGCGCAAATTCGGTGAGAGTCGTAATGGATGCGCGCATGGGTGAGGTGTATTGGAATGACTTCCAGCTGAGTGATTTGA
>DFOV01000116.1 GCA_002376965.1 Gammaproteobacteria bacterium UBA3532
GGCTAGAATGAGGGGATGATTAAGAGTATAAACATAATAATGACCGCAAAAGGCTCGCTGCATGAACCATCGCTTTATTTCAACAACGTCTGTCCTGCTCGCTTCGATCTGCTGCTCGTCCCTTGTCGCCACAACCGTATTCGCCAGCGATCTTTGGTGGCGCAATCAGCAAAGCGGTGAAAACTGGCTCTATCAAATGCAGTCAGGCAAGGTGAATAGCATGAACCAACTCGCCACCGTCGCGCCAGAGTGGCAGGGTTTTCGTGGCGACTTCAATGGCGATGGTGAAGCCGATATGTTGTGGCGTAATCAGCAAAGCGGCCAAAACTGGCTGTATCAAATGAGTGGAACATCCATTGTCAGTAGCCAGCCGGTCAATGTGGTTGATGTGGCCTGGCAGCTGGCAGGCACCGCAGATTTTAATGGTGATGGACTTACCGATGTGTTGTGGCGGCACACCAGCACAGGTCTGATCTGGCAATATCAAATGCAGGGGCATCGCATTATCAGCCACAATAGAGTCGCCCAGATATCCGATGCAGACTGGCACATCGCAGGCCTTGGCGATTTTGATGGCGATGGGATCGACGATATCTTATGGCGTCACCAACGCACGGGCCTTAACTACCTCTATTTGATGGCTAATGGCCATATCAAACAGCAGTCGAAACTCAATGTCGTAGATAGCAACTGGCAAGTTGCAGCGATTCTCGACGCCGATGGCGATGGCACCAGCGACATTCTGTGGCGCAATAGCGAAAGCGGACAAAACTGGCTGTATCAGATGGTTGGCGGCGTTATTCAGCAAAGCCGTCCGCTGAATCGTGTCAGTGATGGCCAATGGCAAGTTGTTGCGAGTGGCGATTATAATGGCGATGGCAAAGATGATCTGTATTGGCATCACCAAGGCAGCGGACAGACCGCAGTTTATCTGCTCGATGGGCATCAAATATCCCAGATAAACCTGCTCAATACTGTCCCGCCAGCCACGTGGAACCTGTTGACTAATCAGCCGACAATAACCAGCGCGGCGCCGCAGTGGCTAGATATTGGCGGAGGCTTGCGGATTCGAGCACAACATCCACGCATTTTTATCTCGCCCGAACATTTGCAGCGAGTCATTGAGCGCATGATCGGCCCTAATGCTCGTGCGCCATACAGCGACTGGCTGGCCCTGTATCAAGAGGCTTTTGACGCCGGAAAAGCCATTGACCTTCCCGCTCTCGCCCTACTCTATAAAGCCACGGGCAACAGCATCTATCTTGAGCAGCTCATAGATCGAATTCCAACAACCGGCACTCCAGGCCTCGAAGAGCTTTACGCCATTGATCTGGTATTTGATGACCTTAGCGACAGCGTTAAATATGCCATCATGCGCCGTGCGGCAGAAAACCCCAATGGCTTTTATTACAATGCGTTAACCGAGTCGCAGGGAAGCGATGCCAACTGGGGCTATCATTTGATGCAAGGGCCAGCCAGAGCCTTGGCCTATAGTGGTATCTTTGCCCTGACTGACGTTGAATTGAATAAAGATCCGCTGCTTTATCCGTTTGATACCCAAAACTACATCCATGTGGTCAATGAAGAGCTATCAGCCAGCGGGCGCTTGTGGCAAATCGAAAACCGGGTCGCAGGCGATCCCACCTTTAATAATGCACTATGGGGCAGTCCTGGCGGCATGTACGACAACTTTGGCTATGATCAATCCGAAGAAGCCTACAGCATCAACCTGCTCTACGCTTTCGAAACCCTCACCGGAATCAATGTCACCGACGGGGCACATCGCGATAAATACCGCGCAACCTTTTACCAGAATATGCACTATCCCCACCGCTATCAGCATGTCGATAACGACAGCTGGTGCCGTCGCGCCAACACCGAATACCACACCCTGGCTCGGATCTGGAACACCCAAACCGATTACATCAACCAACCGGCGACCAACCAGGCCCTGATGACCGCCCATATTTATCAAGACCCACGCATGCAATATTATGTTGAAGATGGCGTGCAACCCGAGCTGTGCGGCAGTCCATATAATAACCTGTACTACAAGCTGGTATTTTATAACGACACGCTACCCAAGGAACCACCGTCAACCAATCCGACCGCCATGTATTTCAATGGGCCGGGGCTGGTTTCGATGCGGTCAGACTGGAGCAACGATGCCGCGTTTGGCGTGTTCATGGCCGGTGAAGGCATCAGTCGACGCTATGAAGACGGCAACTCATTTTTAATCAGCCGCAAAGCCGACGTCGCCACCCACGGCGGTGCCCGCATTCGCCGCGATTATGACAACGACAAACACCACTGGTATCACATTCGCTCGATTGCCAAAAACACCCTCAAGATATTCGATCCCAACGAAAGCTTTGACATCAATCCCGATGGCACCACCGGCCCCTTGCACTCAGGAACACCGCTGGTGGCATCGGATAATATGGGCGGGCAAATTTTCGAGACATCGCCATCAACGGAGGATCGCTGCTACTACGCTCCCGATTCGATAAATTATGGCTGTCGTAGCAACCTTTCTCGCAAAGGCGACGCATTTCCGCTGGGCGTATATGAAACTGCAAACATTATCAAATACGAACACATACCGGACCAATATACCTACACCGTCGGTGACGCCACAGCGGCCTACACCCAAAAAATCGACTACTTCGAACGCGAGTTTTTGTTCCTCCGCCCCGATATTTTTGTGATATTTGATCGGGTTAACAGCGTTGATCCGTCGTTCAAAAAAGTCTGGACCATGCACACCATCGACCAGCCAGTTGCCGATGCTCCTATCAGCGCTTCGGACATGGGCATGACAACCCACACCAACGCTAACCTGACCACCATTCATAACCCGCTAAATATTACTTACATCGACACCCTGCTCCCCCAACAAAACAATCTGGTTGTGCGCGGTGGCGATACGGTATTAACCACAGGCAAGGATCTGGCGAGCAGCCAGGTCGATCGCATCGATATTCCACGGTGGCTTGAGATTTTTGTTGCAGGAAGCGACATAGAAGGCAGCTTAACGCTGCACGGTGACGCCGAGGAAGGCGATGGCATCACTGAAGATATACTCTTTGATGGCAAGGAGCAGCAGGAACTCTCGTCACGTCCTACGCAAAATGTCTCCAACGGTATACTGGAAGACACCACCCAAAACTGGCAACCGGATCAGTGGAAAGACTACTACGTTAACATCGCCACCAATCCGCGCCAGCGCGTGCGCATCACCGGCAACAGCAGCAACCAGTTATTCGGCGACTTCACAGACGGCAATGCCTGGCAATACATCATCTATCGTCCGCTAGCCAACAGCTATAACCACTGGAAACGCATTAGCGCCGTCACTAGCAATGATATGGATGTCGACAATCTAACGCTATCCGTCCCCCACTACTTCGACGCTGTCGATGCCAGCGGCCGCTTACATTCGTTTGCGCCACACACCGACAGCAAAAACGATGGCTATAGAAAGCGCACCGATCTCGGCCAATGGACGCTGACCATCGAAGCCAGCAGCCAACAGCAACACCACAATTTTTTCAACATCATCAGCCTCAAGGATCCAGATGCTGCCAAACCAAGCGTCCAGCTTGTTGAAGGCACCGGCGTTTCTGGCGCACTGATCGACAACACCCTGGCCGTATTTGCCAACGAGCCCCAAGCAATAGACGAAACCAGCATATCCCTGCCTTCACCCACCATACAACAGTGCTTCATCTTCAACCTGCAGCCAGAAACCGACTATTACTATCAACTCAGTGATAGCCAGTTGGTGCTGAGTAGTCAGGATAATGGAGGGGTTAGGGTGACTAGTAGTGCTATGGGGGTGGTGAGGTTGGTGGCGCAATGATGCATGCTACAGCCATTGTCAGGCGCTCTTTGATTGCTTCGTTATATTATTAGATCTACAATTAGACCTAATTAACGACCACTTAAACGTACTGGTAAAATTATGACGTCTCGAATTCTAACCGAAACCGCAGCAAGTATTAGTGAGTTAAAAGCCAACCCAATGAAGGTAGCACTTAGTGGCAACGGAGAGCCCATCGCTGTTTTAAATAGAAACGAACCTGCCTTCTATTGCATACCTGCTGAAGCCTATGAATACTTGATAGACAGACTTGAAGACCTCGAGTTGATTACACTTGCAGAAACAAGAAAAGACGAAGAAAGCGTAAAGGTTCAATTGAATGACCTATGAACTTGCGTTTAAAAAGACAGCCTTGAAAGAATGGAACAAGCTTGGCGCAACGGTAAAAGAACAATTCAAGAAAAAACTCAACAAAGTATTAAAAAACCCCAAAGTCGATAACGCCAAGCTTTCTGGAGCCAATAACCTCTATAAAATCAAACTGAGACAAGCTGGCTACCGGTTAGTGTACGAAGTAAATGATCAGATCGTGACAGTGACCGTTATATCTGTTGGCAAACGAGAACGCGGGGTGGTGTATAAGAAGGCTATGAAGCGGTCGGATTAGGCCGCGACTACTGCGCCTCAATCAAATACGCTTGGCGCAGATAGCAACGCTTTCAATGCAGGTTTCTCTTTAGGGCTGGTATCCAGCGCCGCCTGAAAAGCATTCCACTGTTCATCATTTAAGGCAAACAAGCGACGATCCGCGAGCGTTTCGGAAGCAGCCATAAGTCCAGAACCCAGCAAAAGCTCACTCACTGTTTTGTTTGTAGCCGCCGCTTGCTTAAGGACAGCGTTGGTGCATTGTTTTGTCATGCGGACCAATCCTTAATTTCGAATGCACCTTCTATTTTTTTGCCTACCTCAATGCCATAAAGTTCAACCAAGAGATTTTGCATCGAGATTACGTGCTTTGATAAAATATTAAATTCGTCATCAAACAGTGCATCACCGGCAGTAGATACGATTTCGGATAGCGCTAGCAAACATTCGTACATCGTGTTTAAATCTGTGAATAATTCATTGGGGCTCCAACTACCCGCTCCATGCCTACCAAACTTAACTGAACCTGACAGAGTGTCATAAATCAATGGATCTAAGTTGGAATGAGCTATTACTATCCAGTTCTCGGGCCAATCAGATAGGCGCAGTCTAGATTTCCCCTCCCACCTATAGCCATCCTGAAACTCAATTAATTCTTCAGCTCTGGGAAACTCAAATAATTCGAAGCCGATATCAAGCAGTCTTGGTTCGGAAATATCTTCCGATAAAAATGATATTATTTCTTCTGGAATATTCACTAAAAAATTCACCTAAAATCGAATCTGCACAGCCTATCTATCAAACCTGAGTTGTTTCTTGGCTTCTTGTCTGCATAGCTGATCAGCCCGCTTTAACAAAGTAGGAATCCTATGCTGGCCATGCATGTTAATTATTGAGTTCTTAGCAAGGTCTAAATCCATTGTTGAAGTAATGAACAGTGGTTTCGAACTACACCCTCTAATTATTGCATGCTCGTTACCAATACCAGCAAATACTTTCTTAGCAACACCAATAACGCCTGTTGTTTGTCCTAGAGCGTCATATAAGCGCTTACCTAAACCGGGCTTATTAGTGCCATCTAGATAAACATATCCATCAACAACTATTGTTTCTATAGTGAGCTCGTGCTCATCTAACAACTTAAGAATGCAAGGCAACTCCCTTTTATAAAAGTTACCAGGCTCATAGGGCAATATATCTTGGCTAGCACTAACTACTTCCTGCAAAGGAACTGTACTAGACCAGCTTTCAAAAAGAATGCCTGCCACAACCGCACTATCATTATAGTATTGAACATCAACAGCGAGATTCATCACCCCAACCCCTCAACAAACCAAACTCCATCTTTATCTCGCTCGAAATAAGCACTGTACTCAGAGTTTACATTTATGCCGACAAAATGAAGCTCTATATCTGTGTCACTTACATTAATCCAAGCTAAGTCATCCTGACTTAAATCCAAGAGGTCTTTTGCTACCAGAATTGCCAGCCAATCATCAAGCATTGCCAGTACATACTTCGCATCTTTTATATATACATCTTCAACTATTCCATTGTCACTTGGCATATACAAGTCGACTTTGTAGCCATTGTAGTCAAACTCAAACACTCCCTGCTCTGGTCTTTCAAGCTCAAATAAAACGCACTTTCCTGATTCTCTTGATTCCACTTTCACAGGAATGCCAGAAACACCGTAGTCGTAAAACCCTTCTTCACGAAATCGAACGGTTTTGATCTTGGCCTTTTCGAATTGAGCTATGTATTGATTATTTGCCATAAAATAACTAAGTCTTGGAAGTCAAAGCTAAGGTAGCGTCGAAGACATACGGTAGAGCGCGTTACTCTGTCCTTCGATATAGCCCTATTATCTGACTCTGTTCAATTTTGACAATGTATTCCCCCCACCGCCTCAGAGTAACAACCGAGTCTTGAAACTCGTCAATTCCAACTGATTCGTCAAGCACACTAACCTCTTTATCTTTGATTTCTCGCCAATTCTGATAATCGAAAGCATACCCCTTTAGGATCTCTTCAACCTTAAACATTGCTTCAAATGAGCCATATAAAAGGCAAGCACAACAATCATAGATCTGCCCATTTGGATCAAGAAAAATCGCATCCTGAGGATCAGCATCAACACACTGTACCAATGGCAATTCTTCTGGGCCTTCGGGATCAAGCACCTCAAGCTCATTAGGCTCCATTTCACTAGGACTCTCGTGAATCACGCCCCATACCCACCTGTTGAGCCCGTTATACTGCACTTGCCCCCCGTAGCTAGCTTGAAATTCAACTATGCGGTCAGTATTCGATACGCCTCTAGCTTTTAATTTTGTCTCTAGATCATGCATATTATTGGTTTCTATACGGCTTTCTGGAAATTAATTCTTAATTATTTCATCACGGTATATTTTCATTCTAGCTACTAAAAATAGCAGCCCGCGCCACCGCCGACAAATGTGGCGCCATCCGCTGAAAAAGCTCCATCAAACTTTCACCATACTGCTGCCTGAACGCCTCGCTGGAATTAAGTAACTCCATTTCATTCGCTACGGTTAGTTCACAAAAATCCTTTAGCTGTTGGCCAGTTAGCAGCGAGTGTTCACCCGTGAAGCGGTTTTTATAGGGCACTTGTGGCTGGTCGATAGATTGAAAGGTTGGCCCGCGCTCGCAGGCACAGTAGCAATACACCATCGCCTCAACCTCTTCACCTATCAATGCTTGTATCTGCTGACGTTGTTCTAGCCCAACCATTGCTTGGTCAAACCCAACGGTGCCGTATGCCGCATGGAACAAGCCAGCATCGCATAGCGCATCGCGAGCGCCCCACGCTTTTAGCAGTTGGTAGGTGCCTTTTAGATGGCTGAGTAGGCTGCCATTGAGATGGGAAAATTCGCCAGCGCCCAGCGCTTGAAGTTGCTCAAACTTATCCATAGATTCAGCCCAAAGGCATGCAACAGCGTTTATAGCGCTTGCCACTGCCACATGGGCAAGGTGCTTTGCTTCGGGGTTTTACGTCGGACAAAATGGCCTGCGTATCGGTTTGATAGAAGCGTTGCAATGCCTCGTATATTTTAGGATGCTTTTTGGCCATCAACCCTGGGCGCTCAAAGAAATACTCGGTGGCAACGGCGAAAAACTCTTGTCGGTTGGTTGCCCCGTATTGCCGAATCGAGCTGTTACGATTCTCGATTTTGCGGATGTTTTTCTCGACCAGATCGAGCCAAGGGGCGCTAAAGGCATAGTCATGCAGGCGCTCAGGGAAGCCATCGCATTCGCCATCTAACATATCAATCAAGTGTACGAATTCATGAATGGCGACGTTGCGTTTGTCTTTATTATTGGAAAAGCCATGATGCAGTGCCGGTTTACTGAGCACCATTTTCCCAGCCATTGGGCCGTTACCAACCATGCCTTGAATGCACGAATCGGGCTGGCCATATTCAGACGACTCGTTAAAAGCTCCAGGAACGAGGATCACTTGCTGCAAATTAACATAATGCCAATGCGGAAAGCGCCA
>DFOV01000438.1 GCA_002376965.1 Gammaproteobacteria bacterium UBA3532
GTAATTTCATGACAGGTTCCATTTGGGGCTTCTGAGAGCATTGAGTTAACTATAGTCATGAAAACGGATTATTGTGATGAGCGGTTAAAAATTACGCGTTTACGCTTGGCATTTTGAAGCCGCTTGGATATGTGTGGGGGAAGCGTGAACTGCCGTTGCCTAAGGTTGAGCCCGCTGCGGGAGTACGAGAGCTCTATCGTTCCAACCGCGAGATGGGCCTTATAGTGGCAAGTGGCCGCCTTAACACCTCCGCTCATTTACGGCTTACTAAAAAGCCAAGCTTCAAGCTGCGCTTCTGTTATGCCAAGGCCTATAATCGCACCAGCATGTAAATTGCTGAGATCTGCCAGAGTCATGGCGGTAAATTTATCAATATCGTTGATCCCATGGTTCTGGCAGTAATTTTCAATAAGCTCTTCTGCCGCAGCACCATTTAAGCTGTGCCTTACGATTTGGCCCATGACGGCTTTTCGCTGCTGACGATATTGAATACGGAAGGCGTCAATTTCGCCAAGCGACTTCTTAACTACGCCATACTGCTGGCAAGAACGCGAATAAGCCCAAGAAAATAAATCCAGCATAGGAGCAACATCATTTTTTTCGTAAATGGCCAGCAGAGCCGCGGTGTAATCATCGCGTGCAACATCGGTAAAGCTGAGCGGGCAGAGGTTGGCTTTAATAAACGGGATATTACAGCTTAAGCGTGATGTTCTTTTGTTTACATCCTCAAATGCTTGTAAATAGGATAAGTGCACCAGCAAAAAGAAGCTTTGTTCGAACGGATCTTTGACTTTTTTGGCTTTTTGCAAAACCAGTTCAAAGAGTTCCTTTAAAATATGGGGATTACTTAACGGCTTGTATGTGGATTGGCCTATATCGACCTCGAGTGTTCTGATATTGCCGCAGGCTTGAGGGTTGGCTAGCAAATCCTGTGATAGCAGGTGGTGCAAGTTGCGGATGGTCAGGCCACAAAGCTCTATATCCTGCGCATTTTCTACAAGAAACAGGATAGCTTCCTTATGATTCATGATCATTACTGTTTCTTCATGAACCTTTCCTTCCGCGGAAACTCCTTCTTCCAGCAGCTTTTGTGTATCCAAGCGGGAGTATGTATTGCCTTCCAAGCGACTGGAGTTGTATGACAGATCGATTAAAAGCCGCTGGCTGATTTGCCGTGCATAAGTGCCTGCCGCCAACTGCTTATCGAAACGCTTTCCTTGTTGAAAGAGCTTTTCTCGTGTTTTTTTAGGTACATACTGGCTTTGATTAGGGACATAAGAGTCCAAAAAATCACGGTTATAGGACACTTTTTCCCTGGTATAGAGTGGCGCATCCAGAAATTTGAGGCTGTTTTGGCTCATTGGGCTGAATATCTTAGTTGAGCTGTCCTTTAGGTGTCCTTTGTCTGTCTCTATATAGGCTCCAATAGGGTGATAGCGAGTTGCACTTCGCTCCCCTTTTTTGGCTATACGGCCTTCATCAGCGAGCATGGCTAGTCTTCGCTGTAAAGTTTTGGTATTCATAGAGAAATTTAGAAGATCGGAGACTTGGCCACGAGAGAGTCCATTAGGGTGTCTACTCAGAATGGCTATGATTTCCTCGTTTTGTTGCTCAGTTTGTTGCATCATTTGTACTCTTGAAATGTCTCTTAGATCAAACTAACTCATCTAAAGGACATCTTCAAACAATTTTAAGGACATTGTTCTGCCTTAGGGACGCTATATGCCATGATCCAAAGCTCGATGGAGTCCATACTATTATTTCAAAATCTCGAGAGTTTCGGCTTGTGACAACGTTCGATGTGTCACTAACGCAAAGTCGTGTATTTAACGTTATGAAAAATATGCAGTATTTGCTATCGTGTCTCCAACGCAGGTTTGTCTGACGATGGGTCGAACAAAGCAGGCAATAGGCACAACCACAAATTTGTATCGGGGGAAAATGGAATTAACAGAATGGGTGCAGCCATACTCTATAACCTTGGTTGTTTTAACTACGCTTGCTGCGCTAATGTTCATCCAGGTTTTGGTTGCTGATGTAGCGATGATTAGAAGCAAGCACTTGCCGGGACATCCTGTTAAGGCGGATCACAACAACTTCTTATTTAGAGCGACAAGAGCGCAGGCTAATACCAGTGAAACCGTTCTGATATACGTTATCTGCGCATTGTTATGTATGGTTTTGTCAGTGAAGCCGGGATATGCAAACGCTTTTTCGGTTGTTTATATCGTCGGTCGATTGGGCCACATGCTATGCTACTATTTCGATTTTCGAGCTTTCCGCAGCCTATCATTTGCTGTGAGTATGTTAGGAATAGCCAGCATGCTAGGTGCTGTTATTTGGGCTGTGATTGTTTGATGTTATAGGCGTTGACGGTTGATTGAGCCGCTAAAATGGCGTGTATAACCTCAAAGAAACACGCCATTTATATCCTCAGCACTAAACAACCGCTCCATCCATTGCTCAATTTGTTCAGTCGTTGCGCTATCTATTTTTGCGCCAATATCAGCGGGGATACCGCCAAATCGGCGACCAGTCAATTAAAAGCTGAATCGGTTTCCGGTTCAGCGCTGGTAGCACTGTCATTCTGATACAGGTAGCTCAAATTTCGGCCTGCTTCTTTGGCTTGATACAGTGCCTCGTCTGCGCAGCGCATCATTGCGTTGACATCCAGTTGGACAGTATTCGAGAGAACTTCCGCAATCCCGCAGCTTAAGGTGTGTTCTATTAACTGGCCGTCATAGCTGGTCGGGGTTGATTCGAATTGTTGTCGCAGTCGTTCAGCGACGTGCCAGGCCTGGTCCAGGCTTTCTAACGATAATAATAGCGCAAACTCTTCACCACCAAAACGAATCGCCACATCCTGGGTACGGCAGTTTTTGCGGATCAGTTTGCTGAGATCTTTAAGGACTTTATCTCCCGCATCATGGCCAAAGGTGTCGTTGATTCTCTTGAAATAGTCTAAATCAATCATGATGATGTAGAGGGGCTGTGAGGTGTTTTGAAATTGCTCAAGGTATTCCTGATAGGCTGATTGCAGCTGCCGTCTGTTGCCAAGCCCGGTGAGATGATCCTGATGGGCCAAAGCAAGGGCTTGCTTGCGAGATAGTTCCAGCTTGACGACCCACAACGACATTGCCGTTAACAAAAATAACGACTCCAACACGGTTGCCAGCTGTAACCATGCAAGAGATGACATACCCCAGCCAATGTGACTGATTGAAGCGCAGGCAAGGCTCAAAAGTAATCCTACAGAATAAAATAGCCATGCAAGGAAACACCAGATGGCATAATTTACCCCTCGTCGCCAAGCCAAAAAACTGGCGAATGGGATCAATAAAGCCAACAATCCTAACGATACGAAAGACATATTTAGCACAGGGCCATAGAATCCAAGTAAACGCAGCACTATGCCAACGCCACAGAAAGCCTGGAAAACAACGAAGATACGATTGATATTCGGAAAAAGCTTCGGCAGGGACAGTAGGGTGCGGCTAAATTGCAAAGCGGTGATGCAAAAAATCAAATAAACGATATGAAACCCTTCGTTGTGCCATCCCGGCAGTGCAGGCCAGAGGTATTGAAAGCCAAGCCCATTAAGCATTAGCCAAAACAAAACACTGGCAGTGATAAACAGCGCATAGTAGATGGCATTCGGCTGGCGAAGTAAAAATGCAAATAGCAGCGCCAGAAGAATAATGATCAGCAGTGCACCATAAAATAGACCAAACAGCAGGTTCTCGCGGCTATGCAGTGTTTGAAAATCATCATAGTGATAAAGGTTAAAGCGCAGGCTCAAAGAATCTGCCTTGTCATAATATGCCAGCAAGATGACTTCGGTTGTGGTGTTGGCTGGGCTTTTCAGGCGAAAGCTAAGCGTACGATAGTCGAGCTGGCGCTGCTGAAATTGCTGATGATCAGAAAGCTTGATGTGTTGATATCTGGATTGAGCATGCGGGCTGCTGCCTGTGTGGCTGAAGTTATTTCTGGTGCGATAGAAAATCTGCAAATTGTCCAGGTAACTGGTTTCTCCGCGAATCACCCAGTCGATCACCTCCTCGCTGTTGTTCTGCGCATAAAATCGTAGCCAATGGGCCTGGTCGGTGATTCCTTGATTTAAATCGGCTTGGCTAAAGCGTTTCCAGTCATTGTCGTTTAAGGCTTCCAGGTTCACACCGGCTGGTGTCTGCTGATGTTCGGATTCCAGCAAAGTTTGTCCGTGCAAGCTGCTAAGATCAATAGTCTTTAGCTGTGCTGTCGTATTAGCAAACGCTGGTTGTACCAGTAAAACCAGCACAAAGGCTACGAACGGTATTTTGTCCTTCATTGTTATTCACTATGCAATCAGTATCCTATTTAGCATAGCTTAATATTGGGGTGGTGCTTTTATTAAAGCGTCACCTGTTGCTTGGGTGATTTGCGCTACAGTGGGCAAGTCGCTGTTTAGTTTTTTGGTTGGTGGTACTCATGTGGAATGCGCCTTACCATAAAAATTGTGGGCAGACACCAGTATGGTTAAAATGGCTTCTGTTGGTGTGTGGCGGACCAATAAGCCCGTGAAAACAAT
>DFOV01000404.1:0-5315 GCA_002376965.1 Gammaproteobacteria bacterium UBA3532
ACGGGGATACTTTCAAACGCAACAAGTACTATATTGCTTCAGGAAAAGATAGTCTTAATCCCCTTACCAACGGGGATACTTTCAAACAAACTATCTTTTCAAGATATGGCTATCTATGCAAGTCTTAATCCCCTTACCAACGGGGATACTTTCAAACTTGAAAAAATACAAAAGGAGGGCTAAAAAATGTTGTCTTAATCCCCTTACCAACGGGGATACTTTCAAACTCTATAGTAAAAATTAATGAAAAACTTGCTGAAGTCTTAATCCCCTTACCAACGGGGATACTTTCAAACCTAGTAACGGGCAACGGCCCCGCTTTTTATTATGTCTTAATCCCCTTACCAACGGGGATACTTTCAAACATGGGTACGATGATATAAAGATAGAATGTTTGGGTCTTAATCCCCTTACCAACGGGGATACTTTCAAACCTTTCCCAAATGAAGATAGTATTTTATTCACAGAAGTCTTAATCCCCTTACCAACGGGGATACTTTCAAACCTCATAAGATAGCAATTCTCACTGCAATAATGGGTCTTAATCCCCTTACCAACGGGGATACTTTCAAACGGCTCACTCTTAATTAGTTATCCATATCAACAGCTTAGTATATGGGGTGATACAATTCCCCAACCGCCAAAGAGTTGACATGTTAGTGGTTGCTAACTTTTTAAAGAGCAATCCGGTACGCCTAAAGTCTAGCTCTACCATCGATGTTTTGGCAAGCATACCTATAACAACAACTTTACTTTTTCATAAGCGGCTTTGGGTAAGCGAGGCGTGCCCAGTAGAACGGCTTTTTCTATGGAGGTAACGCCATAGATCCTGACATCATCCTTTTTGGGGTCGATGATCTCCGATAGCTCAGCACAAAGGGCATCCACATCGCCTTGGGTCAGCTCCCCAAAAAACACCGACAATTGCAAAGGCATTGCATAACCACAGGCCACTTTATGCACCTTGACCAAACGCTTAGGCGAGCGAATATCATAACAAATCAATCGGTAGCTGGGTTTGTCAGCCATCTACCCCTCCGCAAATATCATGGCTTTTAATTGCACCAATAAACGCCGCATCGAATAGTCAACCTGCGGCTCCTGGGCAATATATAGCGATGTAACGGCTTTTTTATCTAGCACTCCCTCACGATCGAGCACCAAACCACGCAACCAGGGGCTATAAACGCGCTCTACGGCTGTTCTCAAGCAAACACCCGCCAAGGTGTCATCACGAACGCCATAGCTTGCAAACACCTTTAAGCGCAAACCGCAAAACAAGGAGCCTAACCAGTCGGTAATATTGCTGATCTCGTCTACCGAAAACTGAGCCAGCAGCTTGTCGTCGATGGTTTGATGCAGCGTCTCAATGTCACGATGAAAATCAATATTCAGCCTCGTTGCGACTTGCTTTGCTACTGCTTGTTGCTGATGCTGCATAAACTGGCTAAAACGAACCTGGAATACTGGGTCAGTATTGACCTGCTCTAGCCAGTCACTCATTAACGGCTCATCAAATACTGGCGGGATAAAACTGGCTATCAGTTGCCCGTTCGGTGAACAAATCATGACAGGAATACGGGCTTTAGCAACCGCCAGTAACACGGTGCAATCCACATCTGGCTCCCCCATGAAATACAATCGGCTGATGCGTCGAAAGGGTAGCCGCTGCGTAGCGCTTTCTTCGGCCTGCACAACAATCGAAGGGCCATCAATCCAAAATCGTGTCCTGCGGCCATTCCTAATAATCAGCGGCTTTTTCATCATATTTCTCCAGCGCTTTAACAACACATCGACAATAGCGTCTCAGCGCTCGACGCCACTTGCGTTGCTGCTTATGAACAGCACAATAAAAGACCTGTTTCCCCTCCTTATTTAAGAGTACGGCTGACTGCTTGGTATAAAAATGCTTTTTGGTAAGGGACTTATTTTGGAACAATGACCAGACAAAGCGCTCTACCCGCGCCCTGCCAAGTTCAGATAAATCACAGGATGCCGACTGACGGCCATAGGCCGGGCTATGTAAGACACCAAAAGCGGGATCTAACCCTGCAGACAACAAAGCATTTGTCGCTTCATGATGTAACAGGGTGTAAGCCAGCGACAGCGTCGCATTGACAGGATCAGTCGGAGGCCTTCGCTTTCGGGAAGTAAAGCCATATGCGCTTGAAAAAGCGTTTTGATATGCCCCAAAATATTCCCGGCTGGCGGTTCCTTCGTAGCCCATCAGCGAATTAGGGCTTTGTATCGGTATGCTTTGCATTTGATACAATACCTGGCGCAATAATGCTTCTGCTTTTCGTAACGGCGACAATATATCCATGCGCCTTGTCGCTATCGATCGTAAAAGGCGTACTTGCTGGCGAATACGTATCGCTACAATACGCTCCGCCAATGTTAATGCCTGCTGACCCGTAATGAACTTTATTGCAGTCAAACGTCGCATGTGATTTCCGGTTAATTGACCTTGAACGCTATAGCACTGCGCGTCAAAGCGCCCATTAACGTTCACCACACTAATATTGGCAGCAACCAGTTTGGCCAGTGTATGACTATCGAAGTAGCACTGGGCTAACAAAACCACACGATCTAATATACGTAGCGGATAGCTTGCTATAGCACTTTGATCGGCTCCTTTTACCATTAAACGATTAGACGCCACATGCAAGGAAGCACCTTTTCGATCGATATAGATAGTTTCCATGACATCACCCTGCTAACCAATCAAATAAAAATCATTGTCTTTAGGCGCAACACCCACCCCCAGCGTTGCTACCGGCCGCCCCGATACCAGTGGCATCAGCAAGAAGCAATCTTCCATGTGCATCATGCATTGCATACGCATCAATAATTCTTGACGCTCCGCCGTATTTAGAAAACACTCAAAACAGGAATACTGACCGCCCTGAGCAAACTCTTTCAAGATGAGCAAGCCCTCTCGCAGACGTTTCGGATCACGAATGTCATAGCAGGCGATGTACAGTGTTCGCATGGATAGTTACCCCAAAAGCGTAAACCCTTCCTGCTAGGTTAGCAGCCGAAACACTCGACAAGGAGAACAACAAAAATGTCAAAAGCCACCGTAATTCATATTGGATTGGTATCACAAAACCTGGCGCCGAATGTCATCCCCGCCTTGATGATGCGACCTGAACGCTTCTTAATGCTGGTTTCAGAGGAGATGAAAGACAATGCCAACCATCTAAAGCGTATCTTAGAAAATAATGGGATCGCCGTAACCCACTACCCAAAAACATTACCCAACCATGACTACGCTGAGCTACTCGACTTTGCTTTGGGCGTGCTAACAGAAACAGAGGCACAAGCTTCATCGCTGGTGATGAATGTAACCGGTGGCAATAAGTTGATGAGCCTGGCTTTTGTTGAGGCTTTTCGAGCTACAGAACAAGCCGATATTATCTATGTTGATACAGCCAATCAGGCCATTGAGTTTTTAGGGCAGCCACCCAAGAAGCCACAGCCATTATCGTCTGTCGTTTCGATTGACACCTGCCTGGCACTGCATCAACGTAAACTCAGACAGGTCGTTTCCAGCGAGCAGGCCTGGCTCGACACGGCGCAAAGCAGAAAAGCGCTGGTCAAAAAAATGGCCCATCCCGATAATCACTATGTTCAAGTCGCTGGCATTATTAATTATGCCGCCAGCGGGGCAAGACCGGAGCCCCAAAGGGGCAACAAAGCTGCCAAGGCGTTTTCACCGGTTCAACCTGTTGATTATATCAAGCCACGACTGGCTCAGTGGGCGGATACCTTATCTCAGGCGTCACTCATGGAGGCTGATAGACAACGCAACCAGCTGATTTTTCATTCGGAAGAGGCCACAGGTTTTCTATGCGGTGGTTGGCTTGAAGAGTATGTTTACTGGTGTGGCGTTGATGCCGGGCTATATGATGTTGGAATGAGTGTTGAGTTCACCGACACTTATGGCAAGCGTTCGACGGCCCGAAACGAATTTGATGTCATGATGATGCATAACAATCGGGCGCTTATCGTTGAGTGTAAAACCGCATCAATGAAAGGCAGTAACCAGGATATTGTGAACAAGCTTTCTGCAGTGGCAGAATCAGCAGGGGGGATATTTGCCGATAAACTGCTGGTCTCTCTCAACGATATTGGCCCGGAAGCACACCAGCGCTGTCAGCTCCACCATATCATTCCGATCATTGGCGCTCAGCTATCCATACTGCCGGAACTACTTGCCTGCTGGCGTGATGGCGGTGACGACGACGAGATGCGGGCGCTACTCACATCAAAACCCTCCTCCCAAAGGTAGCTTATAACTATTATCAATTTTGCATTTTTTGCAAAGTCGCATCGCCACAGCCCCTATAAACTGGCTATTGTATAGTATTTTTTGCAATAGCTTTATTTTTTACCCAGTACTGGCTAAGGTTATTTACAAGTAAAACATGGATTTAACATCGCTTGGAAGCAAACAACATATTTGTGGTTTCCCTCCAGCAAGCATTCTCTTATTACACTGTTTCAAAACGTCCTACTGACCAGGAAACGCGCATGTTAGATAATCGTTCCTTACAAATGGCCACCGCACGCATGGCATTTGCCGGTACGCTTCACGATATTGGTAAACTCGCAGAGCGTGCTCGCATTGATGCTCCCATTGAAGTGCTAGAAAGCAACAAGCACTTATACTGCCCAACGCATCCGAAAAGTAAGCGTCACACCCATATTCACGCCGCCTATACTGGCATTGCGGTTGATGCCCTCGAGCCCTGGCTACCCAAACTGATTGGCAACGACATGTTTCCCTTTGCCGGTTGGCGAGAGAAAGATACGGATGACTCGCTGATCAATGCAGCAAGCATGCATCACAATCCAAATACGTTGCTGCAATGGATTGTCGCTACGGCCGACCGCGTTGCATCGGGTTTTGAGCGCTCAGAGTTTGAGGCATACAATGAGGCCGAAGAGCGGCCTAATCATTACCGGGCACGCCTTCTCACACTGTTTGAGCAGATCCATCAGGATGCCTCGAGCGAAGAGCAGTTAGCTTATCGCTACCCACTGAAGCCCTTAAGTGTCGATGCCACCATGCCTGTGGCTAAGGATAAGGCGATCCCTGAAAAAGAAAACCAGGCAAAAGCAGAGTATCGACAGCTGTGGGATTTTCTTTGTGAACAGATCAAACGCATCCCGCGCTCCCACCGTGATAATCTGACCCTCTGGCTCGATCACTTTGATAGTTTATGTTTGGCTGCCATGCACAGCATCCCCTCTGCCACTGCTGGTAAAACACGGCCGGATGTTTCATTGTATGACCACGGGCGAGCAAC
>DFOV01000404.1:5707-9018 GCA_002376965.1 Gammaproteobacteria bacterium UBA3532
AAGCCATGCGCTATCGGGAAGACTGGGATGAACAAAAGCTTTTGCTGATCCAGGGCGACTTTTTTGGTATTCAGTCGTTTATCTTTGCAGAAGGAGGGCAAACATCACGCAAAGCCACCAAACTGCTGCGCGGGCGGTCGTTCTACGTTAATTTGCTATGTGAATGCGCGGCGCTTCAAGTGCTAGATGCCTTATCACTGCCAGCAGCCAGCCTGATCACCCAAGCTGCCGGTAAATTTCTGATTGTTGCTCCTAATACTGAAGCAACATTGAAACACCTTCAAAGCCTGCAGGGTTCATTCGACCAGTGGTTTTATGATAAAGCTTATGCCCGCTCTGGGATTGGCTTGTGTTGGCAAGCAGCCAGCTGCAATGACTTTTTACACGGCGACCAAGAAAACAGCCCATTCAAACAACTGATGGCT
Source organism: Gammaproteobacteria bacterium UBA3532 (assembly GCA_002376965.1). Taxonomy (GTDB): domain Bacteria; phylum Pseudomonadota; class Gammaproteobacteria; order Enterobacterales; family UBA3532; genus UBA3532. Next base: position 6,133 of record DFOV01000404.1, read on the forward strand.
CGCTTGTTCGACCAGCTGGAAACGAAAAAATACCAACGTTTTGATCTAACAACCAACAATCACCCAACCGTGTTCAAGGATTACCTCGAACAATTTGACGCAACCAAAGGGGTTTGCCAGGTTGATGGCTGCAGCCCCGCTACACGCGCTATTTCTGAAGACGATACCATCTACGTTAGCGATATCGCCTACGATCAAATGCAGATCGGCTCCTGGCTTACCAAACACCAACGCCTGTTGATAGCAACGAAGGATGCTGACTGGCATCAGCAGCGCCACCGGCTCCACGTCGACTTATTTGGCTATACCGTCTGCTTTATCGATGATGAGGAGGCCGATGGCAAGTTCGGCGAGATGGCTGCTAGCAATACTCTACGCCGTGCCATTGATTTCAGCTTGCCTGACAAGGTCGATAGTCCTTTGTTTAGCGGATATGCTAAGCGCTTTATCAATACCTACGTCGCCCGCTTTAGCGCAGAAGATATTATGTTGGCATCCCGCTACGGCGCTGATTGCGAACCGGCAACCGAGGGTAATATTAAAAGCTGGGAACACCTGGCCTGTGATGATCGCTGGCCCAATAATAGCGACATAGACTCTTGGCGCGGCATTAAAGCGATCAGCGCACTCAAAGGCGATGTCGATAACCTTGGTCTGCTCTTTCAGGCGGGGCTATCTCAACCCACCTTCGCCAAAATGGCTTCATTGTCACGCCAAATGAACTTCTACTTCACCGTTTGGCTGCCTTATCTTTGTCGCGATCGTTTTCCTGATACTTATACCGTATTTGCCGGGGGTGATGACTTTTTCCTGATGGGGCCATGGCGCAGCCAGATACGCCTTGCTCAGGCGCTGCAGCAAGATTTTTCACGTTATGTCTGCCGCAACCCTCAAATAACGGTCAGTTGCGGCCTGTATCAGACGAAAGCAGGATTACCCATCAGTCACATCTCGTCGGCTGCCGAAGATGCGCTTGATAACGCCAAAGCCTATGAAGACCACCAACAGCAAAAAAATGCGGTAACAGTTTTTAATACCACCATGAGCTGGCCTGCGCTCGCCGAGCTGAACCGCTTCGCCGAGCGATTAAAAGACTTATCACGAGAATATAAGCTCTCAACGGCTTATGTTTATCAACTGCTTCGCTTTGCTGATATGTGCTCTGTAGAAAAAAGCCAGCCAACCAAAGCCCTCTGGCGCTCCCAGTTGGCCTATCGCACGGTGCGCTTTTTAAAAGAAGAAGCTGGCACCGCTTCTGATGTTGCTATCAATGAGCTGATCACTGAATTAAGCCAACAAATACTACGTCATCAACGCCACTTAAAAGTGGCAGTGTTTCAACAGCTTTATGCTATGAGGGAAAGAACATGAGCCATGATTTTCATGCCCCGGATTTTAGTCGCCCTACCCCCTCCTTGTTTGATGAGGAGGCCCAGGACATTGCTAAAATAATCAGGAAAAACGGTTCTAAAACTATGAATAATACTACGCAGTTGCGTCGCTTCTATGACGAGATTTGCCAATGGTACGAACGGGCCAAAAAGGCGGAGGGAGATGAATTCAACGCCCTGCTGCCTTACATCAAAATGATAAATGCCAAGGTAGCTTACGCGGAGGGTAGAAAGCTCATCGATCACTATTTTGCGTCGTTTATTCAAAAATCCCTGCGTAACGTCAACACGCTAGAAGAGTTTAGAAATTTCAAACTCTTTTTTGAGGCCGTTATGGGGTTTCTCAAACTAGAAGAGTTGGGTCACAAATAGCACCACCATTAACTAGCAGCTGACAGTATATTGAGAGGTTAACCTATGAAACTAGAAAAATTCAGCCAAATTGAAGGCACCCTGGAATTGCTGTCCGGTTTACATATCGGTGCTGGTAATGCCGAAATGAAAATCGGTGGCATTGATACTACCGTGATCCGCCACCCGCATACTGATCTGCCCTACATACCGGGCTCATCGATCAAAGGCAAAATCCGTAGTCTTCTCGAATGGCGAGCGGGTGTTGTCATTGATACCAAGGGAAAACCACTGTCTTACGGGGTTTATGAAAAGCTTGATCAAGACAAAAAGGGCGATGGTTTGCATATTCTACAGCTCTTTGGTTGCGGCGCTGGCGATAAGCTTAGCGATGAGCAAGCTCAAGCCCTTGGCCCTACCCGCGTTTCCTTCTGGGATTGTTCACTCAATGAAGATTGGCACCGTCAAGCGGTTGAAGACAAACACCTGTTGCTGACCGAGGCGAAAAGTGAAAACACTATTAATCGCATCACCGGAGAAGCCAGCCACCCGCGTTACACCGAGCGAGTACCTGCTGGTGCTCAATTTGACTTTCGAATGACATTAAAGCAGCTCAGCACAGATGGTGATCAAGTATTGCACCTACTATACAATGGCCTGAAACTGCTTGAAATGGATGGTCTCGGTGGCAGTGGCTCTCGCGGATATGGCAAAGTGCGTTTCAGTTCCTTAGTCATGGACAGACAAGATATCCTTCCTGAACTGGCTTCGATTCAATTTACAGCCTAGGAGTTAGCATGCAGCGGCTTAGTCTTACTATTCGGCTGGTCAGCCAGTTTTCCACACCGCTTAAAGGGGATACGCTATTTGGACAATTGTGCTGGATATTGCGCGAAAGACTTGGTGACAGCGGATTAACGGATTTGCTGGATGGCTACACGACGCAGCGCCCTTTTGCAGTGATTAGCGATGCAATCCCCAAGGAGGCCATCCCCAAACCCTGTCTGCCGCTTCATTGTTTTGGCTTTGATAAGCAGGTAACAACGACGCGTAAGCGCTTTAAAAAATCGCTTTGGCTTCGTTCGCAATTGCTGGATACGCCCGTGCCACATTGGGGGTCTTCACTAATCGACGACCTAAACAG
>DFOV01000212.1:0-2419 GCA_002376965.1 Gammaproteobacteria bacterium UBA3532
AAAACCTATCCCTATTTCGTTGACGTACAAAGCGATTTGCTTCGCGACCTTAATTCTCGACTCGTCATTCCGCTTACCCCCTCCAAAAAGATAAACGAAAAAGTGGCTCAAAAGCTTTGCCCCGCCGTTCTGATTGATGGTGAAGAGTTTGTGCTTCTAGCCAATCAAATGACCACAGTCCCTAAATCCATACTAAGAGCAGACGTAGGTACTCTGGAACACTATCGGGATGAAATTGTCGGTTCGATAGACATCTTATTTCTGGTATTTGATGGGGCATCGTAGGTCAGATAAGCAGAGTGCCATTTGACGCCTGTATTCAAGTCCGGCTCCGTCATTGTTGAGCTGAGCTTCTGAGGTTGTCGGAAGGCGGCTGCGCCTTTTCCAACCTAGGGGCTTGAAATTAATTTTTGCCTATAGTCGGTATGACCTTAGAAATAAACTTTAACTGCTCAGCATATAAGCACCGCTCTACGTAGCCGTTAGAGCCTGTTGCTCTGAATTGCACCTTCTTGGCTTTACTAAGTTTCTCCGCGATATTTTTCGTTATGTGATAATAAACCTCTTCTTCAACGGTAGATCCGTATACAACATTTCTATCATTCAATCCGGTTCCCTTCAGTTTTAAAACTTCACCATCAATTAACATGTCAAGACCGAAACTAGAATCGAGAAACACCCATCCTTTATTTTTGTAACGAACGAAGAGGGTATCTAAACCACCTCCTCCAAGGAAGCCAATTGTTACAAAGGTGTTCAAACGAGAAGGGGTTTTGCAGCTGGCGGTGATAATAGGTTCGTATTTATAAGAACGAGTCTGATTGTAAGGGTTTGTTTTTTCTGTGAGCTTTGGTTCTACAGTGGCACAACCGACAAATGACAGTGGCAGTATTAATCCGATAAATATATTCTTCATTTTGCATCCCTAAATTAACGCAGTGCTATGCGGCAAGCTTGAAGTTCAACGGAAAATCTGTCCAACAGCTGCAGGATATGACGCTAATGCATATCAGCGAGAAAATACTTCTGCTCAAGAAAGTCCGCATGCTTACCAATGTGAATAGTAGTTGCTAATATTTCGCTTTCATCCAGCGATAGGGCAGCAAACTGTTGCTGCACTGAAATATCGCCGTCTTCATCTGCTTTTATGCTCGCGATAGGCAATGTCGAGCAATCAACGACTAATTGAAAAAACTGTTCTTTATTCGTGCCCAATGCGTAATAATTTCCAATAGGTGAGAATACTGTTATATGTGATTCGTCTCTGATCAGGAAAGAATGTAGGAGAACCATTTGTTTTCGAGACTCATCACATTTAATGACAATAGAGAGCATGTCATCTTTAACCGTCTTACATGACAGCAGATCTTCGTAGCCACTAGCAATTAGAGCCAATGTATGTTCTCGCAGTTCTAGGAGTTCGTAGCTGAGAGTATGTTCTTCATCAAAATCTAACTCATCATTGTCAGGGATAGGGACTTGTATTACTGCGCCGCAGTCAGAGCACTTTGCTTTCTTCCCTGCCTTATCCTCAGAAACCCTGTATGACCGACCGCACGAAGAACAACCGAACTCAATCATTGCAATTCTCTTTGAATATTTGGAATGTAATATATGCAATATAGTGCATCGAACATTATTTTTCTAAGTATTTTGTCCATTGATCCGAAAACACTCTAACACGACCAACGAAGCTCTTGCATTAAGCTGATTACAACAATTGGTAATTTTAACAGAGTCGAAAAGTGGGGGACTTCCATTACGATCTTTAATGGGGAAATGTTCAGCCCTAACAGGGAATGCGGCAGCCCACCATAAAAAAGGGCGTCCATCATGGACGCCCTTCTAATAACCCTTTTAACTTATTATTTTTATTTTGGACTTTCCACAGTCGACCGTCGTTTTTTCTCTAGTTCTTGTTCTGGTTTTTCTTCTTGTTATTAAAAACAGTGGCGCTGTGTTTTAGTGCACAGATTTATCATACGAGAAATTGAAGTGGATGAATATCGCACAAAACGGTGATATTGGGGTAGAGACAGGGGATAGCTAGGGGGCTTAAATATGTGGGGCTTCGCGTGGCTGTTTGCTAAAAATAAACTAGACTAAAAAGTGAACATGTTGATTGATGCTGGTGCGGCGTTTCGTCGCCGATCAGCAAACAGGATCTGGAAATGGATAAATACCGAAATGGTTTGCGCTGTCTAGGGTTGGTGTTGTCGGCGTTGATGGTCAGTGATGGCTACAGCATGGATCTTACACAGATGAATTTGGCCGAGCTACTGGACACTAAAGTGGCCTCGGTGTCGCGGCGTGAACAAACCACAGCCGAGGCGGCCGCCAGCATACGCGTTATCAGTCGCGAAACCATCGAACGTCGAGGTTATCGCAATCTGGTTGATTTACTCGAAGATATTCCTGC
>DFOV01000212.1:2789-11624 GCA_002376965.1 Gammaproteobacteria bacterium UBA3532
AGTGTGCGCGGTATTGGCGGTGATCCCGGAAATACTAAATTGCTGGTGATGATCGATGGCATTATCTATAACCACGTTGCTTTCCTTTGGTCGCAGGGCTGGGGTGAAGAGTTGCTGTTGGACAACGTTGATCGCGTCGAAGTTATTTTGGGGCCAGGGTCGGCGATTTATGGTGCCAATGCGGTGGCTGGGATTATCAATGTCATTTCTCGCGAGCATCGCGATTCGGTTAATAGAGCGAGCGCCTATGTGGGCGAGGATGATGTTTATAGCTTGTCGACCTTTAACCAAGCGAACTGGCGTCAGTGGTCGTTGGCTTTTACCGGCAAGGTCTTTCGTCAGAACGGCGATGATGGTCAGAGCCGCCCCGATCCGGCAGGCTACTTTTCTGATCTGACACATCCGGTATTTTTGACCGAAGACTATGTTGATAATCAATATGTAACCGGTACATCCAACCCTCTTGCAGGCGATTCGGTTACCGATGGTTTTAACACCTCCAAAGATATAGAGTCGTATCGACTGCGCTTGGGTTTTGATGCTGCAAACGCCGAGAGCATGCTGGAACAAGCCTATGTCGATCTGGCTTACTGGGATATTGAGCAAGGGCTGGGAAGCTATGTGGTCGGCTACGAATATGATGCCACTGCACCTGACTTTATCCGCCATGGCCGTCAATATACCCTGGATAGCGCCGTGAACCTGCGACTCACTGATAGGGTTGAGGCTCAAACACGGTTTTGGTATCGCCAGGATCAGCAGCGCCCGGAAACCGGCTTTCGTTATTTGTATCGCTTTCCAGAGCTGAAAAAGCGTTACCACAGCCAAAGCGATCAAATGACACTTGAGCAACAGTTGAATGCTCAGGTTGGAAAACAAGGAGCTCTGAACATTGGGCTACAATACCAAAAAGCCCACAAGCGAGATCAGGTGGTGTCGTTGGGCTCGGTAGGGCAGGTCAATCAATCTTATACGAACAGCTCATGGGAATTGGCTACGCAAGCAATCGAGCCGCAACTGGGGCTGCGCCAAGAAGGCTTGACACAAAACGAGATCAAAAAGTCACTCTACACGGTCTATGAAGATCAGTTGGTGCGTGGTTTGGGTTACAGCTTGGGGCTACGCTACGATCACAGCAGTTTTTATGGCAGTACCACCAATGCGCGACTAGGCTTGATTGGCGATATGCCAGTGGATCGGATGGGGCTGCCATTAAGTCGTTGGATTAGTAAAGTTATCTACGGTGAGGCCTATCGAGAGCCAACCATCTTTGAGTTGAGCGATGAGTTTCGCGGCAATCCAAGGTTAAAGCCCGAATCAACCCAGACCTATCAATGGATCAATCAACTGGAACACTTAGTGACTGATGGCATGCTCGGATTAAGTCTAATTGAGCTGCAATTAGAAGCCTTTTATTCACAAACCGACGATAGCATTATTATCGACACCGAAACGGAGCATTATGCCAATAAAGGCCAACGCTCAAGTCGAGGGGCTGAAGCCGGATTGCGTTTCGAGTTTGCTCAATCACATGCGCTGGCGCTCAACTATCATTACTTGGACGGACGGATTGAGAGCGCTTCATGGGATTCTATAGTTGGAACGGCGCGCCAAAAGTGGTTGCTGGCCTGGCAGTCTGCGTATTTTGACAAGCGCTTGGCGCTTGATTGGACATTAAAATATTCCGGTAAACGCGCGGTTACCGAAACCAATCCGTACTTCGATGGCTATGCGCCGAGCTATACCAAGTCGGATCTAGCGCTGAGCTGGCTGTTCGATGCTCAAGGGGAGCGGCGCGTTCAGTTGGTGATTGATAACCTGTTTGATCGCGATATTGTTGGGGTTAGTCGTCAAACGGGTTCGTCTGATCGCAATGCCTGGAACCCTGCCACCAATCCTAACCCTCCAGGATTTATTCCTGCTTACCATCCACTACCTGGAAGGCGTTTGTTTTTACAAACCCGCTGGGCATTTTGAGGTGACGATATGAAGCTATCTAAATCGTTGATATTGATTGTGCTTATGCTGGTTTGTCGCTCCTCGGTGGCTGACGATGCGGTGGAGAAATACGCTTTGATGTTCAATCTGATGATCAAAATCAGCCAGTTTATTACCTGGCCAGATGGTGACAACGCAACACCATTGAAGCTATGCCTGTTGGGCGGCAACCCCTTTGGTCAGCAGGTGCTCGATGATAGCCCAGATAACACCGAAACCCGTCTGTTTAATCAGATTGGTGATGTTGATGAGGGCTGCCATGTGCTGTTTATTGATCAGGGGAAAAAAAGCTCGTTGGATTACATCGTCAAGCAGGTCTCAACCAAGCCTATGTTAACCGTCAGTGAGCTGGATGACTTTATGGAGTACGGTGGCATGGTGTCGTTGAACATTGTTGAGAGCAAGATCAAGTTGAATATCAACATCGAGGCGGCGAACAAAGCCCATCTAAAACTAGACTCATCGTTGCTATTTATCGCCAATCGTCAGGACTAGCAGATGGCTGAGAAAAGCGATTTTTTAGGGATCAAAAACCTTGGTATTAAAAACTTAGGTATCAAAAACAAGCTGATACTGTTTATTCTATTGTCTGCGACTATTGCCTTGGCCACTATTGGCATTTGGCAGTTTTATTATGAGCGTAGCACTTTAAGCGATCGCTACCGCGATCTGACGCGTACCTTTGCCGATCAAGTCAGTACCAATCTGGTAGCTATGATTGCGTTTGATGATAAAAATTCAGCTCAGGACTACATTGTCGAATTTGCCAAAGAGCAACGTATTGTGAGTTATATTGCGGTAACCCATCGTGATTCAAACGGGCAATGGCAGCCCTTTGCCGAGTATGATGTATTCACTTCGGTAGATGATGAAGCGCCCAGCCAGTCTTATCTGGAAGAAGGTCAACTTCAGGCACTGGTTTCAGGAGATGTCACGCAGCCGATTCGAGCTGGATACAGCTTTTATTCCTCTCGCTCCATCGTCTTTAAGGGAGAAACCTTGGGGCATGTTTATGTGGAGGTCTCGACTGGAGAGCTTAAGCGTACCCTTATGCAGTCGTTGCAGGTTAAGTTGTTGGCTTTTTTTGGTGGCATTTTACTCACCTATTTTTTGGCGAACCTGTTTCAACGATTTATTACGCGACCGATCGTTGCACTGGCGGAGTTAACAGAGCGGGTGCGGGAGTCAAAAGACTACAGCTTGCGCGCCAGGGTTTTTGGCAATGATGAGCTAGGGAAGCTGGCTGAGTCTTTCAATAATATGATGCATGAGATCCAGGCCAAAGATATTGAACGCCAAAAAAAGGAAGCAGAGATCCTGGAGTTGAATCAAACACTGGAATCCCGCGTGGCTGAACGAACGCAGGAGCTGGAGCAAGCCAAAGATGATGCCGAGGCGGCTAATCGTTTGAAGTCGACCTTTTTGGCGACGATGAGCCACGAAATCCGAACACCCATGAATGGCGTCGTAGGAGCCGTTGAGTTGTTGTTGTTAAGTGATTTGGACGACAGCCAAAAATCATCGGCGAATGCAGTGCGCTCATCGGCATTCACACTGCTGCGCATTATCGACGATATTTTAGACTTCTCAAAAATTGAAGCCGGTAAGTTTCAGATCGAAAGCATTGAGACCAGTCTGCGAGATGTTATTGAGTCTGCTGTTGCGGCGTTGGCTCCCATTGCCAAGTCAAAAAATATTCAGTTTAAATGTTTCATTGAGCCGGGTATCCCCGACTTTTTGATGGCAGATCCAACACGGCTGGAGCAGATAGTTACCAACCTGGTAGGCAATGCCCTGAAATTCACTGAAACCAATGATATTAAAGTGGGAGAAGTGTGCTTAATGGCCAATCTCGAATCCTTTGCAGGAGAAGAAGTTGGCATTGGGCTGCAAGTATCCGACAACGGCATTGGTATGAATGACGAAGTGAAAAAGCGCATTTTCAGCCCGTTCACTCAGGCCGATCAGCAGATCACCCGCAGTTTTGGTGGGACTGGGCTGGGGCTGACCATCGTCAAGCGTCTCACCGATATGATGGGGGGCACCATTGAGTTATTCTCTGAAGAAGGGCAAGGAACCACCTTTAATATCAGCCTTCACTTTCCGCAGGTTGAACGGGAGTTAGAAGATACCTGTGATGAGCTTTTGGGTAACGAGGCTATATCGATTGGTTGGGATCAGGATATTCAAATTTATATCGCTCGTTACCTGACGTTTCATGGGGTTGCAGTAAAAAATATTGGTTCGCTTGATAGTCTGGCTTTGCTTAAGGATTCACACTTACAGGATGTGCGTTTTATTTTATTGGATAAAGCCCATAACGCAGAGCTGGTGGAGCAGGCCGAGAAAATGCTTGATGAACGACTCGCCAGACTAGACATCAAAGTGCGTAAGGTAGTGATTGTTCCAGAGATGCAACCAAACGCGCCGCCGCGGTTGGTGCAGGAACAGGTCTATATTGGTACGCCGGTATTACGTTCTGCGTTGGTAAATGGTGCGGCCATAGCGTTGGGAGTCAAAAGCCCCGAAGTGCTTGTGGAGGGTTTGGACATCGCTGAAATTGTTGAAGATGAACAGGATGGCCCAACGAAAGGGCGCATACTATTTGCTGAAGACAATGAAACCAATCAGTTTGTGATCGGCTCACTATTAAAACGCCTGGGATATAGCGTCGATGTCGCCGAAGATGGGATGGAAGCTTACCATTTTTGGCAGAAGAATCATTACGACGTTATTCTAACCGATTGTCATATGCCACGCTTAAGTGGCTACGAGCTCACCGAACGTATTCGCAATGAGGAAAACGCAGAGCGTCCGATCCCTATTATCGCTATTACTGCTAATGCGTTGCGCGGCGAGGCTGAAAAATGTTTGGGATATGGCATGAACGACTTTATTGCCAAGCCGGTAGAAACCGTCAAGCTCAAAGCGACACTCGACAAGTGGTGCACAGATAGTCAGTTGAAAAAATCGGGGTTGAAGCCTAAGCATCGTCAACCAACGCAGAACGAACAAGCAGAACAAGCAGAAACATATGAGCAAGCAACTCCTCATCCAGATGTATCACAAGAAGACAAAATAGCCATCCACCCTGATACGGCGATAAAGGTTTACTTCGATAATGTGGAGGATCTTTACTATATTACAGTAGATAAGTTTATTGCTGAGAGTGAAGAAATGTTAAGCGCACTTAGCACCGCTAATGACGCGGGAGATGCTGAACAGCTGGGAGGATTGGCTCACCAGCTAAAGAATACTGCCGGTATGGTGGGGGCTGACTACTTGTCTCAGCTTGCTGGCGAGGTCGATGGCTTGTGTGCCGACGGGGAGCTTGGTGAAGCTCAATTTCATGCTAATGAAATAGTTACTTTAATTCCATTGGTGGTCAAAAAGCTAAACCTGGTGGCTGAAGCGTCAACGGCAACGGCAGGAGAGGATTAATTAATGAGTTTTTTTAGTCAATTTAAAATACTCGTGGTAGATGATGTTCCTGATAACGTTGAAGTTTTAGTCGCATTACTACGTAAAAAAGAATTCGAAGTCGATATTGCCGAAAATGCTCAGCAGGCGATGTTTATGGTGCGACCGGGCGACTACGATTTAGTCTTGCTGGATTACATGCTGCCAGATATGAATGGTCTTGAGGTGTTAAAGCAAATTCGACGTAGCTTTCCTAGTATTGAGCTACCAGTGATTATGGTGACAGCTCGACATGATGAAAGCTTGATTGCAGAGTGTTTTGAGGCTGGTACCAACGACTATGTGACTAAACCGATCAACTTTAAAGTGGCTATGGCTCGGATCGCTACCCACCTTAAACTCAAACACACTGCCCAGAGACTAACCGAAAAAGCCAATATCCGCGCTGATGATTATGCCGCACGTTCAGCAGCCATCGTGAATACAGCTGATGTCGCCATTATCACTACGACGACAAACGGCGTTATTGAATCCTTTAATCCCGGAGCCGAGCTGATTTTCAAGTGTGTTGCCGAAGAGGCAATCGAGCTGCCAATACAGCGCTTTGTGTGTGACGACTCGATGCGCATTATGGAGGCCTTTAATCAAGATAAAGATATGAATGAGCGCTCGTCACTGCTGGGCATGACCCATGCCATGCAAGGGCGTACTTTTGAAGGTGTATGCTTTCCTATTGAGTTAACTATGTCGGCAGTTAAGCTACACCAAAAACCGATCTTTACCATTATCATTCGTGACACCACCGAAAAAGTTAAAGCAGAACAAACCATGCGGAAGCTGGCTTTGTTTGATCCGCTTACTCAGCTGCCAAACCGGCATAACTTCAACCAGCATGTAACCGAATATATCGATGAGCACAGTGGGCATCAGCATATTTGTTCGCTGAGCTTTGTTGGTATTGATGATTTCAAAACCATTAACAATATATACGGCCAGCATACGGGCGACGAAGTACTGAAAGCCATTGCTCAACGGCTTTGCTCTTATGTGCGTAGTGGTGTAGATATGCTGGCGCGGACAGGAGGCGATGAGTTCCAACTGTTTTTGGCCAGCACCTCTTTGGAAGAAACGAAAAAAGTGATCAGTGAAATCGTATTGAAGATGCGAGTTCCCATTGTAGTGGGAGGGATTTCGCATCGTCTATCGGTAAGTATCGGTGTGGCTTTTTATCCCGAAGATGCTGAAGAGCTGACTGATCTGGCTAAAGAAGCCAGCATTGCGTTAAACGATGCCAAGCTCAGCGGCAAGAATGACTACCGTGTTTTCTCCCACGATATGCAAGAAGCGATAAAGCGTAAGAAAATGCTGAATGATCGACTTATCGAAGCATTAAAGGAAGAAAAAGATCTGTATACCTATTTTCAACCTCAGGTCTGCAACCAAACGGGCAAAATACACGGCTATGAGGCGCTCATTCGTTGGAATGATCCAGAAGAAGGGTTCATTCGCCCGGACGAATTTATCCCTATTGCTGAGTCGTCTTCCAGCATCATTGTGTTGGGTGAGTTCGTATTAAAAAATGCGATTGCATTTATCAGTCGTTTAACTGAAATGGGGGATAGTGAAACGCTTATTTCGGTTAATTTATCGCCCCTTGAATTTAAAAGCGATGGTTATATTCACAAGCTTGAGCAGGTGATGAAAGAGGCTGGCATCGGCAGTCAACGCCTGCAATTGGAGTTAACCGAGCGCGTACTAGTAGAAAATAATAGCGACATTATTCGTCGCCTGGAGCGCATTCGCAGTCTGGGGATCCGTATCGCTATCGATGATTTTGGCACTGGCTACTCATCACTGGCCTACATTAAGAAATTTCCAATTAACGAGCTAAAAATTGATAAATCTTTTGTCGATGGCCTGCCTGATGATAAAGACGACAGTGCGATTTCGGCAGCTATTATCGGTATTGCCGAGGCGTTAAACCTGCGCTTGGTCGCTGAAGGGGTGGAAAGTCAGGAGCAGTTTGACTATTTACGAGAAAAGTGCGGCGCTTATATTCAGGGCTATCTGGTTGCCAGGCCAATGCCTTTTGAAGAGGCATTGGCTTGGCATAAAGCGCGGTTTGCGGTTTAAGCTGCGGCTGCCTCAGCAGGCTGTGTGCCCTTGGGGTTGGGGCCGTATTGATTGTCGTCGTGGCTGTCTTGAGCCAGGAATACTATTAAGATGATTCCACCGACAAGAGGGACGAGGGATATTAGTACCCACCAACCGCTGCGGCTGGTGTCATGCAGTCGTCGTACTGCACAGCTTAGGCTTGGAACTAACATGCCTAAAGCAAAAATCAGGGTGAGGATTGGTAGACCGATCAATGCGGCCAGTACGCCGTCAACGACCATAGCGACGATGTATAAAATCATGTAAAACAGAAAGAACATCCAGTAGTCTTTGCGGGTTGCGCGGCCAGAAAAATCGGCGTAATGCTGTAGTGCTTTTTTAAACTCTTCCATTATTATTCCCTCTCAAGATCATCTCGAATTACAAACAACCTGATGCGACATGCTTCAGGTTCTATTCAACCCCAAAGATTTTGGTGCCTAAGGAGCAACCAAAGTGTAGCCTGAAAAACAAGCAGCGAAAAGAAATATTTGGCGCCATCCTACAAGCCAAGGTCAGATAATCCTGGATGGTTATCCGGGCGTGGACCGGACTCCCACAGAAACTTTCGTTCGCTTTTTGCAATCGGTAAATCATTGATGCTGGCAATGCGTTTGCGCATCAATCCTTGGTTATCAAACTCCCAGTTTTCATTGCCATAGGAGCGAAACCACATGCCATCCAGGTCGTGCCATTCATAAGCAAAACGCACCGCGATACGGTTGCCATCACAAGTCCATAGTTCTTTGATAAGGCGGTAGTCTTGTTCTTTGGCCCATTTGCGCTGCAAAAAGGCGATAATTTCAGCACGACCGTTAATAAATTCGCTACGATTGCGCCAGGTTGAGTCTGGTGTGTAGGCCTGAGCGATCGCCTGAGGGTTTTGCCCGTTCCAGGCATCTTCGGCTTTGCGTACTTTGATAATCGCTTCTTCGATACTAAAAGGAGGGCATGGCGGGCGTGTTTCGGTATTCATTTTGACTCCCTGTGTTGATGTTGGCAGTAGGGGCGGGGAAGCCCGCCCCGTGTGAGGGTCTACCAGCTCTTGTAGGGTAGAAACTTACCATTCATTGTTATAAGCACCCGATCGCCTTTGGGATCTTCGATTTTTTCAACCTCCATCGCGAAATCAATGGCGCTCATAATGCCGTCACCAAATTTCTCCTGAATCACCTCTTTTAACGTATCACCATACACCCCAACCACTTCATAAAGTCGGTAGATTAGAGGATCGGTTGGCACCGCCTTTTCCCATTCTTTGGT
>DFOV01000212.1:11994-12915 GCA_002376965.1 Gammaproteobacteria bacterium UBA3532
GCTGCTTTCTCAGGGGGCGCGCTGTTCATGCCAAGGCAAGCAGAGGCAAGCCATACCGGTGACATGCTGAGTTCCTTACCCATGGTCTCCCATGTTAGTCCTTTGGCTGCTTTGGCTTGAACGATGGTTTCAGTCATGATTTCTTTGTTCATAGTGATCTCCAGATACAATCAATAAGCGGCGGACATTGCCGCCAAATCAGGGGAAGTGGTTTCTTGGGCTGATGGCTTTGGCGCCGATTTGGATGGATCGACCTCAACGGGTTCGCCCGACTCGTTAGGGTCGGTTGCTGCGATTTTACTTGAGCGGTTGACCAGGAAGTCGACCAAATGGTTTCTGATGTGGTAATAGGCCGGATCGTTAATAATTTGTGCTCGGTTGCGCGGTCGTGGAATGTTGATCGTGACAGACTCTGCCACCTGAGCGTTAGGGCCGTTGGACATCAGTAAGATGCGATCCGACAGCAGGATTGCTTCGTCAACATCGTGAGTGATCATAAAGACGGTTTGCTGGGTTTCGCTCCATATTTTGATTAGCTCATCTTGAATAACACCGCGGGTCAGCGCATCTAGAGCGCCGAACGGTTCGTCAAGTAAGAGTAATTTGGGGCTGGTGGCAAATGCACGGGCAATACTGACGCGTTGCCGCATACCACCAGAGAGCTGGGAAGGCTTTTTATTCAGTGAGTGCCCTAGCCCAACCATTTCGAGATAGTGGCGGCTGTGTTCCAGAACCTTGTTCTTACTCCAGTGTTTCCAGCGGGCTTTTACCCCGAATGAAACGTTTTGCAAGGTGGTTAGCCAAGGCAATAGGCTGTAGTTTTGAAACACCACACCGCGATCAAGGCTGGGGCCAGACACTTCTTTGCCATCCATAATGACAGCACCTGAAGTAGGCGAATCCAGCCCGGCAAGAACATTG
>DFOV01000128.1 GCA_002376965.1 Gammaproteobacteria bacterium UBA3532
ACGTATCTAAACCGTTATATACCAATCAATACAGTTATTCCCGCAACGTCACTGACGGCCTAGTCGAAGGCCTTTTGCGCCCACCTCAACATTAATCCATTCCCTCCTATATGTTTGCATGGGTGCTTTCCATGTATGTCGTTATCTTATGAACAAAAGGTTCTTTTATGAGTTCTTCACGCCCATTGGGCATAAAAAAAGCTAGCTCAGCGTATCTGAAATTGATATCTGCTGCACTGGTAACCATGAGCATATCTGTTCAATCTGCCAATGCGCAAAAGTCTTCAATCACGCTTGAAAATGCGCTCAAACGCACATTATCAAACAACCCAGATTTAGTTGTGTTCGAATTTAAATCTTCGGCTTTGGATGGTGAATCAAAAATGGCCAGCTTACGACCTGAAATGTCTGTTGGGGTTGAAGTTGAAAATGTGTTGGGAACAGGCGAAGTGTCTGGTATCAAAGATGCCGAATTGACACTGACCTTATCGTCGGTCATCGAGCTTGGAGATAAAGTCAGCGGCCGAATGAATGTGGTGAGTTCAAAAAAAGCACAACTGCTTACACAACGGCGCATTCGTACGCTGGACATCTTGGGTGAAACAACTCGACGATATATCAATGTCATTGTCCAACAAGCGTTGCACAAGACTGAGCAACGAGCTGAAATGCTGGCTCGCACAATGCTTCAGACAGTCTCTACACGGGTTGAAGCGGGGGCTTCTTCACCACTTGAGAAAAAACGTGCAGAGTCAGCGTTGTCGCAGGCGCGTTTGTCGTTATTGATAAGTGAACAAAAACTCAATGAGTATAAACGCGACCTGGCCATCATGTGGGGTGACACTAACGCTGCGTTTGCGGAAGTTGAAGGGACACTGTTATCGTTTCCAAATTCACTATCACTTGAACATATGCTTTCACAGCTTCAAAGCAATCCACACGTTCTGCTTTATGCTGATAACTATCGGGTACAAGAGGCCAGATTGAGAGTGGTTCAGGCCAGTCAGCAGTTCGACATTGCGTGGGAAGCCGGTATCCGAAGAATGCAGGGAATTAATGACACAGCGTTAGTCGCCAGTATTTCGGTGCCGTTAAATACCAAGCAGCGGAATCTAGGAGAATACGAACAACAGCGCGCATTGCTTGACAGTATCGACTATCAAAAACAAGCGAAAATTCGTGAACTCACTCGCCAATTAAATCAAGTCATTAGCGCAAAAGACCAAGCCTTGCTCACTGTTACGACCCTTCAAGACAATGTCGTTCCCACATTGGAATCTGCATTGAAATTGGCGCGGGATGGCTATGAAAGTGGTCGCTACAACTATATAGAGTGGGTGACAACGCAACAGCAACTCATAGATATGCAACGAACACTGATAAAAGCCGCAGGCTTAGTCCACCTTCGAAGCGCAGATCTAGAGGCACTTACGGGAATTCCCGTGTTTTCTGACTCTCCCTCGACGTCTGCTCAATCATCAGAATTACTAGAGAAAAAATAATGAATACATCACAATTTACATTACTCACTAGCGCACGTGACTTGCTTGGCGTGTTAGCCATGCTACTGACTTTACTGTTTGCTACTGTCGCCCTGGCTGATGATGACGATGAGGAAGCCGAAGAAAGACCCGAGTACGTAGTGTTATCTCAAGAACGGATGCTTGAACACGATATCGTGACTGCTTCAGCCGCGTCAGGATCATTATCGCTCACAACCAGAACATTTGGGCGGATAGTTCATGATCCTGCGTCACTGAGTCATATTCGTGCCCGCTTCGACGGTGTTGTAAAACGTATCATGGTGAATATTGGAGATAAAGTAGAAAAAGGTGACACGCTGGCAATCATTGAGTCAAACGAGAGTTTAAATCAATACTCAATCACCTCACCGATGTCTGGAAAAATCATAGCTAGACACGCCAATGATGGTGAGCTCACCAACGGTCAAGTGCTGCTTTCTGTTGCTAATTACTCTCGCGCAATTGCTCAATTGGCTATTTTCCCCAAACAACGTACTCATATTGCCGCTGATATGGAAGTCACTTTAAGGCTTGAGGAATTGCAGCAACAATCAAGTATAAGCCACATTACGTCCTCACCGGATGACAAACCCTATTCTATCGCGTTTGTGAACGTTGATAATGGCAGTGGTTATTGGCCTTTAGGCGCTATGGTAGAGGGTTATATTCAGATTGGTTTCCAAGAAGTCAATCTGGCACTCCCCAAAAGTTCAATACAAGAGTTAGATGGGCAAACCATTGTTTTTGTCAAAGAAGGGGAACGATTTTACCCCCGCCAAGTAAAACTTGGGAACACGGACAACCGTTTAGTAGAGATTGTGAAGGGCGTTCAAATAGGCCAGCAAGTCGTTGTAGAAAATAGCTATCTACTAAAAGCTGATTTATTAAAAATGGAGGCGGGCGATGATGACTAATTACCTGCGCATTTATTGTCAAAAGCAAAGCCAAGTCCATAAAAACGGTGAGGTGAGAGCATGATTGCACGAATACTCCGTCTGTCGATTGAGCGCCGTGGTGTCATGATGTTGTTCGCCTTGTTTGTCGCCTTTTTTGGTATGTACAGTTACAAACAACTGCCGATTGATGCTGTGCCTGATATCACCAACGTGCAAGTGCAGATAAATACCGCAACCCCAGGTTACTCGCCTTTGGAGACTGAGCAACGCATAACGTTTATAGTTGAAACCTCGCTGGCCGGTTTGCCTAATTTATCGTATACCCGCTCGATATCACGCTATGGCTTGTCGCAAGTCACAGTCGTGTTTAAAGAGGGCACCGATTTATATTTCGCACGAAATCTCGTCAACGAGCGTCTCACCGCCATCGCGGCGCAATTGCCAACAGGGTTAACCCCTGAAATGGGCCCTATCGCCACAGGCTTGGGTGAAATTTACATGTACTCGTTAAGTGCTGAGCCTCAGGCGCGACAGGACAACGGTCAACCCTATGATGCTATGGCATTAAGGGAGATCCATGATTGGGTAGTTAAGCCCCAATTGTCGCTTGTTGAGGGGGTGACCGAGGTTTATGCGATAGGCGGATTTGAAAAGCAATATCATGTGAATCCTAATCCAGTCGCAATGATAAACTTTGGGATAAGTACAGGTGACCTTCTCAGTGCGCTAGAACGCAACAATGCGAATCAAGGCGCTGGTTTTGTAGAACAAAATGGGCAACAAGTACTGATCAGATCGGAAGCCCAACTGAAGGGCATCGACGATATCGGCCAAGTGGTTGTTAAGATCATTGATGGCGTACCGGTAAAAATTCAAGACATCGCCCAAATCAACCTCGGTAAAGAGCTGCGCTCTGGAGCCGGCACGTTAAATGGCCAAGAAACAGTGATTGGCACGACAATGATGTTAGTGGGAGAAAACTCTCGTACGGTCGCCAAAGCTGTGGACAGTAAGCTCGAAACCATTAAAACAAGCTTACCCGAGGGCGTTATCCTTGAAGCGGTTTACGATAGAACAAGCCTCGTTGACAAAACCATCGACACAGTACAGAAAAACCTCGTCGAGGGCGCTTTACTTGTCATCGTTGTGCTATTCGTTTTGCTTGGGAATGTGCGAGCTGCACTTATTACAGCCGCTGTAATACCCCTGGCAATGCTTGCCACGATATCGGGTATGGTCAAAACCGATGTGTCTGCTAACTTAATGAGTTTAGGCGCACTGGATTTTGGCTTGATTGTCGATGGCGCAGTTATCATTGTTGAAAACTGTATCAGGCGATTATCCGAATCCCAGAAGCAAAACGGCGCAACTCTACCGCTCAAAGAAAGACTGAATGTTGTATATGAAGCCACTAATGAAGTCATACGTCCCAGTTTGTTTGGTGTATTGATCATTACCATTGTTTATATCCCCTTGTTCACGCTCACTGGCGTCGAAGGTAAAATGTTCCACCCCATGGCAGCGACCGTGATAATGGCTTTGCTTGCCGCAATGGTATTTTGTTTTACCGTAGTGCCTGCGGCGATAGCAATTTTCATGAGAGGTAAAATTAGCGAAAAAGAAAGCCCAATTATTAAAGGTGCAAAGGCAGTCTATCGTCCTGTTTTAACCGGAGCGCTGCGTTTTAGATGGCTAGTGGTAGTAGCAGCGAGTGCTTTGGTTGTCGGCAGTTTATGGATGGGCAGTAAATTAGGCTCCGAGTTTATTCCCCAGCTCAATGAAGGTGATATCTTAGTACAAGCCATTAGGATCCCTGGGACAGGGGTAGAACAAGCAGTTGAAATGCAAAAAACTCTTGAAGCGAAACTTATGCAGTATGAGCAAGTACAGACGGTATTCGGTCGCACGGGTACGGGTGAGGTCGCCACCGACCCTATGCCACCAAACATTACTGATACGTTTGTTATTTTAAAGCCTAGGGAGCAATGGCCCGATCCATCAATGACAAAAGCTGAGTTAGTGAAAACGTTTGAAGAGGACTTGTTTACTTTGCCCGGCAATAATTATGAATTTACGCAACCTATACAAATGCGTTTTAACGAATTGATTAGTGGCGTAAGGGCAGATTTGGGGATAAAGCTATTTGGGGATGACTTAGATACGCTCTTTGCATCTGCTTCTGACATTTTGACCGTTATTTCAACGATTGAAGGAGCTGATGACGCGAGGCTTGAGCAGGTAGAAGGCATTCCAATCTTCACCGTCACACCAAAGCCTGATCAATTGGCACGCTTTGGTTTGGATATAGCCGACTTGCAGTTATGGCTCAATGCTGCGACAGGTGGAGAAACCGCTGGAATGATTTTTGAAGGCGACAGACGCTTTGAGATTGTCGTGCGATATGGCGACGACATTCGAAATGAACTCACTCAGCTTGAGAGCGTTCCCATCGTCACGCCCTCTGGTGAGCATGTACCGATAAGCGAATTAGCCACACTGGCATTTAAAGAAGTACCTAGCCAAATAAGCCGGGAAAATGGCAAACGTAGTATTGTTGTCACAGCAAATGTGCGTGACAGAGATATTGGCACTTTTGTTGAAGAAGCTCAGGCGAGAATCAATGATGAAGTAGATTTACCTGCTGGTTATTGGCTCGACTATGGTGGAACCTTTGAGCAGCTCGAGAGTGCGAGTCAACGATTGACTATTGTGGTACCGGTTACGTTGTTTGTGATTTTGACAATGCTGGTAATTGCGTTTGGTTCTATACGCGATGCGTTGATTATCTTCACAGGTATCCCTTTGGCATTAACAGGCGGTGTAATGTCTCTTTGGTTAAGGGATATGCCTTTATCCATATCCGCGTCGGTAGGATTTATCGCGTTGTCTGGGATTGCCGTATTAAACGGATTGGTAATGCTGTCCTTCATCAAGCAACGTTTGCTAGAAACCGGAGAATTAGTGAATAGCATTGTTGAAGGGGCACTTATTCGCTTGCGTCCGGTATTAATGACAGCACTAGTGGCAAGCCTTGGATTTGTGCCCATGGCGCTCAATACGGGCATAGGTGCAGAGGTGCAACGGCCTTTGGCCACGGTGGTCATCGGCGGGATAATATCGTCAACCTTGCTAACACTGGTAGTGCTGCCTGTACTCTATCGACTCGTGCATAGTAAAGGGGATCAGTAGTGTTCTTGGGCATTTATTCGTAAATGCCCAAGTTTTACCTGAACGATTTTTAGGTACCTATTGACTCTTTATTAAGTATAGACTTTACAATCATATTCTTAACGTCATGTACGATAAGGATAGATATGGTTTCGCTTATTTTAATATCTGTATCTAACCTTTGTGAGCCCAACCCATTCGCCCTCGGTGTTCTAAGCGGGGGCTTTGTTTTTTATAGCAGGCAAATCACTTCCTCGAACTCACCATTTCGCCAGAACCCAAGTGATTTTTTTCCTCTGGGCGTGATGCGTTCAATGTAGTTTGGGAAATCGGTGTGCTTACCGTAAAGCGTATTCCCGTGAGTTAACAGTTCATGACTGAGAGCATCAGAAAGACTATCTCGTGAGATCTGTTTAGCTAACTTCAGCACATCAAGTGAGTTGATCATAATTATTTTCCGGTAAGCTTATCAAATAAGTACCCAGAACTTTCTTCATTAAGCGAGACACTATGTTTGGCGGCAAAGGCTCTGAGCTTTCTATCGTATATAGTCATATTACGCTCATCGCGACAGAAGAACTTTATAGTTGCTTCATTCTCGTAATAGTAAGCCCGAATATCGTTTTCACCAGCGTCGATGTTAATGCCTCCATCATTTAGCCAGTAAGCTTTCTGACCAGCGACAAAGTTCTCCTTAGCAAATGACGATAAGATGTCTTCAACTTGCTTAGGCGCTACAGCGAGAAAGTGAGTTTGGCAATAAGGCATGAACATCGGCTTTGGTTGCGTTGTTATCTATCAAGCATAGCTAAGAACTGACTTTGAATATCGATCTTTTTGTCAGTAATCTTTTTTCACTGCGCCAAGCTTGAGCAAGCCATCATAGCGAAAGCAATGCACTCTCTTACATACTCCAGCGCCTGTTTTATAAGCGTTACTACCGTACCTTTGTTAAGCCGAATACTGCCCAAGGTCGGTGGCCCAGAAGCCGTGAAAATAGCAGTTACCTTGCAAAGGGAAGGCTCCTTGATGCACCTGCCTACGCCGGAATTCTCGGTTTCAGTAAGAGGGTTGCTTGAGTGACCACTGACTTCAAAATCAAGCCATCATCAATAAAGTTCATAGGTAAACCTCTGGTAACAGTATAAAACTCCTTACTCTTTTCAGATCTCCGCGCAAGTTGCATTTTGCTGTAAAAGTTGTTATTAACACTAAAATTCTGATTAATAAGTATAAAACTGTTATTTTTCCTCAATGCTTTTTCGTGTAATCACCTACTCGAACGGCCTGTTGTGGTTGATGTAGATGTAGCGGTCAATATGACATGGCCAGTCCAGCAACTCTAATTACATGGCCAAAGTCACTGTTCCACTACAGCTAAAACAACTCACAGGTCGGAGCCTGCATTAATTGGGATTGCTCAAATAACTCACAGATCTAAATTTTCCATCAGGTAGATTTAACAACATTAAAATATTATACTTCTGCCGTGGGAGTACCGTTTAGTGAGCTAAGAGCGGTTGAGGATAAATCGTTACCGTTGGAAGGTAAACCACCTTCATTTGATGACAACCTTATCATCCATGGCGATAACCTCGTAGCCATAAAGACGAGCATTTAAATGGAAACGATGACACTAGAGGCTGTTGATCTTTGAACATTATTTGTTCAGCAGTACATTGGTAGCCACATCATCATGAATGCCAATGCGACTGTACTGCTATAGTTTCGAGCTAGCTTGTCGTATCTTGTTGATATTGCCCGGTACCTTTTTATCCTCAAAAACGCGTTTTCAACAAGATGCCTATATCGATACAGGCACCAGTCCATATCGTCATTACCTAATTTGTTATTTCGTTTGCGTGGAATATTGGCATCTGCTCCACTTTCTTCTACGTAAGCTCTAAAAGCTTCACTGTCATAGCCTTTATCAGCACAAACAATATTGGCTTGTGGGGAGTTTATTATCAGACTTTGTGCATGTACGATGTCGTTCACTTGACCACCGGATAGTTCAAAATAAACGGGCAGGCCACCGCTATCTACCGCAAGGTGAATTTTCGTTGAGTTACCACCTCGACTTTTTCCGATGGCCTCATCTTGTTTACCCGCTGCACCGCTACTATCCTGATGCGCTTTAACTATACTACCATCAAGAAACAACCATTCTGGGTCACCCTCGGAGGCTAAGCTTTCAAATAACTTTTGCAATATGCCTTTCTTCGACCATAAATTAAATCGTCGGTAGACCGTATTCCAGAGACCAAATTCAGATGGCAAATCCCGCCACTGAATGCCGGTACGCATTCGGTAAAGTATGCCCTCCAGGGTATTTCGGTGCTCATATTTGTTATAGACTCTGCCACTCTCCTTTAGCAGTACTTTTAGGATTTCCCACGCATCATCTGTTAACATCGTTCTTGGCATAGCAACATTACGGTTAATTATTTTTGGCGAAACAATTATACCTCGTTGCTATGCCGGCTGCTTTTCATACAAAGATCAACAACCTCTAGCGTTCAATCAAGACAATATGCCATTATGTATCAAATATTACGGCATATTGTTTATTATGAATAGTTTATTGCATTTAAAAGAAGGTGCATTTGCTGAGCGACTCACCGATAAAGCGATCACCAAAGTCATCGCTCAGGAAAGTAAAGATGATGAACTTAAGTTTTTTGTTTTTGCAATTAACGCTGATACTAAAACAGCATACGTTATGCGCCATGGCCGTTCTGATGCGCTGCGGACATGGCGCCTGGACAATCTAGCAAGGTTTTTAAAATTGCACGCTGTAGACGCTTTTGAAGTGCAATACGCGAAAATACAAGATTAATAAAGGTCAGTTGGGCATGGAATGTATTTTTAAAGCAAGAGAGCAACTGGAGCGTATCTGGCCACTAACAGAATTATGTTCTGCGCCGCCTACCACTCGGAATAAACTCATTTCATCAATGTTATTTGGGCTATTTGCATTCTAAGGTTGGATATTGAAATTTCATCCAGATGGCGACATTTCCGATTTGTGCAAAACTTGGTAGAAACTGGTTTGATAGTCAAGGTCGCCTAAAGACAA
>DFOV01000252.1:0-1886 GCA_002376965.1 Gammaproteobacteria bacterium UBA3532
TCCCGTTTTTACCCTCGAAGCACAAGAAGGGCGCATGTTTTCTCCCCTAGCCTACACCAAAACCTATGCCATGGCGGCCGCAGCAGCTTTGTCTGTCACTCTGGTGCCGGTGTTAATGGGCTATTTCATTCGCGGCCATGTGGTAGCTGAGAATAAAAACCCAATCAACCGGCTATTGAAAGCGCTATATAGCCCCGTAATCCACCTTGTGCTGCGCTTTCCCAAAACCGTTGTTGTGCTGGCGCTGGTGATATTTGTTGTCGGGCTATGGCCGCTGAATAAGATTGGCAGCGAGTTTATCCCGCCACTTGATGAGGGCGACTTGATGTATATGCCGACGACCTATCCAGGAATATCCATTGGCAAGGCCCGCGAACTGCTGCAACAAACCGATAAACTGATTCGCACCGTCCCCGAAGTTGAAACCGTATTTGGCAAAATAGGCCGGGCTGAAACAGCCACTGATCCCGCCCCGCTTACGATGATTGAAACCTTTATCCAACTCAAGCCCCGCGCTGAATGGCGAGAAGGTATGACCACCGAAAAGCTGAAAAAAGAGTTGGATAGCCTGGTTAAGCTACCAGGGGTAACCAATGCCTGGGTAATGCCAATCAAAACCCGCATTGACATGCTGGCCACAGGCATCAAAACGCCTGTTGGAATCAAAGTCGCCGGGCCAGAGCTGTCGCAAATCCAAGCGATTGGCCAACAGCTGGAAACCCTGTTAAAAGATGTTCCAGGCACCGCCTCGGTATATTCAGAGCGCGTTGCTGGCGGGCGCTATATTAAGGTCGATATTTTACGCGAGAAAGCTGCGCGCTATGGCCTTAACATCGCGGATGTACAACAAGTTGTGGCTTCCGCAGTGGGGGGAATGAATGTAACCCATACTGTTGAGGGCTTAGAGCGCTACCCGGTGAATATTCGCTATCCCCAATCTTACCGCGAATCTCCCGAACAGCTGGCGTTACTGCCTATCGTGACCCCCAGGGGCCAGCGAATCGCCTTAGGCGATGTCGCGACCATTGCTATTGAAGATGGCCCACCCGGCATAAAAAGTGAGAATGCCCGCCTCAATGGCTGGACTTTCGTGGATATCGATAACGTCGATGTAGGTCGCTATGTCGAACACGCCCGCTCCGTGGTGCAACAAAAGATTGAATTGCCAGCGGGATATTCCATCACTTGGTCGGGGCAGTATGAGTATATGGAGCGGGCCAAAGCCAAATTAATGTATGTGGTGCCGCTGACCCTGGCGATTATTCTGGTTTTGCTCTACCTGAACTTTCGCCGCATTACTGAAACCCTGATTGTTATGCTATCCATCCCCTTTGCCCTGATTGGCGGGTTATGGCTGCTATGGTGGCTGGAGTTTAACCTGAGTGTGGCGGTCGTGGTCGGTTTTATCGCGCTAGCAGGGGTTGCTGCCGAAACCGGGGTGGTGATGTTGATCTATCTCGATGCGGCCCTTAAAAAAGTACGTCAGCAAAAATCTCGCCTGACTCGGCAAGACATTCACCAGGCCATCATGGAAGGTGCGGTTGAACGGGTGCGTCCCAAAATGATGACCGTCACCGCCATCACCGCTGGCTTGCTGCCCATTATGTGGGGCGACGGCACCGGTTCTGAAGTCATGCGCCGCATCGCGACCCCCATGGTGGGTGGCATGGTTTCATCGACATTGCTAACATTGGTTGTTATCCCGGCCCTATATATCATCATCAAAAATTGGCAATACCAGAAATACGGGCAACACGAGCACCCAGATGATTCTGTATAAACTGACCGACTGCGCGGTAGCATCTGCCAAAGGCTACCGCATGGCCCCATTAACACTCAGTATAAAGCAGGGCGATTTTATCACTCTGACCGGCCCGTCTGGATGC
>DFOV01000252.1:2184-6982 GCA_002376965.1 Gammaproteobacteria bacterium UBA3532
GACCGGCCCGTCTGGATGCGGTAAATCGACCGCTCTCCAGCTACTGCTCGGCTTTGTTGCTCCCTCCGAAGGAGAGCTACTCTATTGTAATAAGCCCCTAACCCCAACCCAGCTCAAACCACTGCGCCAACAAACAGCGGTTATCTTTCAACAGCCGCTCTTTCATGAATTAACCGTTGCACAAGCGTTATTGGCTCCGTTTAATTACGCCGCCAACCGGCGTCAGCATCCGTCATTAAGCGCATTGCAAAGCCAGCTGGAAAAGCTAGATTTAGCTCATCTAAAAATGGACACGCCACTCAATACGCTGTCTGGCGGTGAAGCTCAGCGACTAGCCATTGCCCGTGCGTTACTGATGAAACGCTCAATCATTATGGCGGATGAAATAACCTCCGCACTAGACAAAGCCCACAGCGAGCAGGTGTTGTCATTATTCCTGGAACTGAAAGCCACAGTCATCAGTATTTCTCATGATCAACACTGGACAGACAGCAGCCCCAAAGTGCTCGAGCTAAAACCGGCCCAGGAGACATAGCCGTGGACAACATCACCTTATCGATTGGCCAAATGGCACTGGTTTACCTGTTTCTGGCGCTTCCCATCGGGCTATTTCTTTACCTGCGCTTAGTGATGATTAGGCGACTACTCATCGCCGTCGGTCGCATGACAATCCAGCTGGTTTTGATCGGCCTCTACCTGCGTTACCTGTTTAACTGGAACCATCCAGCACTGAACATACTGTGGTTGGTGGTCATGATGCTTGTCGCTTCGGGGCATGTCTTGCATAGCGCCAATTTTAAACGGCTGCCGTTGTTTAGCTCAGTATTCTCGGCCATTGCGTTGGCCATGCTGGTCGTGCTGACGCCTTTTGTTGCTGGTATTATCCAGCCAGCGCCAGTCTATGATGCGCGCTACCTGATCCCTATTGGTGGCATGCTGCTCGGCAACTTCTTAACCGCCAATATCGTTGCTCTGACTCACTATCGTCAGGCGCTTATTGACCAGCCTCAGAGCCTACAAAGCGCACTTTGCTTCGGCGCCACCCCTTTTGAAGCCTGCCTGCCAATGATTCGCGAAGCCTTTAAACGCGCCATCACCCCGTTGGTCACCACCATTAGCACCTTGGGCCTGGTATCCCTCCCCGGCATGATGACCGGGCAAATCCTGGGCGGCGCCTTTCCGATGACCGCTATCCAATACCAGATAGCCATTATGCTCGCTATTATAAGCGCCAGCGCCTTGAGTGTGTTCTTGAGCCTGATATTGATTAGTCGGCGGGTGATTACCGCAAGAGGTGCGGTGGATGAGGAGATATTGAACGCCTCGTTAGCAAAATAAAGAGTGAATAAACGGAGGAAGCCTAGCTGAATTCGCAGCTGGGAATGAAGCAGGTCGCGAGCACAGCAAAACGGTGATATTTCAAGGCAATACCACCAAAAATAACCGCTCCAGTTGCAGCCCATGGCAAATATTGCCAAGCGAGAGAGCCTACCGAATCAAAAGTGGTCGGTAAAACAAAAAAACGAGTCAAGACGCCGGCAACAAAGCCAAGCAAACTAAATAGCAATATGGCAAAAATTCTGCCTGCGATATTTTCAATACGCGAGAAAAGCCCTTCGTCTTCCTGTTTGCCTTTATGTTCGTCCATCATACAACGTGCCTCAGAGTTTACTCGGGGATTATGCAACAATCGAATAAGTTCGCGACTCCGCGCAAACTAGGCTAACTAAGTTAAACCGTTCTTGCTGCCACATCGAAATTATAGGGAGATACATGCAAAGAGTTTTGAGCTAGCCTTGTTCGCCACAAGTCATACGCATTTTGCAACCTTAGCCAATGATCTGCTGATGGCTTACCAAATGCCAGCTCCAGGCGCAGAGCCATTTCTGGTGTAATCACTCCCTTGCCATTTAAAATTTTGGACAAGGTTTCGCGGCTAACATCTAAGTGCTTTGCTACATCCGTAATGGTCAACTCCATTGGCTCGATGACCAACTCTTTGAGTATCTCACCGGGGTGTGCAGGGTTATGCATTGCCATTAGTGATAATCCTCATAGTTAACAATTTCAACATCTCGCCCGACAAAACGATAAGTAACTCTCCAGTTACCGCTTACTCGAACTGACCAAATATCCTGACGGTCGCCTTTGAGCTTATGCATAAACAATCCAGGAAGATCCATATCATCCGGGATTTCAGCCTGATCCAAATTGGTGAGAATCAAACGAAGCTTTTTCTCATGCTTCTTCTGAATACCCGCCGTAGTTCCTCGTGAATAAAACCTTTGGAGGCCTTTATGTATGAAGCTTTTAATCATAACTCAATTGTAACCATAAGGGTTACAACTTGCCATCAGGAATTCAAAACTGTTTAAAAAACGACTCCCATACTCTGCTCTACAAACAATTGCGCTCTGACGCCAGCTTGCTATGATGTGAGTATATAATGAACATATAAACGTTGCAGGGAGAGTGCATTTGAGGTGGCGTTATCCGGTTTGTGGAGCCGGACTGATATTTTGCTATTTGTTTTTTGCCGCAGCCCAAGCCAAGATCGTTATTTCGTTACCGGAAATGGTGATACCCAAGGGCGTTGTGCTGGTCGGAAAAACCATGCTGCCAGTTGCCATAGCCAAAAGCAAAGACGAACAGCCGGTGTTGCTGGATGTCGTCGGCACATACATTCCCACCGATCGCAGCATTATTCCTTTCCAGCTGGAAAATTGTCAGGTCAGTGCCCTGGCCATGCTCGATGCATTTGATCGCTCACAAATCCGTCTCACCCGCCTAACCTGCGGTGAATTTCAACAAGAGCTTGAGGGGTATGCGATCAACGAACGCCATCACCGCGGCATATCTCCCCAATGTGATAACGAACGCTGTGGTTCGGCTACCATCAGCAAAGACAGCCAGGTGCTGGTTGTGGTAACTCGGCAGGTTTCAATAAAATACCGCGGTAGATAAACCTTAGGTAGACCCAAACTACTCAATAACGACCTCAACACAATCGACCGGCGACTGCGAAATTGCACGTGCTGGATAGAGTAAGTCTCGGCTACGAGCACAAATCTGGTATTCACCTACATCGGCAAAAACAACCCGAAAACGTTGATACGCTGCAATAGCACCTCGATGCTCAATCCAACGCCCCATGGCAGGCTGAACCATTGGCCCCTCCTGATCAAGACGAACGACCCAGAACCAACTGCTTTTTAGCCCGGATAAAGCATGACTGCGTAGTTCAATCGTCGAAATTTGTCCCGCAGCCGATTCATCTACCACTAATTCGACCTCAGGTGGAATGCGCACAGGTGACGCCGAAAAGACAGGCTCAGGATTTAGTGGCTCCATGGTGAAGTCTGCCACCAGTGAATAGGGCAGCCCATGACGGTTGATATAATGCATCACTATTTCCACTCGCTGCGCCGCTTGGGTGAAAAGCACCGGTACCGCGATCTGACTGCTATGTGCATCGAGCCGCTGCAGCCAACCATCCCGTTCGACACCCGCGTTGATCGCCAAAGAATGGTTCCATTCATGGATCAGGTTGCCCTGACTCGATACGCCATACAAGGCCAACACTGGGTGTACTTTCTGGGCGCTGTTCCAGGCGATACGCACAACATAGGGAGTAGCCAACGCGATGGTTGTGACCTGTTCGCCGCTTTGTGCATGATGCAGTGTCATGACCGGCAAAGACTGTTCGGCAGTGTCTAACATATCACCCCACTCCAGCCCCTTGGCTTGAGAAACCTGGGTTAACACCCCAACAACCACTAACCACAACACATGGAGCAACATGCTTCGCCAGGGTGATCGCGTGTAATATCGCCTTGTCATGATGAGTTCGCCTTAATCCGTGAAACTTATCTATAGATTACGGAATTTCATTTCCAGGCGATGTAACCCTGATTACAGCCTCAGATGTGAACTGATTGACAAAATGTTGTGATCTGGTTCACAGCGGGTATATTTGATACATAGCCGATATATAATACCGACAATAAACTACCCACCAAAAGGTATAGGGCATGCAGGAATTACTCAAAAAAGTATGTATATTTTCAGGACTGGACGATCAGGCCCTGGCATCAATCGAGCAAAAAATGGTACGCCGTAAAGTGCCAAAAAACACCGTTATTGTGTATGAAGGCGATAATGCCGATTCAATGTATATCATTGAATCCGGCTCGGTGAATGTATTTGTAGCCGACGATGAAGGCCGCGAGCTAGTATTAACCCAACAGGGAGAAGGAAGCTATTTCGGCGAACTGGCAATACTAGCCAATGAGCAGCGCTCGGCTTCGGTGATCACCACCCAACCTTCCACTTTTTTGGTTATCAACAAAGACAACTTCCGCCAGGTTATTGAGGAAAATGTCGCTATTGCCATGGTCTTGTTAGAAAACCTAGCCCAGCTTTCCCGCCGCCAGGTCAATAGCATCAAATCTTTTGCCATGAAAGATGTTTATGGCCGACTGGTACAAGTGCTGGAAGACGCCGCAGTAGAAGAAGACGAACGCCTGCTGGTGCGCCCCAAGTTAACCCAGCAAGCCCTGGCCAACCGCGTTGGTGCGACCCGTGAACGGGTGGCCAAAATCATGAAAGATCTGGTCAATGGTGGCTACTTGGAAGTCACTTCATCGGCGATTGAAATTAAAAAGCGACTGCCTTCCTCGTATTAAAAGAAAACCTCGTAGCCTTATTAACAATCCGTAGCCTGAGCCTGTCGAAGGCCATGCACAGAGCTTAGAACGCTTCGCACAGAGCTTAGAACGCTTCGACAAGCTCAGCGAAC
>DFOV01000431.1 GCA_002376965.1 Gammaproteobacteria bacterium UBA3532
TGGTTTTACGTCATATTGAAAGGACAGGTCCAGATATTTCCTGACGAAAGCGACCAAGCTAATCAGCCTGTCGGATATTTAGGCCCCGGCGACATGTTTGGTGAATTAGCTCTCATCATGGATAGCGAGCGTACAGCCAGCGTAATCGCAGATCCTAATGCTAAAGAAGTCATCTTGCTTGCGACGGACTTTTCTCCATTTGGTGACTGGGACGATTTCGACCAGATAAAACTAGAAACCAAGCTACCCTTTTATCGCAAGGTCGTCGAGATAACACAATGGAAGGTCAATAATTTCCAGCAACAATTCCCAGAACTCACTCCTTCAGGCCACCTTAACATCATGCCCCCTTTTTCAGGCGAACCTAATACCATCGAAGAGCTGGCATTCTTGCATAAGCAAGCAGAAGTGCTGGCACAAAACCTGTGCGCCTGGAATGTAACCCTGGATCATTCGGGCCAACTGATCCCCAGCCGGGTTGAATTAAAAGCCAACATTCTTGGCGGATTCGACCAATTATAGAAGTCACAACAGCATAGAGTGTACTCAAGCTAGTTGCCAGGTCGGGTACACTCAGGTTAAAAATAGTGATTCCAAGATATCGTGCCGCGACCTTCGCTATTTTCTTCCAAGCGGTGAAACTCCAACTCCAGTCGAATGGCATTATTTCGCTCTAATTGCCACGAAGTGACAGAACGGATAGCGATATCAGCTGATGTGGAATGATTAAGATACTCAGTCAACTCCCATTCCAACGCTCCATTTAGCTCATTGTTAATACGATAGCGCATCCCTAATAACGGTTTGAGTGCTACATACAACGATTCATCAAAATAAGTAGCGTAGCCAAGTTCGCCATCGATGAATGCATAAGCCATCCCCCGACCAAATTGGCCAGAGAGTCCTTTTCCCCAGCTCACGGCATAATCTAAATTTTGGTGAATTGGATGCCGCGATATGCCAACTGACATATGGGTAGAGGTATAAGGAGCTAAAGAGGACCAAGGTTTAAGGCTTCTTAAATCAAAGAAAGCCAAGTGTTCCAGATAACTATGACCCAATTCATTGACGCCAACTCGTAGATCAATCGTTCTCAATTCGAGAGGAGAAAATGCCGATATATCGGGATCTGATTTATCATGCAAACTTATTCGATAATCCAACATCATAGCTTCAGGATGTTGACTTGAGGCACTTAGACCAAGCGCCACTCTACCAGCAGGCAAAGGGGGATCGGAGTAGTCAACCGAAATAGTTTTACGAGTCACTTCCTGCACCAACCCACGCCCCATCAAAATAAGTTCGTTATTTATCTGCTCACTGAGTAAAGCCTGCCTCTCTTGTGGAATATCGACCTGCTTGGCTCGGTAGTGTAAGTAGCGATAAGCTAATAACAGGCTCCTTGTTCTAGCATCAACCTCGGTTGGCAAAGAAGTTCGCCATTGCTTGAAGAACAAGTCGCCTTGTACTAGATCTTTGATGGCCTCCAGCATAGTTTGTTTAACATTATCCTGTAGCTCATATATTTTGTGCCATTCTGATGGCCAATAATAAGCCTGGCGAATCATTCCAGATGCGTAGATAGCATTTATCAAAGAAATCGGAGTAACCGGTTGAACAGCATTTTGCTCAAAGGAAAAGGATGGCTCAATCAAGCGCAACATTTTCACAATAAAATACGTGCAGTTTTCATCCAAAAAGTAATAGTTAAAATTAGCGTTTTGCATCTCCCAAAATGCCAACAATAAAAACCACACCCGATCTTCTGGAACGTCTAAGCGATACTCTGTGACACTGCGCTGTTCATGCCGAGTGTACCAGCGAATAACTTCGTAGAAAGAAGACACCTCAACATGACCACGAAAAGCGCCGTTTAAACCATTTAGATTAAACAGCAATGCATTCTCCGGTGCATCGTTGAGATCTGCTAAATAGTTTATAACCCGGCCCGACTCCAGGTTGGTGCTATTTGGGTCTTTTAGTATCAAAAAAGTATGACCAAAACTGGATACCGGCATCGAAATATCCGGCTCCGCGTAGCCAACACTTAGAGACAAACCATCAAACTCATTGAGCCATTCGACCAAAGGATCACAATGATGGTAACTCGGCAGTTTAACGACATCTTGCAGCTGTCGACGTAACCACCAAGCACGTGCTGGAAAGCGACAAACTGCCGATATATCTCTGGCATACATCGCATTCAACAGCGCAAGCAATTCAGATTTAGGATTTATTTTTCCATGTGGGTGCAAATAGAAGGCGCTTCCGTCTTCCTCGCTGGTTGGGGTTGATTTGAATAACTCGCCTGAATAATGAAGCAACTGTAGCCAAACAGGATCGGCATATAGCTCATCAGAATCAACCTTTTTTCGGGCGTCGTCGAGCGCCCCAGCCTGAACCGAGAAAACAAAAAATAACAGCACAACAAACAGCGCCAACCGGCGACTGTAAGTTAAGAGAAACCGTTGCAGATCTCCACCCTATATTTTCTAGCAAAACACTACCACTTGTGTCCCTACCATTAAATATTCATCCGTTGAAGAACATACTTATCCGGTTCAGTTTTAATACCTGACGCAAGCCGCGAAATTTGCCATAATTCTATCTAGTTTTTTATTCTTTTCGCGGCAACTATACCCATACTGCTATGCGGTAAAATACCGGTTTAAATCAGCCAATGCAAATTGGCCGTTATATATCAAGAATTCAATTATAAGGGATATTCAAATGCTTGTTCTCCCGATGGAGCGAACCTTTTCCATTAAGAAGCTACCCGTTGTCACTTTTCTGCTGCTTCTATTTAACACCATCATTTACTTCACCTGCGCCAGTAACGACGAGACTCTGATTGACTCAGCTGTCTCCGATTATATTAGCGCTGACATCATGCCTCTCGAATATCCATACTTTACCTCCTGGGCTAAAACCAATGACGAGGACATAATCGACTATTTAGGTGACGCTACTCCAGAATCATTAGACGAGTACGACCGCTATGAGCTGGTTTACTACATGCTGGTTCACTCCGAGTACAACACCTACCTTTCTGAGAAAATTTCTGATGAGTTAGAAGATCCTACGCAACATTGGATATCCGGCTATGAATATGACCAAAACCAGGCAAAACAAATAGAAACCTACCAAAAGTGGCAAGAAAGACAGGTAATTGTGTCCAAATACATTGATAGCCTGAGCTCTAAAAAATACGGATACAACCCAGCTGAATGGTCGGTAGCGACGCCATTCACTTCACAGTTTATGCATGGTGGTGTCATGCACTTGCTCGGCAATATGGTCATTTTGTTCCTGATTGGGATGACGGTAGAGCAGTTGTTAGGTAGCTTTACTTTTACCCTGTTCTATTTGTTGAGCGGTGCGGTTGGCGCATTGCTATATGGACTGGTTCATTGGGGAGAGTCGACGGTTTTGGTCGGTGCTTCAGGTTCAATATCTGGCGTGATGGGAATGTATGTAGCGTCCTACGGCACTCGCAAGATCCGCTTTTTCTATTCGCTTGGCGTCTATTTCAACTATTTTCGCGGCCCCGCCCTCATTATGCTTCCTGTTTGGGTAGGCAAAGAGGTTTTTGACTACTTTTTTACCGACTCTAATGTTGCCTATATGGCGCATGCGGGCGGCTTAGTAGCAGGTGCGGGCTTGGTACTGGCTGGCAAAGGCTCGTGGGCAAAAGTTGATGCTGATATCATAGAAAATAAAGAAGAAGGTGCCGAGTATCGTCGCTCATTGGATAATGCACTGAGCTACTTGCGTAGCGGAGAGCTTAAACTGGCCAAAAGCAAATTTCGCGAACTTAGCGAAGGCTATCCAGCTGATGAACGTGTCTGGCTTCAACTATACCACCTCGAAAAACTAGCGCCTAAAACCAAGCAATATCATATAGCAGTCGCAGAGCTATTATCCCTGCAGCTACGCAATCATCATCTTGACCAAGACAGCGCCAGCATTATTCAAAACTATATCAAGCAAGCCAAACAAGGGGTACTAATGAACGAGCAGTTAGTGTCGAGGCTGGTTATGAAACTATTGTCGTTGGGAGATGCCGATACCGCCCTAGCACTATACGATGCCAAACATCAAAAAGGCTTTTCACCTGCTATAGAGAAAGAACTGCTAACCAATTTAAAACAGCACTTCCAGTTCAGAGACGAAGAAAAAGCCAAGTTCTTCACCCTGCGTCTCGCTGAAATGGGCGACTAAACTAAACCCGACAATAAATAAAGCCTGGCTATTCCTGCTCGTCGT
The DNA here is from genome assembly GCA_002376965.1 of Gammaproteobacteria bacterium UBA3532. Lineage (GTDB taxonomy): Bacteria > Pseudomonadota > Gammaproteobacteria > Enterobacterales > UBA3532 > UBA3532. The sequence continues at coordinate 4,267 of DFOV01000431.1, forward strand.
CTTTAGATACAAGTGACAGCTCTCCCCAGGTGCTGGTCATCATTTTGGGTTCTTCTTTACGCTGCTCGGCAGGCTCTTCTTCGATAATTTCTTCGCTGGTAGAGAAGTCAAGAGATGTGTCCTGGCCCGGTTCGGCAAAAGGATCAATTGCAGCTTGCGCTGCAGAAGAAGGCATTACCCTTGCATTAGAGCCTTGAGCAGAAAGCTCAACATGCTCGGTCTTTGACGTAGATTGCGCAGAAACAAATGATGCGGTCTGTCGCTGATAGTTATCTGCTAGTTCAGGTTTACCCAGATCTTGCCTGAGCATCGTATCGACCCGGCTAACAACCATATCTCTCACTTTCATATCTTGGTTTGTGTAGTGATTCCGAAGGATACGAATCGCCAGCTCTATCTCATCTGCATCTCTGAGCAGGTCTGAAGCGGCAATAGCCTGGGATGTGTCACGCATTTCAAAGCTTTTATCGACACGAATAATCCCTCGCAATAACTCAGCAAATTCACGCCCGCGTCGCTCGAGTGCAAAATGGCTGATCAGATCGCCAATGCGCTTTTCAAGCCCCTTATAATCGTTTAATTGCAGACACAATCGCGCATAAAGCAGCG
>DFOV01000034.1 GCA_002376965.1 Gammaproteobacteria bacterium UBA3532
CCCACCAACGCCTTACCAAATTTGGGATTGTCTTTAAGAGTTTGGGTATTGACGACCAGGGTGTCGATGATCTCGCCTGGTATTTGTGAGCTGTCAAACACCTTGGTTGCATTCGGCATGGACAAAATTTCCATTACCAGAGGGTTCCAAGTCGTTACTGCCGTAACATCCTTTGTTCCATAGGCTGCAACTAAGTCTGCATCGGAGGTGTTAACTACGGTGAGGTCTTTCTCACTCAGGCCGACTGAATCAAGGCCCCTGGCAAGAAGGTAGTGCGAAACGCTTAGCTCGACCAGGTTGACATTACGGCCTTTGATATCTTTAAGCGACTTGCCGTCTTTAAGAATGACCGCGTCATTACCGTTTGAAAAGTCGCCGACGATAAGTGCTGTCGAATCAACGCCACCGGCTGCTGGAATGGTTAATGCGTCCATATTGGTCATGGTGCAACCGTCAAAACCTCCAGCTGTGTACTGATTAATGGATTCGACGTAATCGTTAATTTGCACTACGTCAATGGAAATGTCGTACTTCTTAGCCCATTTATCGACGATGCCGGATGCTTTGCCATATTCCCACGGCATCCAGCCAACATAAATTGACCAACATATTTTAAAGTCAGACTTTGCCATTGCTGGCGAAATAGCGGCGCCAAAAAGTAAGGGGAGAAGGGCGAGTGAAGTGAACAACCGAGTATAAGCGCGTTTCATGGATTAAACCTCCCAAGTGGTTTGTTGGATTACGCGATGAGGGCACCTTGGCAACAAGCCAATTCCGTCCTCCCGGGCTTTTATCCCGCCGTGTAACCTTTCTTCACTTTAAGCTTTTAAACCGTGAAAGAAGTTTTCAAACCGTGAAAGGTCGATAGCTCTCGGTCCAGTCGCTTAAAAAGCCGGAACCCTAGCCATCCATTATGCAAATTGTCTCAGGTTGAACGTTGGCTATTGCCAAAAGTGTCCTGCAGTAAAACTAAAAGCAAGGATGAGACCAGTGGGTGAAAGTGTATAAAATACAATGAATAATGAAGCTTTTTTTGTCGGGAGTAGCGTACAAATGCTTTTTATTGGTGCGGCTCGGGTCGTTATGGTGCGTGATGTATTTGTCTATGGTGCAAAAAATAATGAAATTTTTTCACTTTCTTCCTTGAAAAATAATTTGCCGTTCCCATTTTATTATCAAGGGTGCTTGATATGAGGCCCTTAAACGAAACAACCAGCATTGGTTGGTTGTGCTTAAACCGAAACAGCATCTTGTCGCTATTTGATGGCTAATCGCCAGTCATAAGAGGGATGCGAGATATACATATTGCTTAATTGTGAGGATATGAAAATGAGAGCTATTGATTTTTCCCCATTATACCGTTCTGCTATTGGATTTGACCGTATGGCCAGCATGCTTGATAGCGCTGCCCGCAGTGAACAAAACGGCTTTCCACCCTACAATATTGAAACCCAAGGCGAAGGACGCTATCGCATCACGATGGCTGTCGCTGGCTACGCTGAAAGTGAGCTCAGCATAGAAACAGAAAATAACACCCTGACGGTTTCTGGTAAGAAAGAGCAGAAAGAAGAACCCGAATACTTATATAAGGGCATTGCCTTTAGAAACTTTGAGCGTAAGTTTCAGCTAGCCGACCACGTCAAAGTGATCAACGCTGGCCTTGAGAATGGCTTGCTACACGTCAATTTGGAGCGCGAAATTCCAGAAGCGATGAAGCCAAGAAAAATCGAAATATCGCGCAAAAATGCAGCGATTGAAGGCGAAAAAAGCGTTAACTAGCCAGTAAAGAGGTCAAAAGCCGCCGTAAGGCGGCTTTTTTGTGCCTGAAGCAATATCCGTCTGGAGGCTTGATCTGTAAATAGGTATGAATACAAAGCAAACCCTAATTGGACTGGAACAATGTTATGAGCACTGATTGCTGGAAACCGGACTTTGTATCTAGCCACCCAGGATTTCAAGATCTGTCCCGCTTTTCCTTTGAAACACTCAGCGATTGGCCTACTGCCGATTGGCTAAATAGCAAGCTTGAGCCAGGGCTTACTAACGCTAAAGGAAAGCCGGTATCATTTGTCGCTCAAGACGATACGCTGCCGTTTCCTGAATTGTATTATGAGCAACGAGCATTACTGCATGGCTTGGTCGCAACGCGCACAAACTGGCACGACACATTCAATGCTGCTATTTGGAGCGACTTTCCCCGCTCGAAAGTAGCGATTAATGCATTGCATGTCGAAGATATAGAGCGCCAACCGGACAAAAAACGCACTCCTCAACGCGATGCCCTAACGCTATTGGATGAAAGCGGTGTCTTATTGGTATCGGACACGCCTGAGCTGCTCCAGCTAGCCATCGATTTTCAATGGGAAGCGCTATTTATGCAGCATCGCCTGTTGTGGGATAGTCAGATCAAAGTATATATTTTTGGTCACGCGGTTTATGAAAAACTGCTCAATCCTTATATTGGATTAACCGCGCATGCGCTTCCCATTTTAGTTGATAGCGACTTTTGGCAGCTATCCCTTAAACAGCAACAGCGGCAATTGGATCGACGGCTTGGTGGACACCTCCACGAAGGTTTGTGCAGCTCAACGCAAGTGATGACCCCTTTACCATTGCTAGGTATTCCCCGGTGGCACCCAGATAACAATAACCTGACTTTTTATCAAAATCGCTCATACTTCAGGGATAAGACGAGGCAGCGTTTGGTGTCTGTGTTATAGGCGGGCTGAATACGACGCCATCGTCATTTCCGCGAAGGCGGGAATCCACATGTGTTCGATAGATCTAGAGGAGTGAATAATGAAGCATGCGCACTGGAGAAGTGTTTTATCAAGGATAAAACTGTTAGGTGGAATC
>DFOV01000141.1 GCA_002376965.1 Gammaproteobacteria bacterium UBA3532
GACACAATCGCGCATAAAGCAGCGCCAGGTTGACGTTCTGAGCAGTATTCGCCCATTCTTTTTCTAACAAATTCATTACCTTGCTATATTCACCGGCAACCAAAAGGGCTTCAACTCGTGGGTGCTTTAAAGCACTTTGCTGTTTAACCTCCAAATCAGAGTCGGCCGGTCCAGCGCCCAACTCAAAGCGGTATTGATGAATCATGTACCCCATTAATGCATACATGACGAAGGTAAAATAACAGCCTGAGACAGAAGCTCCTGCGTTAGCAATGGTATAGGTTGTATTTTCAAACAGGATGGTGGTTACTGTCATACTGCAACTGATCATCATCAACAAGTAAAACCAGACCAGAAGATATGGCATGCCGATGCGTTTCATTGCGGTTGCTAGCCGAACAGGATTAAGCGCTTCACTGAATGAGTCTTCCAATGCCAAAATGGTGATGGATAGCGGCAGCGCCAACGAGAAGAAAATAATGGCCACAACACCCAAAAATGTTGCTACTTTAATCCACAAAACTGCAACGATTACAGCCATCAGGATATACAAAATAACGGGCTTCAAGGCGATAACAAAGCTAGAATCAGCAATAGCATCACCCAGTGATGGCGCTTTAAAGTCGCCTTCGGTCAACTGTTTAATCGCAGTAAAACCATACTTTGTCTGCACGGCTAACAAAGCCAGAGCGGCAATCCAGCCAATGAATGGGACGCCAGAAGTAAACAGTGTCACTAAAAAGGTTATTAGAAGGAGAATCAAACCACTTTCTTGAAAAGGGTATTTGAAGAAATCACCAACTCGGTGATAAAACGGCACTACATCCGTCTTATTTGGAACATATTTCGAAGGTTTATGACATCTGCCACACAACCGGTGATCATCTTCGGCATGGTCTGCATCAATACATCGATCGCAAAGCAAAGTATGACAGTTTTCACAGTACCAGCGCGCCGTTTCCATTGGGTGGTTGTAGCAGTGTTTATCCATATAATTTTATTCTCCTAACACATTTTCCAACGTATACCTCTTCCTTATTTCACCTGGATTGGAGCGCTATCATTGGACCCCAGCATTACCTTCCAAGTGAGGTAGCCATTTATCTAGATAGTCTACCACTTTTTGAGGCGCATATATTTGCGGGTTAGATGGTTGTTGTTCTTGCTCAATCTCCCACTGGGTGATGAGCGCTTTGGCCTTGTCAAAACCATCAACAAAAGATAGACCATTGCTGAAATGGTAGTTAAAAAGTGCTTCGCCAAAATAAGTAAAGGTATTGTTATCGGCACAACCAAAGGAGGGCCGATCTGAAGCAGCGGCTGTCATCACTATAGTATGCTCATCTTTAAGCGCATCAATAAAGCCGCCGGAATAACAAGCAGACAACACGATAACTTTCCAGGTGATTCCAGATTCGTCAAGCCACGACCTTAACTGATCTGGCTTCAAACCCGCTAAAGACAGCCCCTTGTGCTGAAAGCTTATTTCATGATCGCTGGAGCCATGACTGGTAATATAAAGAAACAGAATATCTTGCTGTGTATTCATAGCTTGGCCAATGGCCTGTAAACTAGACTTTAGCGCTGAAGTGGTGGCGAGTGGCCAGCGCTCTAATGAGCGCGAACTGTTTACCAGATAGATCCCTTTATCTTTGACACCGAAACGCTTATCCATCGCCCTCTCAACAAAGTCGATCTCTCGCCGAAATACTTCTTCTTTACCAAATGCCGCTACGCCCAGTGAATACATTTCTACCTGATCAGGCGACCCTGGAGCAAGACTATCCAATGCTTGGTTTAGCTTCTGTTGTTGGTGTTCTATCGCATGCTCAGCAATATCTTCACCGCTGTAGATGGCAAAGTCTTCAGTATCTACCAATTCACCATAATGCCACTGCCCTTTAACCGACTCGAAACCGTCTACAGGTTGAGCGTAAACAAGATGGCCCTCTCCATGTCGTTGACCATACAGAAACTCCCCCTCATATATTTCCCCGTTTGCACCAACGTGTCGGCCTTTGCCATGAAACTGCCCAAGCACAAAATCTCCTTTATACCGGCTACCATCACTACCGACAAATGTTCCATCGCCCTCAAGCATCCCCTGCTCAAAATGCCCTTGATATTTATTACCCAAAGCATCGGTTGCCAAGCCAGGCCCATCAGGAACCCAGCTAACAAATTCGCCTGAGTGAGACTCACCGCTTGCAGACTCGTATACGCCTTTGCCTTCAAAGCGCCCTTCGATAAACTCTCCCGAATATCTAGCACCATCGGCCTCTACGTAACTCCCCTGCCCATGGTACAACCCCTTGCGAAATGTGCCGGTATATTGGGAGCCGTCGCTATACTCGATCTTTCCATGCCCTGAAAACACGCCATGAGCAACTTCTCCTGAATAGTGATAAGTCTCCGGTACATCCCACCGACCAATACCGGTTAAGGTATCATTAACGAATTCACCGCTATAGACATTACCATCGCTGTAATGTATCTCGCCAACGCCATGTAACAAGCCGTTAACAACCTCCCCCGCATAGTGACTGCCATCGGGATAAGATATTTCCACCTTGCCGTTTGCCATGCCATTTTGGTACTGCCCTTCGATGACCGTGCCACTGGCATAGCTAAGCCGACCATGCCCGTGAAATAGCCCATGTTCGAAAGCACCTTGATAAATATTGCTATTTGGCCACTCCAAAACTCCTTCGCCATGCGGTCTGCCATCAGAAGAAAGATCACCCGAATAGACCGAACCATCGGCAAAGGAGAGAACCGGGATGCGCGTTAATGTGCCATTATTCCAATGGTATTGAGAAAACCAGTATCCTGCTGTTAGAACACCTGCAAGGAAGCTGGCCAAAATGATGATGAGTCGAGCCACGAAAAATTCACCTGATTAAATGGTATCAGCTATAGCGCTCTACGTGCGCGTAAGTGGCCCGGATTATATCGTTTTTCAATTGAAAAATCGCCTTGGTGGCGACTTTGGGTAGGCGAAAATCATGATGGAAAGTTGAGGCAACCAACCTTTAGCCGGTTACCTCTCGCTGCTTAGTATAGAATCGCTATATCATTCAATGATCTCGACTCGATCCACACCGTAGTCTAAATAACAGCTACCCTTGCAGTCAGAAGACAGATCATAGTAACTACAGACTTTTAGTTCGCCTTTAGAGCCAATCTGTATATTGACTGTGGTTTCAGCCAATGCCAAAACTTCTGACTGGCATACAGCATAGCGATCAAGCATGGTTAACGGAGCTTTCCCAAAGTACTCACCGACCTGCTCCCCTGTTTCAACAATATGCTCTATCTCTGAAAAAAACTCCTCAGGTGCTGGTGAAAGCTTTAAAAGCACGTCAGGTTCAGAGTCGTTAATTCCCCATCCCCATGAAGTCAGCCATATATCCTGTTGATTCACCACGCCCTCAGCAACGCTGATTTTGACTGAGACATCTGTATCGTCTTGATACTGATACCAGCTATCAAAGATGTCATAGCCTGAAGCATTGGCTTCAGTCGCTTGCCATAATGCCAAACCATCCGCTACGTAGGTCTCCACGTCAAACTCTTGCGCCACACCCCACTGTCCAGACGTAACTTCATTACCAGATATATAGTGAACGGCACTATTTTGAATGATGGAACGATCACCGAATGTTCCCCAGAAACTGCTGACAAACGGATTCGCCACTAAATTTCCGACGATAGTTGCATCCATCGCCTGATGATCAATAGAAAGCTGGATTAGCTGGTTGGAACCATATCCGGCTCTCGTCCAGTCATTGACTGGTAAGGCCAGTTTGTCAGCGGTTTGACCACGCACGTAGCTAATCGCATGAAAATCATACTGAGCATTAGTACCGCAACCTTCATCACATAAAAACTCTACATCCGCTTCTGTTGGATTAGTGATATCGGAAACATCAAATAGCGAGACTTTAACACGTCCATCCTGCTGGCCGATCCCTAGTATCAAGCTATCATTCACACCATGCAAGTAATCTGACCGACCTGGTATCTTAAGCTCGCCACTGATAAATGGCGCCTCAGGGTTTGAGATGTCCAACACATAAAAGGGATCAGTCACCTCAAAAGTCACGATAAACGCTCGCTGCCCAATAAAACGAATTCCAAATACATCTTCGCCAGGCCGACCAATGTCTTCAGGGTGTGTCTCATTTGGAAGCTGACCGACCAGTTCAAGAGCAAAGTCAGTTGAAGCACTTTCTGCCAGGGTATACAGGTGATGTTCTGGGCCATCCATTCCCCACCACGACGTTAACAGTATCAAGTAGTCTTGTAGTTCATGAAAACGATACGACGGATTACCGCTGCCATGAATTGACCCAGGAACCCACCCACTACCGATATATGATGGGGCAGCAGCTAATGAGAATTTATGGATGATGGTGTCCATCGGTGCCGCACTGGCGTCAACTTCCTCTGATGCTACAGAATTCGAGTCAGTAGAAACCGGCTCCTCAGGATTTGCTACCGGTTCATTTATAAATACATCGTTGTATCGCACATCAGCCACATACAAACTGTCACCCGACACATATATCGTAGATGCACTTCCGCCAAAACACACAGATTGCGGTAATGTTGGATTATTTAGATCAAGTGCTGTTACGGTGGTGATCGTGGGATATCTATTTTCGCTAGAAGTGGTATCCGGCAAGAAACAGCTATCACCACTAACAAGAGGCCCCATATCATTGCCGTCAATAGCATAGCTCGGTAACAGACTATTGATGTCCATTGTGTCTATATCTGTGCCATCTTCAATTTCAGGGGTGAAGCGAGAAACTAGATACAGCATATTGTCTATTCGACGACTCTCAACTAATGTTCCATCGAATTTAATTGATGTGCCTAGCGTCGCATTTTCCGGATCGGTTACATCGTAAAACCATAACCCAGTATCAGATTGCCAGGCTCCAGGGTAATACCAGCTATCATAGCCTGCATAGCCACCCGTCATTCCCATAGCGACCAGCGTGTCTTTGCTATCAGTTTTATAGAGATACAGCTTATCTAGATGTATCGTTGGGTCGGTAACATAGATTGTAGAACGCAACTCACTAGCGGCTGGCGATTCTGATAAATAATGAATGTCAATCTGACTAGGTTGCTGTGTACCAGGTACATCCACAGCCGACGTTTCAAATGCACAATCGATACAAGAGTCGATCACTGGAAAGTTCTGTACGTTTTGGGAATTGATCAAATAAAGCCATTCTGCATCATTTTTCATATGGTCCGCTTCATCAACGCCAGCAACCTGCAAATTGGTTGATGATACGCCATCGTCTGACGACCCTGCGATGGAGCTATCATTTGCCACGCCATCCGTTTCCGCCAACTCAGGGGCGGCGGGTTCTGGCTCTGGTGCCGGCTCAGGCTCAGGCTCAGGCTCAGGCTCAAACGCCGGTTCGGGAATGCCTCCACTCGCTATAGAAACAAATACATCATCGCCACCAGTTTTCCACTGTTTCAGCCCTTCCCGAATATAATCAGCAAAAGCCTCACTCGACTCTACAGGAATCAATTGCACTTTCTTCTCACGGGTATCAGGCCCATCATTATTGATCGGATCGGTTGTATCGGGGTCTGGATCATTGGAAGATCCGCCACCGCCGCATGCAGTCAATAAGCCGCATCCAATAAAATACAAAGCCAATAGTCGTTTAGTGTTCATTACTTCGTCCTCTCTTGCTTTTGATTTATATATGGGATTTTATTCCCATTTTAAACAAACGGCAATAGATAACTCGAAATTTGTACAAAATCATTACGCCTATGGTGTAGCGCTACTCATCTATTTCGGTGGTAATCCGCTCCAAGCTTGCCTCCTTCTCCTCTTCATGCTCCGCAATAATATTGAAAATCTGGCTGAGATATATGCGGTGGTCAGCAGCAGTACCTTGGATTAAGTAGCTGGGAAGAAACTCAACAAACTCATTCTTATTCACCGGTTGATACTTGACTAAAGCGGCAATCATAGCCGGCCGCAGCACGTGCTTATTTTGCGAAACGGCTGCAGCCTGCTTATCAATACGCTCAGCAAATGCTTGCAGCTTTTGCTCAAGTGTTAGCGGCTGCGCGCTTATATCATCAATACAAAGGTGTTGCTGATCATCCAGTGCGATTTCTTCGAAGATTTCTGTTAATTCTGAGGAGCTTCCCTCTTCGGTAACAATCAACTCACTACTTAGCTGGCGTAGCTGCTCAAGCAGTGGAACCAGTTGCGCTTGAGGATTTTTGAACCAATCGGTTGACCAAATTCGATGGATTTTCCAGCCAAGGCCTTCCAACACTGATTGCCGCAACCGATCTCGATCACGAGCGGACTTGGCTGAATGGTATGTCGCCCCATCGCACTCGATACCCATTAAAAATCGTCCCGGCTGATTCGGATCGCGCACTGCTAAATCAATAAAATAACCAGCAACCCCAATTTGTGGCTCACAAGTAAAGCCTTCGCGCTGAAGCGCTTCCATAACTGATACTTCAAAGTTACTGTCTGGCCCTTTGCCTGTGATTTGTGCCTGTTCCAATCGACCACTCTCGGCATAGCCCAAGAAACGCCTTAACGCGTGCACACCGACACTGGATTTGTCAGTCGCTCGAATATGCCCTTCTTTCATCGAGCTAAAAATATGCATACGTTTTTTCGAACGGGTAAACAGCACATTAAGCCGCCTTCCCCCTGCCGCAGAATTAATGGGCCCAAAGCGTTGCGGCATGGCGCTTGCTCCAGCCTCTTGTGGACCATAGGTGAAGGATATGTAAATCACATCGCGTTCGTCCCCTTGAACATTTTCCAGGTTCTTAATGAACAGCGGTTCTTCACTTGCCTGATTTCTACTTAGCGCTTCAGCAAATAACGCATCCTCTTTGGCCAATTCTTCGATACAGCGCTCTATCTGTTCCCGCTGCTGGGAGTTCATTGCCACAATACCCAAACTTTCACCAGCATGATTCAACAAATGTTTTCTGGCCGACCAGGCAATGATTTGGGCTTCCTCAATATTACGGCTATTGACGAAACGGCCACGCTTTATATAGCTAAACTTAACCCCAAATTCGTCGCTTTGGCTCGATGGTGAGGGAAAGACAACCAGATTTGAGTCATAAAATTCTTTGTTGGAAAAAGCGATCAGGCTTTCATGACGAGAACGATAATGCCAGCGTAAACGCCTTGCAGAAAACATCGGCAAGCTGACATCTAAAATACTCTCGGACTGTTCAATCGCCATCGCCTCTTCGTCGTCTGAATCAACGTTTTTATCAAAAAAGCTGGTTGGTGGGAGCTGCTTAGGATCGCCAACCACAACAACCTGCTTCCCCCGTGCTATGGTTCCAAGTGCATCCTGGGGTTTGATCTGGGATGCCTCGTCCATGATCACCAGATCAAACTCAATCTCGCCCGGTGCCAGATATTGCGCAACAGAATTCGGCCCCATTAAAAAACAAGGCTTAAGCGCTGCAACGGATTTTCCCGCGCGCTTAATCAGCTGACGAATCGGCACATGGCGCGTTTTTTTATTGACTTCGTTTTGAATCAACCCCATTTCGGTATAGTCAGCGACACGGCCACTGGCCACCCCGGACAAAACGTGCTCGATACCACCCTGCGCGACAGCATGCGCCACTTTCTCTCGCTGTAACGCCTTCAGCTTATTGTCATAGTGTTGAAATTGCTTCCGAATCGCATTGTGATCAGCGCCAGAAAAGTGAGCCAGCGACTGCTCTTCGGTGATAATTTCACGCGAAAGCATATCAAATACCGAATATTGGTATATTCCTTCAATATCTTCTAACGCAATATCACCCAGCTCGATTTTATGAAGTAAATTATCCAGCCCTTGCTCAGCAAGCTTGCTTCTGTTGCGAATAAAGTCTACCCAACTTACCAGCCATTTTGGATTTTCTAGCGCGGTATCATTGCGCTTGATCCACCCTTCTAACGCCTTTTCAGCCTGCTTAAACCAGGCCTCCACATCCAAATCAACGCACTGACTAAAAGTGTCTTTCGCTTCCTCCTGAGACTTAAAGAGCTGTTCAATATTGGCCATATCGGTGGCTATTTCGGCCAATATCCCGGCATTTATATGCTTTGTCAGGAAATGCTTAAGGCTGTCACATTGCAAAGCTTGAATCGCATGATACAACGCCAGCGTATCCAAATGAGACTGACATACCCCGCTATCCCATTGGTCTAGATCAATCAGGTATCGCTGCTCAAACAATTCAACTTCAATCGTATTGGTTTCAAAAGCCTTCATGCGATCAAGCCATAAGCCTAGCTGAGCCGCGTATAGTTTCGTCTCAGATAGCAATAAATCGGCTTTAACCGCTGGTTGCACATCTCGCAAATTGGCTTGTAGCTTGGATGCAGCTTTGGTAACGCTTCCTTGTGGCCCAACCAGGTTGACAGAAGCGTTGCTTAGCCCTTCCAAATCCAGCACATCCACCAACTGATTCATCATGGAATTAACGCTATCCAGATCAGCCAATGCTTGGTGCTTGGCTAAATGTGCCGCACCTTTAAATACATCATCAGCCAATGCAAACAGCTGGTTCGCCAATGCCACTTTAGGCCCAAAGCCGACACCAAATGTATCCCTAACCCTCTTATACCAGCTGCGCAGCGCTTTAATATCTTCAATGGCTGTCGCCTCAGCCTTATACTCATGCTGAAAGCTGGAAATAAATTTCTGATTATCGGTCAGCTTTTCCATCAGCGTCGTATACTCAATAAGTTGAGGCAGCTGTTGATGCAAGTCGTTAAGGCGTGGTTTCAACGAGACAGCCAGCCCACACAATCGCTGTTTCGCTGCTCGCCAGCTGCTATCGAACCAGCGCAACCAGCCCGCCGAATCCAATATGCTTTGAATGTCTTTAAGCTGACTTGAAGGCGGTAATTGTGAGAGGTTATAAGTGGTAGAGATCGCGCCTTTGATTGACTTCAGCTCTACCAAAATGGCGTCGAGCTGGTCGATATTCTTATCGATTCCATCGTTGTCAAACAGCTCATGGCGACGCCCCACCAAGCCTGGCTCAAGATTGGTCGTCAAAGCGATAAACGACCTAAAGTCAGAGAAGCCATCTATCGAGCGGCTAAACAACACATCGTCCGTTCGCAGCTGCGGCTCAACCAGCGAGATATGTTCAGCGATGGCACAGGCTTGTTCTAATAGCTTGGCACTCAATTGCTGCCACTGGTAAATCTCCGACAACTGGGCATCGCGCTTACACACCGCTTGTAAAAAGCTCAATGCGTTATCTAATCGTTCAAACCGCTCCTCGTTGAGCTGTTCAGCAACAAAAACACGATTTAAATCCGCTTTAGCCTGCCCCAAACTAGCGAACGCTTTGACATACTCATCAAGTTGCTCCGCCCGTTCTTCATTAAACCGGTCAAGGCTGTCCAAGAACTCTGTGCCGCTTAAACAGGGCAATGCATGATAATCTGCTATTAACGCAGCGACAAAAGCCAGCGACGGATTTTCAACAGCGTCGCTTATACGGGCACATAGCGGAATCACCTGTTCATTTAATGCCGCCAATGACTGCTGCCAACTGTCTAACAACGCGCAAATGCTGTCGCAATCGAACATTTGTATCGTCGTTTTTTTTACCCCAAACCAGGGATGCTCGATCAGCGCCGCCTTATCTCCCAGCTGCTTGCGTACCTCGTCATAAACATCAGCATAGCGACGAAGATGATCGCTCATACGCCGCGCTGTTAGCTCATCAAACATCGAACCATCCAGGTGCTGCTGTTGAATGGATTCAACCTTTAAGTCAGGATAGCGCGCCCGTAACAAGGTGGCTGTTGAAAAAATCTGATGGATGGTTTGTCCGGTTTTCTTCCACTCTGAATTAATCAGTGCGGCATAATCGGTTAGCGCCTGCTTTTTCTCCTCATACATTTGAATATCGGTATCGATCGATGAGGGATAACGAAACTGGCCTTGGGCGCTAAGCCTTTTCGCCAAATTCTCATAAACCTGCTTTTTCTGCGTTTTATTGCTATGCAGCTCTAAACAAAAATCTCCCAATCCTGCCCTCTCAAGACGAGACTGCACCACCTGCAAGGCCGCCATTTTTTCCGCTACAAACAAAACTTTCTTATTTTGTGCCAGAGCGGCAGCGATCAAATTGGTGATCGTTTGGGATTTTCCGGTACCAGGTGGCCCTTCAATGACAAGGTTCTGCCCCTTAATCGCATCTACCAGCGCGCTGTGCTGTGAGCTGTCGGCATCATCAATCAACGGATAATGGCCATGCACGTTTTCAAGCGAGTCGATGTCATATTCAGTAGCAAAACCATAGCCGTCCGAGTCGTTTTCAACCGAAGCAAAAAACTGCTGCAATATGGGATGATTCTGAATATTTTTATCACCCTGAGGCCAGTTATCGGGATCGAGATCCAGATACATCAGCAGTTTGCCAAAATCAAACATCGCTAGTGTTGCAAAGCGCTTAATCGCCCACTTGGGCTTATGCTGAATGATTCTTTCCGCAATCAGCTTAAGGTAGGCTTCTGGTAATGTATCGTCGGCAATTTCTGGTAACTCAAGGGCAAAGTCAGTACGCAGTTTTTCGCGCAACGAAAGGTTGGAAACAATATCTTCACCGGTATATTGCAGCGAATAGCGGTATACACCGGTTTCACGATCCAGCTTAGCCTTTTCAACACGAACAGGGATCAAATACAACGGTGCCAATCGCTCAGTAGACGAACTGCTGTCTTCAAACCACTGCAAGAAGCCGAGGGCGAGGTATAAAATATTGGCCCCCGTTTCCTCTATGGCCAGATTGGCCTGCTGCCGAATTTTCCTTAGTTGCGCTTCCAACTCTCTCGGGTATAGCAACGTTTGTATATAGGTATCATTGTGGTGATTTTGCTCTGAGTTTTCGCGATAGGCCAGCTCATAGTGAGGGTCAAAACCTTTGATTTTTGCCCATTCATAGGCTTTGGGCGGATTTTTCAGCTTTTGCTCAAGGCCATTCTCATCCAACTGAATAAACTGGTGCTCGATAAGCTCTTGTTCTGTTGGTTCATCGACGGGTAGAAAGGTGAAGGTGGTATTGTCCAATAAAGCTTGGGCCAACTGATCCGGCAACTCATCAATCACCCGCAACAAACCCGTGCGGCGATGCTTGAAATTTAGCAAGCGATTGCGGCTGGTTAAATCCAACAAACGGTTGCGAATGGCTTCCAACGACGCCAGTGAAAACTCGCTGATACTCTCTGCATTTTCCATGGTGTTCACCTGTTATTATTAAGCTCTTCGCCTTAAAAACACTCGCTCAAATCGTGCGCCTCAACACTACTGTTAGCAACAACCGCATCACTAAGATCAACCTTATTTGTTAGTAAGCTATTGAGCTGCAGATCGAAAGACGGTATTTGTGGGTGAAGAGCCATTGGTATGTATACATTGACGTCTCTCTTCTGACCGATTCGATAAACCCTATCTGTTGCTTGTGCTTCTTTAGCGGGATTCCAGTGACGCTCTATATGAATAACGTTATTAGCCCCTACAACCGTCAACCCGACCCCGGCAGCTACAGGTGACATGACAATAACACCAAATCCTGCGGTCGATTGAAAGCGGTCGATAATCGCCTTTCGTGTTTGATTGTCCCTTTTTGTCGCAACCGCTTTCGTTTCACCATTGATAGTTTCCACAGGTATTTTGAAAAGCGATGTAACTAATGCACAGACATAAGCCTGAACGGACTTGGTTGTTGCAAAAATCAGTACCTTCTCGCCACGTTTTTTAACTTCACCCAACACATCTAGAAGGGCCACTACCTTTGCCGACTTTTTAGCCTGTTCAAAAAGGTCATTGGTAGAACTTGGAGGCTTGCCACTAAACTCTAGATCGTGATGTATACTGGTAATCTTGAGCTTATGGAGACTTGACAGGATCAAACTTTGCTTTTCATCTGAGCTACATGTCTTGACCTTCTCAATGACATCATCATATTGTGACAACTGTCTTCCAGTCATAACACCAGCAAGTTCCGGAACAAACTGGTCGGCACCAGCCCTCTTATCACCGGAGTATAACCGCTTAACAGGAAGGCCTTTTAGCTTCTCTGCTTTTGTTCTTCGAAGCATATAGTCACCAACGGCTACTCTGAGCTTTCGGCCAATTTCGACTTTGACCGCTGACGCTTCATCAGGTGTTGCCGAAGTAATAGGAACAATATAATCGTTTCTAAAGTCCTGCCATGCTCCGAGCAACCCAGGAACAGCAATATCCATCAAGCACCAAAAGTCCTTTAAGGAATTTTCAACGGGTGTACCTGTGGCAAGCAGCTTGAAATCAGCCTTTAGCCCCATAGCTGTTCGAGAAGCTAATGTATTCGGGTTTTTGAGATTCTGCGCCTCATCGAATGCCACCAGCCCCCAGTCTATTCGGCTCAATGAGAACTGATAGTCTCTAAGCGTTTGATAAGTAGTGAGAACGAGCCTGTTTGGCATGTCGAGCCGATCAAAGCCATATTCCCTTCCAACCTTCAGTGAATAGCGAATTTCCTCTTGGTTTTCAATACACTCATCTTCCACAAATGTTTGTTGAGTCTCTCTTGCTGCCCCTTTTACTTTAAAGGTTTTCAAATCTGCTCCGGACTGAAGTACAACAATGTCGGAAAACGGAGATTTATGAAATGTTTCGCTTACTTCAGCCTGCCAGTTTTCTAGTAGGCTTAATGAAGCAACAATCAACACAGGCTTTTGAGCGAGCTGTCTTTGTTTACAGCGCCTATACCACTCGTGTATTCCCACCAACGTCATATACGTTTTACCCAACCCCATGTCGTCAGCCAGCAGAGCCCCGCTGGAATCTTTGCACTGCTGTGCGAGATCCATATGGGCAAGAAACCACCTAATCCCCTCTTCTTGGTGCTCAAAAGGTGTACGCCTTAAATTTTGAATATCAAATGACTGGGCTGTGATATCAAGCTTATCAATGTGCGAAGCCTTAAAGAAGCTAACCTCTTCGTCATTTGTATCGACCGAAACCACAGCTTGCTCAACTTTTGGCTGCTCCATATCTTCATTCTGAACAGATGGCCCCCATTCTTCCTGAGAAGTAACTCGTTCGTTTACATCTATTCGCAACTTCTCAAGCGTCTGCTTAACAGGAGCATCATTTGTGATATCAAATTCGCGTCCATCCATCTCAACAATCTGAGCGCCGTTCGTTTGTGCGTTCGCTACAAGCTCTTCCAGATCAGATAACCGCTCTACGGAATCGATCGAGGAAACCACGTTTTCAAAAGGCTCGATGTCACCGCCTTTAGACGTAAACCAATTGATACCCGATTTTTCAACATCACCAAAATAGCGATGCACAAAGCGTTCAGCACCATGCACTCGCAGGGAAAATCCCGTATCAAGGTCGATCAACGCAGCATCAAGATATGCCGTTGGTGATTTAAGGAACGTGGCTACTTGAGATTTGGGAATTCGCTGATTCGTCAGGATTTCCTGAGTCGCCTCTAGGCGAGCCTCATCTAACAGTACAAATCTATCCTTTATTCGAAGGATACAGTGTCCATCCGAATCAGAAATCTGCCCAAGCCTAACCTTTATATCTTCCGGCTCAATCCCAGCGCCAAAGCTAGGCGTCAGTAACAAATCCCCGCTTGGTAACTCCTCCATTGATAGACCAACTGAGTCAG
Source organism: Gammaproteobacteria bacterium UBA3532 (assembly GCA_002376965.1). Lineage (GTDB taxonomy): Bacteria > Pseudomonadota > Gammaproteobacteria > Enterobacterales > UBA3532 > UBA3532. The sequence continues at coordinate 13,717 of DFOV01000141.1, forward strand.
GGCTAGATAGTTCTAACCGATTAAAGTGAGCCAAATCGATATTTACACCAGCTTTCTTGGCGAGCTGTAGTTGGAAAATTAGCCAGTTGTTTTCATACTCTCCTCGTTTGTCAGGGGGTAGCGCCTTATGGTTAGCAACAGCTTGCAGTGCCTTATATTCAGCAGGAGAAAGGCTGTAGTACTCATTTTCTGCCAGCTTGAGAAAAGGCCCTTCTAATGAATAATGGGAGACTACATCGCCTCTCGGCATAGATAGCTGTAGCGCCATAGAAAAAGAAGCTTTTCCCGTACTGCCTTCCACCCTAGCCTGAAAAGCCCCCTGATACGGAGTTGGCAGCTCAAACAATGTATAGAACTGCTCATCAAGTTCTGGGATTACAGCAGAAGGAACGGTAAATCCATTTGCATTTCGCATAGCTAAATCCTGCTCTACCAACCCTTTCAAATAGGCTAGCTGCATTCCGAAATACGGTGAATCAATAGCGAGTGACTCTGGCTCAGATACCGCCCTGTTAGTAAGGATGAAATCCACGCCTTCGTTAGGATCAATCTTCCATGTTACGTGTTGCTCATCACGAGCGGGTTTGAACCGTTTAATAAAATCTCTAATAGACATTTTAGTCGACCCCAAACTTTTGCTTATACTCTCTCAACCGCGTTTTGCTGATAACTTTAGCGACGTCAATTTTCAACCCTCGAATACGCAAAAAGTCAATGGCTTTGCGCTGCCAGTTTAAGTGAATGTCGTGAGTTAAATCCCTATATCCATCGCTACCATCAAACTCTTCTTTGTACTGTTCGATGAGTTCCTTTCTAAGATCGCTATCTTCCATCAACTTTATCCCATAATCTGCAACACTAGTTTTAGAAGGTAAGCGATCAAGCAGTTTTAACCTAAAATTATGACTCCCCTCGACCAAGTGCACCCGACCACCGAGGTTAAGATAAATCATAGATGTATGACCGGATAGGTTATGCGCATAGTGGGGCAATTCGCTACGCTCAAAATGACTCTTCAAGTAATTTTCAGCATGCTCACTGAGAAATAGTCGTGACTCTATTACCAGCTCTTGGTTAAGCAACCCCTCCATAAACACCTTTCTTGGTTCAAACATCCGCTCCATATCAATATTTCCGCCATCCCTTGCACTCTGCTCTAATACTTTCAAGAATAGGGATAAGTCGAATCGGCTAAGCCAACCACGCATTAGCGCAACGCGTTGTTCGCCCAGTAGCGACCACCATTTTTGATAGTTCTCGCTCGATTTAGGTACTCTCGGATCCCCTGCAATGGTCAAAATGGCGCTTTGCCAAGCATCAGAGATTGCTCCGCCAGCCGAGCGATCAATTAGCACTTCCAAAACAGCATGGCCTAATAACTGGTTATCATCAAATGGAGCGTTTACAACATCATGCTTGATAATCTCAGATAACACCTCGTGTTCCGAGCCAACGGGAATTTGCTCTAGTGTTTCCAGATAATACCGATAACGGCATATATCAAGAAAACGGCCATTAGCGATCCCGCTGAGGCCAAGCATACTTAATATGCCATCCAAGTCGGTTTGACGATTTTTAGCGAGTGCGACTACCTCTTTTGGGCCTGTATCAGAAAACAACACTTCAGCATATTTAGCGTAGGCCGCCAAATCACTTTTACTACCCGATTGATTTAGCTGGCTCAATTGATATTTTATAAGCGCTTGCCAATGATTTAGTACATGACTAGTAGCAACCGTATCGTAACGAACAAAATATGCGCGAATTAACTGCAACAACGACAGCTTGCTCATAGGATTTCGAGGCTGGAGCAACTGATCGAGCAGCGCACGTGATAGTGAAATATGTTTCACAAAGTCATCCTTTGAACCTAACAAAAAGGTAAAAGCTCTGACATCAATACTACTCGTGATAGCTGGCGACAATCTGTCACTACGGCCGTCCAGCACAAGCCGACGCAGCCTCAAACAAGCCTTTTGAAAATGTACAGAATTTTGGCCACCGTTACGTTCAATATCTTGTATCTTCTTTTCAGCCCTT
>DFOV01000358.1 GCA_002376965.1 Gammaproteobacteria bacterium UBA3532
CAAATGGTGGCAGAGCGAATGAATGCCTCAGATGGCTTTAGTGCTGATGCCAAGTTCACTATTGATACGCTGCAACAGCTGATGTATTCAAATCGGGTGTTGGGAGCGGAATGGAATCTTGATGATGTGTTATTGCTGTGTTTATCGGCTGAGGCTGCTTTAGTACTGGAACAACCCGTGTTAAATGCCTGCCAGCAGCTAGCCTTATGGGATCGAAAAGTGAATGTTGATAGTGTTGGCGCACATATCTTCACCGAGTTTTGGAGAGCCCTGCAAGATATCTTAGGAGAGAATATCACGCTACTAAACCCGGATGTATGGAAGGTGGCATTTGATCCAAATGATCCAATCCATACGCCACGAGGCTTTAATATTGAAGCTCCCGAAGCTCAACAAGTCATTTTCGGCGCTTTGAACACAGCGGTAGCAAACATCACCGCTGCTAATCTTGCGCTAGATATTCCTTTCAGTCAGGCTCAATATGTTGAACGAAACGACAACAATATCCCGATTCACGGCGGCTACGACGACATGGGAACCTTCGGTGTTATCAAAGTCTCGTTAGATAATGGCGGCTACCATAATATTCGAGGCGGCAATTCCTACATTCAAACCATCACTTGGGACGAAACTGCCTGCCCCAATGCTCAAGGCATTTTGGTTCACTCCCAATCTACAGATCCTGACTCACCGCACTATGCTGATCAAACATCGGTTTATTCGGAAAAGGGCTGGGTTAAGTTGCCTTACTGCGCTGATGAAATCGTAGAAGCGAAGATTGGGGAGGTTTTGGTTTTGGAGGAGTAGGGGGAAACTTATGCTGTAGTGCTGGAAGTTTGGACTAGCACCTGCTTGCCAGCAAAAGCGATGGCTATTGAATGCACCTGTTTAATGCCTTGCTCCATAATTTCTGACTTGTAATTTTGCTGCTCAATTTGTTCCATCGCAGCCTGACAGGCTTGTTCCAAAGTGAGGTTGTCCATTGCATCGACGGACTTGAACTCGAATACAAAGCCAGGCTGGCTTTTGTCTTTCGGAATGATACAAACGTCATATCGCCCATAGCCACTTTCGCGGTTGCTTTTGATAGTGTGTGACGCTTGCAGTTGCACAAGCATGCCCAGTACAAAGGCATGATAGAAACGTTCAGGTTGTTTCCCTTGAATATCGAAATAGCTAAATGTTGCTTGGCAGAAGTGTGTGAAAGCCTTGTTGAAACTAGCAAAATCGCATTGCAATAATAAATTCAGCAAAGTCGGTAGTTGTGGTGCGTTGGTCGCAGGGTTTGGTTTAAACCAGGAGAGTATCGCGCGGGTATAAAAAAAGCGAACTTCCTGATTGGGGATTGATAGTTCGACATGCGTTTCCCCAACCATCACATCGGTTGAGATGTTGGTGTAGCGTAAATAGCCAGAAAAGAGAAGAAAGTTCCATATAGCGTCTTCATCTTCGTCCAGGTTTCGAAATACAATATTTTCATTCAACGGCTTTGAAATGGTGTTATTAGTTCCCAGCATCAGATGCTCTAAATCTTGTTTTACACGCATTGAGGCGCGGCCAATCAAGTCCTTTACTAAAGCATTATCCGAGGTGTTCAGCCAATAGGGCGAAAGCATGCCGTTGTTCTGGAGCAAGCTGATAATCGACCAAGGATTGTAGATAATTCGTTCGCCAAAGTTATAGCCGTTATACCATTGCCTTATCGAGTCAATATTACGGGTTAACTCATAGTCTTCCATTAACTTAAGGGTTTCAGGTTCGGTAAAGCCAAAATAAGAAGAGTAACGGGGATTATTTAACGTACAAACATCTACATTATTCAGTCCTGAGAATATGCTCTCTTGAGCGACCCGTAGTATGCCTGTCATGATTCCCTTAAATACGTAAGGGTTGTCCTTAAAGGCGCCACTTAGCAGGTTGCGCAGAAAGATAACCAGTGAATCGTAATAGCCATAGGTATAAGCACTATTGATTGGCATATCGTATTCATCGACTATGATGATCACCGGTTGTTGAAAATAACGCTGAAGCAATGCGCTGAGAAGACGAATACTGTTGCTTAGTTCTACTGTCGTAGCTGATAGCGTGCGAATAGACTGAACAGTCTGGCTTTCGCGCTCGGATAGATTGAGGTTGCTTAATACTTCTGAATAGTGGTCGTATTGAGTAGCAATCAAATCAGCTATTTTGCAGTAGGTATCTTCCTCTGACCGCTCCTTGATGTCTTTGAACGAGAGGAATATCACAGGGTATTGCCCGCAGTGGGTCATGGCTGTGGCATTTTGCTCAATTTCTAAGTCCTTAAATAGATGGCGATACCCTGGATGACCATTTTGACTCTGGTTGCTGAAAAAGTAGCTCAACATAGACATATTCAGCGTCTTACCAAATCGGCGTGGGCGAGGAAGCAGCGTAATACGCCCACCATCAATGATTTCAGCGATCAGGTTGGTTTTATCAACGTAATATAGCTGCTCATCAATTAAGACTTTAAAGTCACTGGTTCCAAGAGGGAGTCTTTTATTGGCCATACTAGGGTTAGGTTGAAGTGCGTGATTTGATCATAGGTAACTTTGGTGTGTATGGCAATACCAATGGGAAGCAGTCCAGGAGCGACCCAGTTGTCCGCTTATTTTTATAATAAACCAGTACATTCAGCGCTCGCTTTACTCGGGATAAACTCAGTAACGTCATATTCAGCGACTCCACCTTCATGAAAAGGATCTTCGCTAAGGATTTTCGAAAGCTTTGCCATAGAGCAATTATGTGCCAGTATGACACCGCCCGTTCGGGGCTCTTTTCGGCCAGATAATAGAAAAATGCCTTTATCGTAGTAATTGTCCAGAAATGCGATGTGCTCTTCAATTAGCGCGTCAACTTGCTCTAGAGGTTTTATGTAGGTGAGGGAAATTATGAACATGGTAAGTCCTGTGAGTGATCTTTTATTGCAGAGTATTGGATAGGGCTGGTTATCATCAGCGTAACATGCCACTTGCTATTTCGAGAGGTATTAGCTTTTGAATGCCCTAAATCAATCTTTGCTATCGCCTCATTTTTCATCCTGCCTTCTGGGTAAAGGTACTAACTATTTTACATCTCTATTTTCTTCTCTAGGAATGAGAGATATTTCGGATTATCTTCCATGAAAATGTCCACTCCTGCGCCCATGTATGCTCTAGTAAGTTCGTCAGCAGCTAAATCTATTTTGTTAAGTTCAAAATAGGCTTGACCTAGACGAAGATGTATAAAGGGATTTCCAAAGCCTTCTGGACATTTTACTGCGTTCAGAAAGCACTTAATCATTTTCTCGTAGTTCCCCGAATAGAAATGAGTGTCACCGACCGCTACATATATCCATGTTGCTGCCTGCCAATTAGTATGGGGCAGTGGCAGCAATCTTAGCGCATCAATATATCTTGCCCTGGCATCCGAATACTTTTTTCTTCCGAGTAGAATATCGCCTTCTTTGCATAGAGCCTTTATTCGATTATGTATATCTAAGTCTAAAACTTTATTCATATAGCAACTTCTGTTTGGGGATATAATCTAGGCAGATTTCTATATATCTCACCTAAGAAGGCAAAAAATCAATATGATACGTATTAGACCAAGTAGCCACTTCCTCGGCACCAAAGTTGATGCGTTTGATTTTAAACTTCAGTTTCTTTTCCAGCTTTTTGTCATTGAGTTCGCTGGATACGATGCGAACTTTGGTGACTTTTCCTGTTGGGGAAATGGTCAGATGAAAAACGACGCGTCCTTTAAGAGTCGGGTTCTTGCGCAGCGCTCTGTGGTATACCTGATAGATCGACGATTTGTTGCGATCAAACACGCGGGCAATGCTTTCACTGGAGCGTTGTCTGGTGGCTCCTGTGCCGCCTTTTGATTTAGACTTTGCGGGCTTGGCTGCTGATGCGGTGATACCGCTTTGGACTTTTGTGACATCGCTGGTGCCGATAGCTCGGCCGCCTGGGGCATTGGTGCTGGCTGGGCCTGCTTTAACACCACCACTGGTTTTCTTGGTTGCGTTGGTCAGAATATCGCGTTGGGTGGTCTGCTGTTCACCGGCGCGGACGAGCTGAGGCGAGGCGGTGGCATTGGTGATAGGTTCTGGTTCGCGAATGCTGTCTAGTGCATCAAACACACGGGCGTGGCGTTTGGCGACCGCTTTTGCCGATGTTTTCTTTACAGGCGTTTTAACAGGCTCAGGTTTTACTTCCTTGGGTTTCTTTTCAACCTTGGGTGGCTCTTCTTTCTTTTCAGGTTCTTTGATCTCCGGTTCTTTAACTTCGGGGATGATCGGTTCCGGCTTGGGTGGAAGCTCAATTTTGCGTTTCTCGATGATCAACTTGGCCAATCGCGGAGGAATCACTTCTTCACGATCACGGCTGATCTCTGGAATGTCAATAAAGGGCAGGATGCACATCAATAATATGGCAACGCCCAATGCAGTGCCCAATGAGGCATAGAAACGGCGTTGATCATCCGAACTGCTTTCCCACGGCAGTTCTAAGTGGAGTGGGTAGTTCATGGTTTGGGTGGTCATGAGGCCACCTCCGAACGGTGAACGACAGCTAGGGATATCTCACTAAAATTATTTTCACTGCAGGTGCGCATGATTTTTTGAAGAAGCCGATAGGGGATTTGCTTGTCGCCCATGATGGTGATGTCAAATTGTTCGGCCAGTGGCTCGTTTAGCGATGCTTGAACGGCATGCTTTTGTTTTGCGCGAAAGTTTAGCTCGTCTTGCAGTGCTGGAATGGTTTTGGCATCGCTTTGCAGTATGTCTTCTACATTCGCAATCACCTTGCCTTGCACCAGAATTTGCTCGTTATTAACCAGCAATATCAGGTTTTCCTTGGGCTTTTGCTCAGAGCTGGAATCGGGCAGGGTGACAATCTTTGAGTTCGGTACTTCTTGTACATCTGAAGAATTCACCAGAAGGAAAAATACCAAAATAGTGAATATATCCATCAGCGATACCAAATTTAACCCTGGCACTTTCCAGCGCGAATGATGGCGTTGCATACGGCGCGAGCGTTGGGAGGTTTTTCTCATTGTTTTACTCCTGAGGCTGGCAGTTTTACTCCTGAGGCTGGCGGGGCAGAACCAAGCGAAATATTAGGAAACAGCTCGGCCTTTTCTTCATTGCCACTTTCATCAACCTGTTTAGCGGTGCGGCTGGCATCCATGACTTGGATCAGGGTGTCATAGGCAATGTCTTGCTCAAGCAGAAGCGTGATGTCTATCAAGTCGGGCTTTTCGGCTTTGATTTGTTGCAATACTTGATGCAGCCCTTCAATGTCGTAGTTATCTTCTTCTACATTAGGCAGGCGTTTGATTAATCCTCCTTTTTTATCGCCCACTTCCATTTGTGTTTGGCGAATGATCACTTCCAACTGAAAAGGCTCTTCCTCAGGGCTTTCTGAGCTGGCACCGGCAGGCATCTGAATATCGAGCACCGACATTTGTGAGAAAACGGCAGTAATCAGCAAAAAAGGCACCAGAATAACCATCAAATTCATGAAAGCCGTAATATTCAGCTCGGCTTCTTCTTTACGATGGTGAGAGCGACGATAGCGCATAATCTCCCCCAGTGTTATTGCTGAGCGGCGCGGGCTTTCGACTGGGCCTGGCGAATGAGGTTGATAAACTTCACGGACGCCATTTCCAAGCTATCGACCACCTCTGTGGTGCGCGCTTGCAACCAGGTGTATAACAAAAGCAGTGGAATGGCTGCAATCAGCCCGAATGCAGTGGTGTTCATAGCAATTGAGATACTTTCCGAGAGCATGGATGCCTTCTGAGCAGGGTCGATATCAGACACCGCCGTGAAAGCTTTGATCAAGCCAAGAATGGTGCCAAGCAGGCCCAAAAGGGTGGCGATGTTGGCGAAGGTTGCGAGGTATTGCGTGCGCTTTTCTAAGCGAGGAATGGCTTCCATCAACCCTTCTTCCATGGCCAGTTCGACATCGGAATCGCGACGGGCAGTGGTTTGGGCCGTCGCTAAGCCATAGCTCAATATTTTGCCGATGGCAGTTTTGGATTGCTGCGCATCATTCATTGCTACACGAAAGTCACCCTTGGCAACCAATGGATAAAGGCGCTTCCACATTTTCTTATTTTGGCCTTTGGCAGCCTCAAGATAGATAAAACGCTCGATGGCAATGCCCAAACCGATGGCTAAAACCGCCAAGATGATATACATAAAAACGCCGCCCTGGTCGAAAAACTGTGCAACAGTTTCGATCATTGATAGTTGTTCTACTGTTGTGGCTGCGGTGGTTTCCATTCGGTATTCCTCTTGTCTTATGTTGGAATTATTGTTGTTTGTATTAAATCAGGTATAAAGCGTTCGCTTACTGTTCTGCCAAAGAAACGTTATCAGATGCTGTTGGTGGCGTTGGTTGAGTCTTTTCCCAATACTTCGACTCACGGGCGAGTACGGCTTCATCCACGGGTTGGATAACATCCGAAAGGGCGGGGTGCCATTGATTGGAAGGAATGCTTTGATGAACGGATTTCCACGGCACGATATGTAACACCTTGGGCTGCTCCAAGTCACCGTATATGGCCATGCCATCACTTGACGACTCGTTGGCTTGTGCCAGTGAGGCTGAAAAAATGGCAGTTGTAAATACTGCCGTGGAAACAGTTAGCGCTAAAAGTAAACGGGATCGGGTTTTCATATCATTATTCTCCCAGACGTTGATCGAGGTCGGCCAACCAGCGTTGGCTCGCTTCTTGTTCTTGAGGTGAAAGCAGTGGTGAAAGCTGTTGAAAGCGTACTAAGTGGGCTTTCGCCAACGTAAAATCAAAGAGGTAAAGCTCGGCTAAAATGGCCAGATTTTTATGCGCTGTGGCATAGTTGGGTTCCCAAGCGATAGCCATTTGATAGGCCTGTAAAGCTTGTTGAAATTGACCGTTTTCACGATAAAGAATTCCTAGCAAATTGGCGGCGCGCGGGTCTTTGCATGGCTTTTTAATACAGCTTTCTAATGTGGAAATGGCGGTTTTAAGGTTGCCTTGGGCGCGTAGCACAATGGCTTTATTGATGTGCATTGCTTGGTATTTAGGTTCACTTACCAGCAACTGATTAACCGCATCTAGTGCATCGCTCCATTGTTGCTTCTGCATCAATAAAAGCACGCGGTCCTTCAGTTGGCTTTCTTCACTGCTAAGGCGTGGTGGGCTCGGAAATTCTGGTTGTGGCGGAGCAACATTAATGGCTTCGACTGCATCAGCGGGCGGCTCAACGGCTGGTTCAGGAGCCTCGGCTTTCGCTTCACTTTGCGCCATATTGACCGGTGGCTGTTCTTTTTTGGGCTGCGCTTGACTCTTCTTTGGCAGTGCTTGACAACCCGACAAGGCAATAACTACTAGCAGAAGAATGGTTGTTATACGATTATTCATAGAATGCCTCATACTGTTCTGGCTTGTTGAAGCGTGCTGGAGAAAGTGCTGCCAATGCCTTATAGCTCTTCTTAACCCACTCGGTGTAGATGTTATTTTTTACATATTGAATATTGGACTCGTACACCGAGATGCTTTTTTCTTCAAAAGGGTAAGCTTTTTCTTCGAGAATAAATTCGTATTCTTCCAGTTCTTCTTCATCCAAACCTTTCGGGCGTTGTGAGTTGAGAATTTCTTTGGCCATCAGTTGATAAAGCTGGCCCAAGCGATGGGTTGCCGCGGTATTAAACTCTGCTACTTCGAGTTTGGTAATGGTGTCATAGTCGTTCAGAAGCTGATTTAACAAGCGAGTTTTCTGCTTTAGCCGCCGCGCTACTGAACGATTTAGGCGTATAGCTCGAAACTCGTTAAATCGTGATTCACTTAGCGAAAAATAAGAACGAGCAGCAAGATAACGCGAGCGAGCGGACGCTTGCTTTTGACTGCTGTAGGTTTCGACCAGCTTGTTATGCCAAAAGGTTTCTTTCCAGTCGACCTTGGTTTGTTGGTAGAGCAGGGTAAGCTGATATTGCCCTTCCATACGCTGGTCGACGGGAGTTGGATAGCCCCATACATATTTTTTGAAGAGGCGAATTGCTTGTTGCGGTTCTTGTGATTTAAGGCGCAGATCGGCTGCTTGCCACAGTGCTTGGCGGCCAAAATCGCTGTCTTTTTGTTGATTGTGTATTTTCTCCAGCTCTGTAGAAGCATTGGCCCATTGACCGAGCGCTTGATAGGCAAAGGCGAGCTTTTCCGGCACGGTTGCTATCAGCTCGTGTTTGGCAAAGCGCTGCTTAAAATCGAGTAAAATGGTGATGGCTTGTTGGTATTGCTCAGCTTCTAGCAAGTAGGTTGCCGCATCGTAATCGGCGTTGGCCCTGATGGGTGATTCAGGAATGCGTTGGCCGACACGCAAAAAGGCGGCGGCTAGTGTCGCTTTATCCGTGCTTTCATCCAGGGCTTCAGCTTGCTTATAGATGCAAATGGCTATCTGCGAGCGAAATTGAGCACGCTTTTGGGCGTCACGTTGCGTGCCTTTAAGAGCGAGTAGCTCGGTATAGGCCGACTCGGCTAGCGCATAGCGCTTGAGGTCAAATAAGGCATTGGCCTTGATCTCCTGGGCAATATAGCGCTGTGATGATGTGGTACTTTGATGCGCCAATACGGCATCAGCGGCAACCACGGCTTCGGCTAGCCTTTTCAACCCAGCTAAATCTTGAGCAATGTAGACCAGCAATGGGGGAGTGCGTTCGTCATCTACAAAACGCTGGCTGAATCGCTGCATGCTGACTAATCGCTTGCTAATCCAGCTGTGTTTAGCGGCATCGGTGGACTGTTGCTCAACCAGCTGGTGGAATATCTGTATGGCAAAATATCCTGCATCTGCCTGCTTTTCGTGGGCTGGGTAGAGATAAGCGACGTGCTCAAATGCCTCAATGGCCAGTGGATATTGACTCGATTCGTAATACAGTTCGGCCAGTAATCGGTGCATTTTGGGTGTTGACGGATCGCGTGGAAACGTGTCCAGGTATTGCAGATACCAAGCAGCAGCTTCGCTGTAATCCGCCAACTTTTTAGATTGTTGGGCTTTCGCGTGGTAGTGCGAAGAAACACCGGTTAGATGGCCTTTTAGTGCAGGGAGGTAGCTGTCTCTGTTTTGGGCGTGGACTTGCCAAAACCGGCTGTATACGCCGTAATTTTGAATATATGCTGCTTTTTCTTGCAACACTAACGATGGAAAGCCACCTTTGGATAAAATAGTGATGATCTCGCTATGCAACCCTGGCGCAACGGCGGCTAAGGGATAGCTGTCGATGTAGTAGCGTAATGCGTTTGCCGCATCCTGAAAGCGTTCTTTTTCCAAATAAAGCTGGCTGAGGCTTTGATAGATATCGATTTCATAATCATTGCGTGCATAGTTTTGGTAAAAGTCTTTTACTGATGCAGGGCCATCCAGGGCGGCAAATGAAAGACTGACCACTCGTAAGGTATCTTCGCGCAGTCTTGCACCTGAACCGCTAGATTTCTCATGTCGGCGCGGTAGTCTGTCGAGTAGTTGGAAAAAGGGGCGCAGCGCGCTTTGATAGTCAAATTCTTTATAGTAAGACCAGCCGAGTTTATACAGCGCCTGCTCAGAAAAGCTGCCATGCTCATCGGCATCGATGACTTCTTGATAGCGAGTTATGGCTAACGGATATTCCTTTGATACAAACAACCGTTCTGCCAGGCGAAATTCAGCCTCGATTTTGATTTGCTGGGCACTGCTTTTATTGCCGTCAATTGGCGGGGGCTCGATGCTGAGCGCTGTCAAATGCTCCAAGTGCTTAAGTGAGGCTTCTTGTTGCAGGTTTAGATCATATGCTTTGGCTAGTAGATAATGTATTTCGAGCTTTTCCTTATCTGATTGTGCAGTGGTTAATAGGGGTAAGTAGTGCGAAATACTTTTTTGAAGGGTAGTGCTGGCTTGTTCTAGAACGCCTTCATCATCGCTTGCCAGTTGCTTCTCTGCCAGAAGCAGGTACAGATCGGCGATACGGCGTTGCGCTTCTTTTTGGATGGTTGGGTCTTGCATGCGCAAGAGTACATTGACATACCCTTCAATGACTTGCTCAAGTTGTGGTTTGACTGGATCTGGGTGTTGCGGGTAGCGCCTTTCGCTCGTCAGGTCACTGATCGTTGGTTTATCATTGGCTTTATATGGGCTAGGCCGAAAGCTGGAACAACCAGCCAGTAAGGTCCAAGTAGCCAATAACGCCATCAACCAACGCATCATTCAGGTGCCTCCTGAGTCATTAGCAACTTGTCTTGAATTCGTGCAACTGATAACTCAGATCGTGCCAGTAAGTCATTCAAGGTTGATTTACGCAGGTTGAGTTCTGATTGAGCAATCTGTTGCAGTAACGCGCCATGTTGCTTTTTCAGCTGGCGGGTTTGCTCTAGCAATGATTCCAGTCGTGGTGGGTAAGTGCTTAGCTGTCGATGAAGACTTGATACGCGCTGGTCGGTTGCAGATTCAACAAGATGCAGGCTGGCTATACGTTTTTCCATGTTCTCCAGTTGATCGGGGATTTGTGTGAGTTCTTTGTTAGCCTCTTGCTTGCGCGCGTGGAATTGATATTCCAGTTGCCACATCATTAATCCTTTAACGCGTCGAAATCGCTCGCGCTCTGCGGCATATTTCTCTTCGGCTGGCAGTTGCTGTAACAAAGCCTCGGTTTGGCTAAGCTTTTCAAGCAGGGCTTTTTGTTCTGTTGTGGCAAATGTTGTGGCATCTTTATTAGCAGCGCCGCGTTCAAATTCGGTGCGGAGTTGCTGATATCGATCCAAATAAGGCTTTATCGATAGCTGCTTGATATCGGCTTCGGCTTGCGCAAACTTGCTTTTGTAACGCTGCTGTTGATTGTTCAACATGTCGTGAAAAACTGGAATATCATCTAGCCAATGTGTCAACACGGCTTCTAAAAACTGTAATTCTCGATAGCCTCTGGCTGTTTCAGAAAAACGATGGCTAGCGAAAAGCTGGTAAAGGTAGTGATCGCTTGAGCCTGGTTGGAGTTCGAGATCGAGCCTGCGCCAGGCGGCTTCGTCATTAACCGCCAGTGCTGGGTCAGGAGCTATCATTGCCATCCAGTTGTCATTGGCAATTTGAGCTAAGTGGTTGTCAATAAGTTTAATCTGGTGGTGATAGCTCTGTGCTGCCCACTGATACTGATTTAATGCTTCGGTGTATGCTCCAAGCTCCTCAAAGCCGTAGGGAATAAGAAGGTAGCCTTCTTGAACTAATGGGTTACTGGCATCCAAACCTTTCAGGTTGTGCCAAATCCCGAGAGCTTTTTCCATGTCGTAGAGCTGCGTGGCCACCCAACCATATCCGATTAATCCGGCACCGACGTATGGGCTTTGGGTGGTGATATTCTTAAATGCACTTTCGGCTTCGGTGAGTTTGCTTTGAGCGAAGAAGTTATACCCTTGGGCCAGGTAACTGCGGTCAGATAACAGATCCTGACTGGCGGTTGCTACTGAAAGTTGTTCAAATATAGCCTCTGCTTGGGGATATTGGCCCTGACGCATCAGGGATACACCTAGGTTATACAGTGGAATGCGCTGGCGCGTATCGGTTAACTGCTGAAGGGCTTCGCTGGCCTTATCAAATTGTTGTTGGCGCAGGTAGGCATTGGACAGCAGTAATAATGATTTTTGTTTGAGTGAAGATGAAACGGCTTCATCCTGACTCAGAGGGGTAGCCAGCGTCAGCGTCTTGGTATCGTTGCCAGTAATGTAGCTGATATAGGCCAGCTGATAGGTGGCGTTGTGCTGGGTTGCTTTTGAAGCATGTAGCTCGATAAGCCGATTAAAAATGGCTTCTGCTTTTGCCGTCATACCATAATTTAAATAGAGGCTTCCTAGCACCAGTTGGGCAAATTCTTGTTGCAGAGTGTAGCGCTGTTGGCTTTCGTATGCAGAAATCTGGGTGATAGCGCTAAAATGGTTGCCCAGGTAATACTCAAACAAGCTATGCCCGTAGGCCAGGTCTTTAATGTCGTGCTCTTCGTCTATAAGCGCGTTCGGTTCTTCGATCGACAGCGTCAACGCGGCATGTGCTGGGACCGATACTTGCCAAATTAATAGATATTGCAACAGTACTAGAAATTGCAACAATAATAGTCTCAGTGACGAGAGGGCCTGGCGCAGTTGGGTGAGATGGCGAAGGATATGTCCCATGCTAACCTCAGTCCCACTGCTTCACTTCGAAGGCGGGTTGCTGTTTAGCCGTATCGTCTTTAATGAGCAGCTCAACAAAGTGAGGGCCGGTTTGCTTTTCAAGATTAAACGACATGGCTCGTTTATAATCGCGGGCACTGGGACCTATGCCGGTAAATACTGCGACGACCTCATGTGCTCCTGTTTTCAGATTACCCAT
>DFOV01000390.1 GCA_002376965.1 Gammaproteobacteria bacterium UBA3532
GCTGCGGTAGGCATGCAATAAACAAAAAGCGGGAGCGATACCAAAGGCAATTAAATCAGCCAGGCTGTCAAACTGAGCACCAAACTCGGATGAGGCTTTCATCACTTTGGCCGCGAAGCCATCAAGCTTATCCAGTAATACACAGTAGATAACCATGTGGCAGGCAAAGATAACGGGGATTTTATTGTCGACGGGAGAGTTTAAGCCACCAGAGGCAAAGAGTATGGCCCATACGCCAATGAGAAAGTTGAGACTGGTAAATAAATTCGGAACGATATAACGCGCGTGCTTCACGGTACAACCTATTCAAATTCTGCTAGCCAAGAAGTGGTAGCATGTCCATGTTGGGACAGCATTCTAACATTATTTTGAATCAAACCGCGATGACGTTTAGTTACTTTTTTGCGACAGGAAAAGCCCCCTGCCGCAATTGACTCACTGAAAAGCAGTTAAGTATTCAGCCCCGCAACTTGACCAGAGCCATAGCCGCCAAAGCTGGATATACCGTGCCCCATCGCGTTTGCCATCGATACCAGGATACGATTATGCGGAACACCAGAGCGGTCACGATCAGACTCGACACCAGCAGGCGGTGCTCCATTGGTATCATAAACTTTACCAACATTCATCGAACCGCCGGCACCACCAGCAATATATACCGGTTGGTCGAACTCACCATGCACTCCACCCCAGTCTGAGCATTCGCTAAATACATAGATAATGGTATTTTCCAGCATAGTACCACTGCAGTCGGGTTCATTGATTGTATCCAGCTTCTGACACAAGCTGGCAACCTTTTGATTGACCCATTGATTAACCCGAGCCAAATCATTACCGTCATTGTGCGACAAGCCGTGATAATAACTATTGGAAAGTTGGGCGATGGTGGTGTTAGGAAAGTTGATTGGTACGTCAAAGGTATGATGCCCAAACTCAATCGTACCAACCCGCGATACCCCACAAGCCATTGCTGCAACCATAATATCAATCTGGGCATCCATAACCTGGTCCATCAGCAAGGTATTGTCACGGTAGCTATCAATAGACAGCGGCGACTGATCCAACGCACCACAATCCCCCAGATTAACCCCTAAGCGGCGCTCAATGGCTTCCATCGACGCAATATGCTGATCGAGCTTTGCCTGTTCGACCGCACCTAATTGAGATTTCAGGGCATTCAGCTCTTTCAGTGCAGAATCAACAACAGATCGGCGAGGAGAATTTTGATTGGAGTTATTACCCCCCGTCACGCCATTAAGGAAGGTTTCCCAAGCCTTGTTGGGGCTATCTTCTCCTTTTGCACCGACTCCAGGCGCGGCGAAAGTAACACCGTCACCATGGTTACCTTCGTTAGCAGACTTGATAGTGTTGCCTACGCCCAAGTGAATATGCTTGTAGAAGTCGTTCGCTCCGACGGTTTCTGCCAGCTCAATGTTAAGCGAGCGGTTGCTAACCCCTTGATTACCGGTGAGTGCAGCATGGGCATTCGGCCAGTGGGTATTACCAGTACAGTCGGTGTACATTAAACCGCGAAACGGCGTCAGGAAGCCTTTGTTTTTTATATCCTGCAAAGGCTCCATCGCAAAATTAAGGCTGAAATTGCTGCCACTACCAATGGCATGCCATTTATTCGCTGTTGCACCATTCGGGTGGTAGAAAAAGATGATGCGTTTAGCAACACCATCGCCACAGGCAGCCTTAGCCGTCTTTCCATGGAGAATATCATAGAACGGTAACGCAAATCCGGCGGCACCCAGAGACTTCATGAATTTTCTTCGTTGTAATAAGTGCTTCATTGAGTTTACCTTTTATTTTCTTACCGTTAGACCAGGAAGCTCAATCAAGCTAAGCATCAATTCCTGGATCGTCATGCTACCTGACGTAAACTGTTCTACGGTATCACGAAGCGCACATTGGTCTTTACGTGATGACACATAGCCCTTGCTATAGAGATAGTATTTTTCAGCATAGCAGGCTTTGGCCCGGTTACTATTGGCGATGATATCAGCCATTTGTGGAATGGTGTCGTAGGTATCATGCGTTTGCGGTAAGTTAATACCTTCAACGCTGACAACATCCCCAGTAATATCAATCAAGTTGCCGTGATCACTTTCGCGATACTGTCCACCTGCATCCAGCTTTTCAAATCCAAAGCCAATGCCATCAAGATAAACATGGCATGAGTAGCACGGATTGGTTGGGTTCAATTCGCCATTAGGATTAGTATGCAGTGCAAAACGCTCTTTCAAGGTTAAGTTTGGATCAGGCTCAGGGAACACCGCCACCACACCATTCGGCAAAGGCAACGGATCGCACAGGAAGTTTTGACGCACCGCTGCTGCTCGCTTAATCGGATGAGGCTCATCGAAAACGGAGAATGTCGACAGGAATGAACCATGTCCAAACAACCCGCTTCGTCCTTGCGCTCCTGAGTAGTTGACTATACCGCTACCAGCATAACCGTAGTAACTGGCCAGCTCACTAGA
Organism: Gammaproteobacteria bacterium UBA3532; assembly: GCA_002376965.1. GTDB lineage: Bacteria > Pseudomonadota > Gammaproteobacteria > Enterobacterales > UBA3532 > UBA3532. The sequence goes on from DFOV01000390.1 coordinate 2,487, forward strand.
AGCAACAGTGTATTGAGCCGTTAACAACTCTTCATAAGTTCCAGTGCTGTTGAAAATTACGTGGTTAACGAAGTCTCGCGTTTCCTGGAGCATATCGTCACGCACATTATCGAAGCCCGTATTCACACGGCTTTCATCACCCAGCCCTTGAACACCCAGCCATTGCAAGGCGAAGTCGCCGACAGCTCTTTGAGCATCCGTTGTTTGATTCAATAACGATTGCGCCTGAGAGCGAATTTGCGCGGCCGTTGACAGCTGATTCGCATCAGCAGCTGCAAGCAATGTATCGCTCGGGGTTGTCTGCAAGAACAAGTAAGACAAGGCGGTCGCAATCTCATATTGAGACAGCACATAAGTGCCATTACCCGCATTAGCGCCCAGCTCCGAGCGATAAAGGAAGTTTGGTGAGTTAAGCATGGCTTGAACAACAACCGCTCCACCATAGCTATCAAACATAGCTTCATAGCTAGTCAGCTCTTCTGTAGTTAATGGACGACGGAAGGCTCGCTTACCAAAGATCGCAACATTGGCTTTAGTGCTGATAGGGTTGGACAGCAGAACCAGCTCTTCTGCGGCATCAAGATAGTCTAGAGCATTCACTTCGAAGACATAGGCTTGATCGGCATTGTTGTCAAAACCATGCAGGCGTTTTTCAGGCTGGAAGCTATTTGCTACAGTAACCTGGTTCAGCCCCAGTAAGTCAGCAACACTGTTGTTGTATTCTGTTCGCGTTAACAGGCGTAACTGACGTTTTTGATAGGTATCGTCACTGGTACATACATCAACAAAGCTGCGCAAATAATCAACATATTCGGCGACATCAATGGCACACTGCCCAGAGCAAACACTTGGATCATCATCAGCTGGCATGGTCAGATCGATTTTCTCGATCAAATCAGCAAGCGGTCGCGTACTAGCTTTCAGGTTGGTACCACCGACTCCACCACCGCCATCTGCGCCATGACATCCGGCACACATTTGTTGATACGGCTCTTTTCCTGGGCCTGGGCCACGCACGCTGGAAACAAGCTCGATATCCATCGCAGGCATTAACACTTGCACCTCTGGCTTGGTCGGGTCGGAAACGATAAAGTCCACTGCCGAACCGGTCCAACCAAGGAATAATTGGTCAATATCCCATTCGGCGGTGACAGTTACTACACTGCCCACGGCGACCTGAGTAACGTTTCCTTCAGTGCTTCCGCCAATTACCGACAGCTGATACTTATCGCCACTATCGCGCATCCAGACCATGGTGTCGTTCGCGGTCAGACCGGTTATAGACGTGTGTTCACTAAGGCCAATAAGGTCGTCTGTTTGCCCGGTATCGACACAGTTATTAAAGATGATATTGGCCTCGCCATTTACCAATAGGCTTTCAGGTAATTCAAATTCAAACCAGCCTTGATTATCACTCAGTGGGTCACTTCCCGGCCAACCTCCTAAGTTATCTTGATTGGCATTCCAAGCATAGGCACAAACTTGTCCCCAGTTCTCAGGGTTGCTAAATCGCACCCAAACACCTTGGCTGGCCTGCAACACAGTTACATCCGATGATAGCCCCGAATAGGTCGCACGAACAACCGCCTCACCTGGAGCCAGACGGGTCAAGGTTGAACCACTGATATCAACCACATTTTGCCCTGAAACAATACTCCAGCTGACAGAGCCGGTCACATTTTGCGTAGTGCCATCGCCGTAAGTAGCCATAACCACCATCGGCATTGTCGTATCTAGTGAAACTGGATTAGGCAATACATTAATCGCCGTCACTGTATTGTCTGATACTTCAACGCTAATGGTTGTCGACTTTCCGGCATAAGTTGCCGTAATCGTCGCAGTTCCTGATGCCAGTGCGTTCACCCTACCACTGGCTAAAACTTCTACCACATTGATATCAGAAGATTGATAAGTCGCTCCAACCGGAGCCCATAAGCCATTTGAGAAATTAGCGTGAGCGTAGATGTTGGTCGAGTCGTTAGGCTTCAAGCTCAAAGAGGTAAGCGCGCTTTTGTTTACGCTTGGGTTGGCTGCGGAAATGAACAGACTCGATACCGTACCGTTATCCAAGCTGTTGATCCAATCTGCCATTAGTTGCACAGCCACACTGTCTATGAAAGATGAACCACGCGGCATACGAATATCTGGAGATGTCTCTTGCTGACGCAGATAAACACTACTATCGCTGGCCACGCCCGGATGGATACGATATGTACCTGGATTACTGGCTGCCCAAATCAGATTAGACTGAGCAAGCGTAGCGTCATAGGCCATATTTTTGCCGTTAGCATCGGCATGGCAACCAGCGCAGTTGATATCAAGATAAACCCGCGCCCGCTCACTCAAATCAGCACTGGTGTTATAAGGGTCAACATACTGAGCAGCAGCTGACAAATCAGGCAAGGTGCCAGCAAATACACCAAGATCACCAAGGAAAGCAATTTGATTCGCCCAATAGTCATTGCCGTAATTTACCCACTTGTTAAGCAGTGCAGTATTCCACAACATGCCACCATTACTACGACAATCACCACTGCAAACACCACCAGCCAGTATACTGTGGTTTCGGGTCTGAACACTTCCACCGACCCATTGTGAAACCGTTGCTTGCTCGGTCTGACTCAATAACAAGGCATCGGTTTGTGAACTGTTCCAGCGATAGTTAAATAGCTGCCAACCAGACGCCTTTTTTAATTGGATAAGCGTGTTGAGGCGCTGAGTATCTCCACTGCCATTCACTGGAACTTCAACGTGCTCAATAAGCACCGTACCTTGAGGGAAGCCCCACTCACTTTGTGCAGTATATTGAATTCTCTTGCCAGCAGGCAAAGCCAAGTAATGTTTGGCAACCAAGCCATCACGCCACTTATCGGCATTGAAATAAACAGGAACCACACCATTTGCCCAGTCCAATGAAACGATATTATCAAATAACTGCGACTGACTCAGCGCCGCTGGCGGCTCGGTAGTGCTCCCTGCATTTTGATCAACCATTCTCCAAATATTGGAAGCAACTAATCCGTTAGCATCCGCTTTTCCATCGTGCTGGTAAAAAGAACCAATTAGCATTTCATTGTCGGTATCACGCCCAAAGGTGGTGACATACTCAGGGAAGGTTTTGTTCACCAACAGGGTTGGTTCCTCACCCTGACGGTAACTCCAGATACGAGCCGTATCATAGTCTGCGAAGAAATAGCTGTTGGTTAAGCCTGAAAGCGCCGTTCCAGTGTAAAAGATGCCACCAATGATACTGGTTTTGTTTTCACCATTGCGTTCAAACCCTGTTTCAGGCCCAATCATGCCATTGGAGGTACAGCTTGCAGCCGCATCACCACCAATAACACCACGGTTATCCGTTCCATCACAAACAGGCCAGCCATAGTTTCCGCCCTTTTCAATCAGGTTGACTTCTTCCCAATTGCTCTGGCCAACATCGCCTTCCCAGATAATGCCTGTAGCTGGATCGATATCAAATCGCCAAGGGTTTCGTAGGCCATAAGCATAGATCTCATCACGAGCCAGGGCGTTGCCAACAAAAGGATTGTCCGCGGGAATGTCGTATGACCCATCGCTATTTACGATAATACGGATCATGGTGCCGCGCAGATTGGTCAGATCCTGGCTGTTATTATTGGCCCGTTCACCATTACACTCGGCCGCCAAGTCTTGTGCCGCACATTTGCCCCAATCGCCATCACCGTAGGTAACATACATATAGCCATCATGGAATTGGATCTGGCCGCCTTTATGCTCACGACCTTGCTGGCCTTCGCGAATAACAACAACCTCTCCTGAGGCAGACGTTGGATTAAGAGGGTTATCGACTGTAAAGCGAGAAACCACAGAATCTCCCTGAGCCTCGCCTGAGGTAGAGAAGTTCAATCGCGCACTGTAAAACAGGTAGAAGTGGCCGTTGCTATCATACGCCGGATCAAAGGCCATACTTAGCAAGCCCATTTCATGATCATTTTCTACCTGGTTAGTGATATCCAGAAGGGTTTTGACCTGCGCCACAGTAACTTGAGGATCGTCAGGAAAGACAAATACATAACCTTCACGATCTGCTACGTAGATATTGCGGCCATCAGTCGCGATATAGGTAACCCACTGGAAATGGTCTTTCAGGTTGGGATAGGCAAGCTCGAAACCATAATTACCCGCGCTCACTTCACCGCCCATAGGGAAGCCGTGTTCACTGATAGCCCCCTGACACACAGGACGTGATTCAGTGACGATAACATTGACTATGTCTGTATCCTGGCTACCATCGCCAGCTGTTGCAGTCAATGTGACAGGATGAACACCGATGTTATTAAAGGCTGTCGTTGTAATACGCATTCCAGACTGGCCGGTGCTCCAGCTATATGATGATGCACCGGTCGATTGAAATGCAGATAACGTTGCCGAGCATCCTAGTCCGATTTCAACATCATGCCCTGCATTCGCCGTTAAACCACCGTTTCCGCCATCACCAATGGTGCTACATCCAGTTGTTTCATCGAACGTTACCAGATAATCACCAGCTGGCAGACCAGGGAGTATATCAGGGCCGTCCTGACCGCAATCACTACCCCAGTTCACGTCCCAACTATTATTTGCCACTATTTTGAAGCGCTCAGCACCATTGGCATCCCCTACTCCAGTCAAGGAAATCGTACCTTGCCAGGTGAAATCGGCAATCAGACTTAATGAGTCAGCGAAAAGATCCCAGCTGTTCATCGTACCAGGCAGTGTGATGCTGCTGTAGTCGGAATTAAAATTGCCGCCAGTAGAGCCTCCGGAGCTGACATGTACCACGACGGAGTCAGTATCTTTTTTACCTTGATTGTCGGTAACGAGTAAGGTGATTAGGAAAGTGCCTTCAGCATCAAAGCGTTGGCTGGATTGGGCTGTTGTCGCGCCAAAGTCCCATGAATAGCTGGCGATGCTGCCGTCCTCATCGAAAGACGCACTACCATCAAAGTTGACGGTTGTGCCAGGGGTAACCAATACGTCCGCCCCGGCTTGAGCTACCGGCGGTAAATTGTCAGGCAGATTTGGGTTGGTGTATCCACCGCCTAAATAAAACTGAACATTCGAGACAGGTCGCCAGTTGGTGTCAGCAACCGTATTGAGCAGCTGACCTGTAACTTTGGAACCACTCATGAAATAGATATAGTTAACGCCCGTTTCATTATTGCGCCATAAGATGTCGTCTTGTTCATCGCCATTAAAGTCATCGACTTGAGCGATATACCAAGCAGCCGGGGCACTATTGATCTTCTCCATCTTGCTGACGGCAGCATCTTTGATAAAGTAAATCCAGTTATCGCCAGAACTGCTATGACGCCACAACAGGTCGTCTACACCATCTCCGTCAAAGTCACCAGCACCAACTAACCACCAATCGTTAGATACGGTATTGAGCGGCTGGCTAGCTATAATTTGGTGGCCATCAAGCAAATAAACCCAGTTTTTACCAGTTAGTTCGTGTCGCCAAACTACGTCATCATTGCCATCGCCATTAAGGTCGGCAATGGCACGTATTTGCCATTGGGTGTCACTTAGTTTGGCCACTTGTTGACTGGCCAGAATATCGAAGCCATCAAGTGAATATAGCCACAGTACGCCTGTTTGCTGGTTGTGCCACAACAGGTCATCAACACCATCGCCATTAAAATCACCGGTTCCTGCTAATGTCCAGTCCAAGGCTACATTATTCAGTGCATTGCTTTGCTTAACTGATGCGCCATTCATTAAATAGAGCCAGTTTTGGCCAGTAACCGTGTGTCGCCATAGAATATCGACAATCCCATCACCATCAAAATCCCCGGTTGATGGATGCCATAGCGGGGAAACCACGGGCAATGGATGCCCCTCTTTTACTGATGCCCCTTCAAGGAAGTAGCCATGATTGGTTCCGGTTTGCTCATTGCGCCAGAAAATATCGGCCATGCCATCGTTGTTGAAGTCAGTTTCAGGGCCGTGTCCTGCACGAACAGAAGGAGATGGTTGCGTGGTTGATGAGAGAAGCTCCCATGAGAGATCGCTAACTTTGATTGAGCGCCCCTGTTCGATTACCGTACCACCATGCATAGAATAAATATGGGTAGCGCCTGAACTCGAGTTTAGAGCGGCCAG
>DFOV01000074.1 GCA_002376965.1 Gammaproteobacteria bacterium UBA3532
TGAAAAATGAGTTTCCCAATTTGGTAGTGAGGCTCTAGGCTTGGTTTTTTCCGAAGGTATTAATCAACTTATTCCGAACTGTTAGATCAATCGTTGATACACACAAGTTAAGCCTATACCAGCAACTGTATTAAGATTAATGATGAAATGTCCAGTTTTATGAAGCAGGTGTTGGAAAGTGCAAACATGACAAATGAGGGGAAGTGGCCGATACATCAGCTTCAGAAAGTGACCACCTGTTTAGAGTCCAGGACGAAGTTTGATTGATTATTTGTGGAATGAAACAACAAATACGGTTAAGTTGTCATCTGAGCTAACCGTTAGTTTAGCTCCGTTCATGTGAAGCAATGAACGAGCGATAGTCAATCCTAAACCAACGCCTTGACCATGATTTTTTCGTGAAGGGTCTGCTCTAAAAAAGCGATCAAAAAGTCTCTGAAGATGGTCATCAGAGATTTTCGGGCCTGGATTTGAAACGGTAATTTTTGTATGTTCATCGTTGGTAGATACTGCTACCTTAACAATCGCGTTTTCGAAGGAATATCGAATTGCGTTTGATAATAGATTACTCATAGCTTGTCGAAACATGGACCTATCGCAATCAATTGTGGCATCGGCCCCTCGGATGCGAATTTGAATTTGTCTTTCTTCTGCCAGTAGTTCAAAATACTCAACTAATTCTTGAAGCTCTGCTCGGCAATTTAGTCGCTCTAACTGTGGCTTGACGAGTCCATGTTCCGTTTTGGCTAGAAGTAACATGTCACTGACCATCTTGGTCATACGTTCGTATTCTTCCAAATTAGAATATAAAATATCAACATATTCACTTTCAGTGCGCGGTTGATTCAGAATAACCTGCGTTTGAGTTGTCAGGTTTGTGACCGGTGTTCTCAATTCATGCGCAATGTCCGCAGAAAAATATGAAAGTTGCTCAAAGCCAGCTTCGAGTCGTTCAATCATAGCATTAAACGACCCCACTAATCCTGCGAGCTCGACCGGTACCTCTAAAGGATTTAGTCGGATATCGAGCTTGTCAGCAGTAATAGAACCTATTTTTCTACTCAGTTTTCGTAGCGGCGAGTGGCCTCGATACACAGCAAAACGTGCCACTATTATCGTGATCAAACCAGACACGAAAATAATGCCCCATAACGTCTTTTCAAAGTCTTCCATGTAATTCATGTGAAATTCCATGTTGGAGGCTACCACAACACGGTATGTAGACTTATTCTGACCAGTGCTGACGGTCACGAGAGCTTCAGTTGCTCGCAACATATGGGATCCATCAAAAAAAAGTGTCAACATATCAGGCGTTATGAGATCGTTGTCAAACAATTGACCGGGGTATTTGTGCAAGTCAACGCCTTTACTCGAAAATACGGATTCTCCATCTTCATTTTGCACAAGGTAATAGACTCCATGATGACCAGACACTGCTTCAACGAGGATACTCGAAGGTGCCACCTTTTCAGTGTATGCTTCGCTAAGCTTTCGTTTTACAGCATGGAATACCTCATTTAATTCATCAGCATCCTGTTCAGCAAAATGCGTTGCAATTGATTGTTGAACGATTAAGCTGATTATTGTAAGGCACAAAAATACGGTAATGCCAACAAGTATAGTGACTCTAAACGCAAGAGAGTTTGGCCGTTTTAGTTTATTCGTTACTATCATCTACACTCATTTTATAGCCCATCCCCCTGACAGTTTGAATTAGCTTTACAGGAAAGTCATCATCAATTTTTGCACGCAATCTTCGGATAGCGACATCAATGACATTCGTGTCACTGTCAAAATTCATGTCCCATACCTGAGAGGCGATCAAAGAACGGGGCAATACTTCACCTTGACGTCTGACCATTAGTTCAAGCAATGTAAACTCTTTAGTCGTCAGATTGATTACTTTGCCACCGCGCTTCGCAACGCGAGAAGGGATATCAAGCTCCAAATCTGCAATGTGTAACGTGTTGTTAGGGACAGAAGTCCCTCTCCTGATCAAGGTGCGCACTCTTGCGAGGAGTTCCGCGAAAGCAAACGGTTTAACCAAATAATCGTCTGCGCCTAACTCAAGTCCTTTGACTCTGTCATTAACGTGATCGCGAGCGGTTAAAAAAAGAACGGGTGTAAATTTACCAGACTCTCTCAATGAAGACAGGATTTTCCAACCTTCTATGTCGGGCAGCATTACATCGAGTACGATTAATTCATAATCACCAATCATCGATTTGTGGTGACCATCCAGGCCAGTCCTTACTAATTCTACAACAAAGCCGGATTCAATTAGCCCTTGTTTGATGTAATCGCCCGTTTTTACTTCGTCTTCGACTACAAGTATTTTCATGGTATGTGATTAACCTGCTGCATAGCTTTAATTCAATGGAGTAAGCCTGTTGAATACACCGCAATCGTAAAATGCTGTTAGTATACTAATAATAAAACGTATGCCAGCAACCAACAGAGTATTCAATATACTAATGAGCGCGCCACATCGTAGCTCGAAGTCGCAAATATTCAACTAAAAATACATTTTCGCTATCAATATCGCTCATGATTACAAAATTGTAATGTCAAGGTAATCTGTCTGTCAGGGCCATTTGATATTCTCATTGCCGTAGCTAATCCGTGAAAACGCGTTTCATTAAAGGAGTCAGGTTTAAGTGAAACTTTCATTCGTCAAATACCTCTTTGTTATCGCTTTGTTGAGCGTGCAAGTAAGCGGGTCTTTCGCGAGTGTAGCTACGCCATGTGCAAGCGATATGGTGCATGAAATAGATAACAGAATCGGTCATCACATGGACCACTCATCACACGACGCATCAGAGAGTTGTTGCAATCAAAATTGCTGTTGTCCCATGGCAGTCTTTCAGCTCGGCATGTTGGCTGGGGAGAGTTTCGAAACACCAAAACTGTTGAACACCCCAGCCCTAAGCAAACAAACAAGGCTGCATAAAGTCTTTATCGCTATACATTTACGCCCCCCAAAATACTCTCTCGTGTAATTAGATTAGTCGATGTAAAGACTAACAGTTACTGCACGTGACGTTTCCATCGTAAAGCGTGCAAAATCCAATATATGTGAGAGTTGTTTATGAACAAAAATATACCGTTTGGGGCTTTGTTTTCTTTAGTCCTCTTTTTAACGGCGTGCAGTGATGTACTGCAGGCAAAGAATGATGCAAAGTCTGCAACACAGGCACCGAAATTCACATTACATGTCTACAAGAGTAGAACATGTAAATGTTGTCAAAAATGGGTGCGACATGTTGAAGAACATGGCTTTGAGACAGATGTGACAAATGTCACGCTAATGTCCGGAGTCAAAGATAAATATGGCGTCGAACCCCAGTATCGCTCCTGCCATACTGCTCTTTCTCAGGACGGGTTTGTATTTGAGGGGCACATACCCGCAAAATACATCCAACAATTTTTAGAAAACCCTCCTGAAGGGGTTTTAGGGTTGAGCGTTCCAGCCATGCCAATTGGATCGCCGGGCATGGAAGTTGACGAACGATTCCAACCTTACCTTGTATTGCAACTCAATGTAGATGGTTCAGTTACGACCTTTGCTGAAGTCAACACCTATGAGGAGCAATTCTAATGAACCGGTTTTGTCTTTTTGTTTCTATTTGGGGAGCGTTCTCGTTCTCGATGGTCTCTCCCGCTATCGCGAATGAAAAATTAACGCTCAAACGTGCAGTAGAAATAGCGGTAGAAAATGATCCATGGCTCGTTAGCAGTGCACATCGTGAACGTGCCACATTGTCCAGTAGTGTCGTCGCCTCGAGCCTACCAGACCCCGTTGTCAACATCGGTTTAGCAAATGTACCCACTGATGGTTTTGCGTTTGATCAAGAGCCCATGACTCAGCTAAAAGTAGGTGTGTCACAGATGTTTCCTCGTGGTGATTCGTTAGCCATAAGGTCTCGTCAATTGCGGGAGCAAGCAGCAGAGCATCCCCTGATGAGAGCCGACCGAGTGGCCAAAGCACGCGTTCAAGTATCAAACTTATGGTTAGAAATATATCGGGCGCAGCAAAGTGTAAAGCTAATTGATGAAGATAAAGCGTTATTTGAACAGCTCAGCGATATCGCAAAGGCAAATTATTCAACTGCCTTTGGACGCGTAAATCAGCAAGATATCGTTCGTGCAAAGTTGGAATTAACAAGGTTGGAAGACCGACTTACTAAACTACGAGCATTAGAAGAAAGAGCCACAGGGAAGCTTCTAGAGTGGCTAGTTAGAGATCAAAATTATCCAAGTCAATCGGGATTTGATGCCTTTTCTCGATTAACGTTGCCGCATGCCCTACCTGAGATCAAAAACATGGGGCAGAATATGAGAACAATACTTGAGCGCAGAGATCAACAATCGCTTGCAATGGTTCTCAATCAACACCCTTTGATCCTCTCGATAGAGCAAAGAATTCGCGCCAGCCAAACCGGTATTGACCTTGCCAAAGAAAAATACAAGCCACAATGGGGGGTTAACGCTAGTTACGCCTACAGAGACGACACGCCCGACGGTACAAGTCGAGCAGATTTTTTATCGATGGGTGTAAGTTTCGATGTACCTCTTTTTACAGAAAACCGCCAAGACCAAGAGGTTTCGGCTGCCGTAAGCCTATCTGAAGCCATTAAAACCGACAAGCGCTTAGTCCTCAGAGAAATGATGTCATACATCCAGTCTTTATATGCGGAAAATGAGCGATTAATGGAGCGACAAGCGCTGTACGAACTCGAATTGTTAGAGCAAATGCAAGAGCAAGCTGAGGCATCGCTCAATGCTTATACCAACGACGAAGGAGACTTTGCTGAGGTAGTGCGTGCTCGTATTGCGGATCTTAATGCCAGAATTGACGCACTGGATATCAGTGTGGATTTGGTCAAAACAAAAATTCAACTCAACTATTACTTTGATACCAACGCAGGTATTCCTTTGTCTCAAATCGGAGAACAACAATGAGCACAATTAAAGCACTCGTCATAGGCGGGGTAGCAGGCGGTATTATGACTGCGTTGGCATTCACGTTTCTGATACCATCTTCATCATCCACCGCGAATAATGAGCAAAACGAAGAGAAGCAACCGTTGTATTGGGTAGCGCCGATGGACCCAAATTACCGCAGAGACGAACCAGGAAAGTCTCCGATGGGCATGGATCTCATTCCTGTCTACGAAGAAAGTTCAAGTGGTGATGCGGGCCCAGGAACAATTACTATAGCGCCAAATGTGGAGAACAATCTTGGTGTTCGAACTGCGAAAGTGCAGCGCCGCGCGCTGCATGTCCCTATTAGAACTGTCGGGTACGTTCAATACAACGAAGAAACATTAATCCATGTGCATCCTCGCGTTGAAGGCTGGATAGAAACACTGCATGTAAAAGCATCAGGAGAATATGTTAAAAAAGGGGAACCACTTTACTCTCTATACTCGCCTGAGTTAGTGAATGCACAAGAAGAATTGCTGCTTGCTATGCGCAGAAACAACAAAGATCTGATCGTAGCTGCTCGTTCTCGCTTAAATGCATTGCAAGTGCCTGAAGACGTCGTGGAGACGTTAACAAAAACAAAAAATGTTCAGCAAACCGTTACCTTTTCCGCACCCCAAACCGGATTCGTAGATAATTTAAACATTCGAGAAGGTTTTTTTATAAAACCTGGCGTTACAGTCATGTCGATTGGTGCATTGGATGAGGTTTGGGTTGATGCAGAGGTATTTGAGCGACAAACCGCCCAAATAGTGGAAGGGCTGCCTGTTACTATGACATTAGATTTCCTCCCCGGAAAGACGTGGCAAGGCGTTGTAGACTACGTCTACCCAACCCTTGAACAGAGTACCCGCACACTGCGTGTGCGTCTTCGCTTTGCTAATCAAGATTATACGTTAAAGCCGAACATGTTCGCTCAAGTGACTATCCACTCTGATATGGATTCGACCAACTTGATCGTGCCAACCGAAGCGGTTATTCGAACAGGCAATCAAAATCGCGTTGTATTGGCATTGGGAGATGGAAAATTTAAATCAGTTGCAATCAAAATTGGGCGAGTGGTTGACGAGTTTACAGAAGTACTTGAAGGACTGATCGATGGTGACAGCATTGTCACCTCCGCTCAATTTATGCTTGATTCAGAGAGCAGTATTAGCTCTGACTTTAAGCGAATGGAACCCCCTGAAGAAAGTCCAACATCGGTCTTCACAGAGGTGATGATCACAGACGTGATGCCTTCTCACAACATGATAACTGCAAAACATGGTCCAATTCCAGAATGGGATTGGCCGTCGATGACCATGGATTTTGTGGTAGCGGAGCATATCAATTTAGCAACGGTCAAAGGTGGTTCATCGGCACATATCGAGATCAGTAAGCAAACTGATGGTCAATATGTGGTGACAACCGTGCACATTATCGATTCAGCACAAAGTACACAGGCGACGATGTCTGAAAGCGTTTGGGCTGAAGTCAAGATTAATTCTGTAATGGATGGGCATCGAATGATAAATGTCGATCATCCCGCGATAAAAGAGTGGGATTGGCCCGCGATGACGATGGATTTTAATGTGGCAGATAACATAACCTTGTCTGATTTGGCCTCTGGAACGCTTGCGCATATTGAAATTTCAAAATCCTCAAGTGGCGAATATCTTGTTTCTACCATTCATGTTGTTGAAGAGGCAAGTAGTGAAACAAGTACCGCTGTCGACGCTGTGTGGACTCAAGCAACGGTCAATGCAGTGATGAGTGCTAACAACCAGTTAAGCCTTGAACATGACCCTATTGAGGCGTGGGATTGGCCTGCAATGACAATGGATTTTAACGTCGCTAATGAGGTTGATTTATCTGACATTACCGCTGGTATGCGACTGCACATCGAAATTACCAAAACCCAAGACGGTGCGTACGTTATTACCACATTACATATACAAGCATCTGATAAAGGAACGATGGATCACAGCCAACATGAAGGAGCGCACGAATGATAGAAGCAATCATACGTTGGTCGGTCTCAAACCGCTTCTTTGTTTTACTCGCAACCATCATCATAGTCGGTGGCGGTTTAGTTACAATGAAAAATACGCCAGTAGACGCGATCCCAGATTTATCCGATGTCCAAGTGATAATCAAAACGAGTTATCCTGGTCAAGCGCCACAAGTTGTAGAAGATCAGGTAACGTACCCGCTAACGACCGCCATGCTTTCCGTACCGGGTGCACAAACGGTTCGAGGTTATTCGTTTTTCGGTGACTCCTACGTTTATATCATTTTTGATGATGATACCGACTTATATTGGGCAAGAAGCAGGGTGCTTGAATATTTATCGCAAGTTGCCCCCAATCTACCTGAAAACGCCAGGCCGCAATTAGGTCCAGATGCCACAGGCGTTGGTTGGGTTTATCTGTATGCATTGGTCGACAGAACCGGCCAACACGATATTTCTCAATTACGCAGTTTGCAAGACTGGTTCTTGAAATTTGAGCTCCAAACTGTGCCTGGCGTGTCCGAAGTCTCGGCGCTAGGGGGTATGGTGAAACAGTATCAAGTGAAAGTAGATCCTGAAAAACTCCGCGCTTACGGTATACCGCTTTCTCATATTCAGATGGCAATAAAGCGAGGAAATCAAGAAGTTGGGGCCTCTGTAGTGGAGCTTGCAGAAGCTGAGTACATGGTTCGTGCCACGGGGTATATTTCTGATAAGAAGGATATCGAAACCATTCCTCTTGGCGTCAATGACAATGGCACACCGCTTTTAATAAGGGATATTGCCACTGTAGATATCGGTCCACAAATGCGCCGCGGTATAGCAGAGCTAAACGGCGAAGGGGAAACAGTCGGCGGTATTGTCGTGATGCGTTTTGGTGAGAATGCTCAAAAAACGATAGATGGCGTCAAAGCAAAACTAGAGGACTTAAAAAAAGGACTACCTGATGGCGTTGAGGTGGTCACTGTTTATGATCGTTCCGCATTAATTGAAAGAGCCGTTGATAACCTAGCTTCGAAACTAGTGGAAGAGTTTATCGTAGTCGCTTTGGTATGTGTCGCTTTTCTTTTTCATGTTCGGTCGTCACTCGTCGCAATCATCAGTATTCCTGTCGGGATCATTACCGCGCTAATCGTTATGTATATGCAAGGGATCAATGCCAATATCATGTCGTTGGGCGGCATTGCTATTGCCATTGGCGCCATGAGTGATGGTGCGATCGTTATGATTGAAAATATGCACAAACACATGGAAAAGACGCCTCTTACCAAGGAAAATCGCTGGCAGGTTGTTATCGATTCTGCGGTCGAAGTTGGACCTGCGTTATTTTTCAGTTTGTTGATCATTACGGTTAGTTTTGTACCTGTTTTTACGCTTGAGGCCCAGGAAGGGAGGATGTTTTCCCCTCTTGCTTATACGAAAACATATGCAATGGCTGCATCAGCGGCACTTGCGATTACACTGGTCCCAGTCTTAATGGGGTATTTTGTACGTGGAAAGGTGTTGCCTGAACACAAAAACCCAGTCAACAAGTTTTTAACGTTTTTATACATACCGACGCTCAAGACAGTTTTGCGCTTTCCAAAGTCAACGATGGTCGCAGCATTGATTGTCTTGGCTATCGGGCTTTGGCCAATTGATAAAATTGGTAGTGAATTTATTCCCCCGCTTGACGAAGGCGATTTGATGTATATGCCAACCACCTATGCCGGCATATCAATCGGGAAGGCACGAGAGCTTCTTCAACAGACCAACAAATTAATAAAAACCGTGCCAGAAGTAGAAACGGTATTTGGCAAAGTAGGGCGGGCGGATACGGCGACGGACCCCGCGCCACTGACCATGATTGAGACATTCATTCAATTGAAACCCAAAGAACAATGGCGAGAAGGGATGACCACGCAGGACCTTATTAAAGAGTTTGATGCAGTGGTCAATTTACCGGGCTTAACCAACGCATGGGTGATGCCAATAAAAACCCGAATTGACATGCTTGCCACAGGAATTAAAACCCCTGTTGGGATTAAAATTGGTGGTCCCGATCTAATGGAAATTCAAAAAATCGGCCAACAAATTGAGTCAATATTAACTGACGTCGATGGCACGGCTTCAGTGTATTCTGAACGCGTCGCTGGCGGTCGCTACTTGAAAGTCGACATTGATCGCGAAAAAGCCGCCCGATATGGGCTCAATATCGCTGATGTTCAGCAAATTGTCTCTAGTGCAATTGGCGGTGTTAACGTAACACAGAGTGTAGAAGGGCTGGAGCGCTATCCAGTAAATATTCGTTATCCGCAGTCATACCGAAGCTCTCCAGAGTCGCTTTCTTTGTTACCTGTAGTGACACCACAAGGAAAACGTATAGCCTTAGCTGATGTTGCTGACGTCTACATCGAAGACGGACCACCGGGTATCAAGAGTGAAAACGCGCGGCTCAATGGATGGGTGTATGTTGACATCGATGGTGTAGACATAGGCACGTATGTGGCTACCGCGCAGCAAGTTGTTGCTGAACAACTCGTTTTACCCGCCGGCTATTCAATTAATTGGTCTGGCCAATACGAGTATATGTTAAGGGCAAAGGAGAAGCTCACTTACGTTGTGCCTTTGACGCTCGCTATAATCGTTATTCTATTGTACCTCAACTTCCGAAACTTCATTGAAGTGGCGATTATTATGGGGACGTTGCCATTGTCGATGGTTGGCAGCATATGGCTTATGTACATCGAAGGCTTTAATTTCTCCGTGGCCGTAGGCGTAGGTTTCATTGCCTTGGCCGGTGTCGCTGTAGAAATAGGAGTCATTATGCTTGTATATCTCAATCATGAATATCAGGCACTGATGGATAGATGCAAAGAAGGGGGTACCTTACCGAGCGCCGAGATGTTGACCGAGGCAGTACTGCACGGTGCAGGATTGCGTGTTCGTCCCGTCATGATGACAACGGCCACTATCATCTTTGGATTGCTGCCGGTTTTATATGGCTCTGGTACGGGGTCCGAAGTCATGAGTCGGATTGCCGCGCCGATGGTGGGAGGAATGGTTAGTGCGATTATTCTGACACTACTCATACTGCCTGCCATTTATTTAATATGGCGCAAACAACAGCTTAAATACTTGGCTGTCGTTGCGTAATGAAAGGACCTGTTCGCCGTTCACATCGTTGGCTTATGCTGCTAGTCGGCGGGCAGGTGTTGTTTTGGTCGTTAAGCGGCCTTTACATGGTCTGGTTTGATATCTACTACATTCAGGGTGAACATTTTTTTACCTGGGCCCAGCGCGATGATGAAAGACGTCACAGGCTTGCTGATCGACAATACCATTGACCCAAATGCCATCAATATTGAAGCATTTGTGTCATCTATAACCCATCAAGTCTAAGGAGACTTCAAATGAAACTAATCTTTTCAATGCTCATGGTAGCCTTAAGTTTTTCTACTTTTGCTCACACAACACTTAAGACATCTACACCTAAGGATAATGCGATGTTGATGTCATCTCCACCTGAACTATCATTGGTTTTTACCAAGCCTGTAAGGTTGGCTAGAGTAACGTTGCAATCAAAAAGTGGGGAAACCATTCCGTTTGAGTTTAAGCCAAGTACGGAACTCGCTAGTGCCTTTAGTTACGAATTACCCGGATTACCAGTAGATACATACACTGTCAATTGGATGTTGCTAGGTCAGGACGGTCACAAAATGGAAGGGGCTTTTAGTTTTATGGTGCATGCTTCAATGATGAAACATAACGACAAAAAGCACGACAGCACGCACGGCAACCATTAGAGGACGCTATGGACATTTGGCAGTTGGGGTTGTTGATTTCAAAGTTTGGTGTTTATCTCGGCGTATCAGCGCTGCTTGGTGGTGGTTGGATTTTGTGCATTACCAATACTGATACTGACACCAAATTTACTCTACCCGCAAGCTTACAAACAACGGTAACAAGGCACATGCGTTTGTTTGCGGTCATTGGCATCATTTTTAGTGCTTTTGACTTTTTGTTTCAGGTTGGGCAGCTCGCTCAATCTGGATACGCTGGTATGTTTGACCCCGTTATGCGAGAGATGGTCGCGCATTCAACGCTCGGAGATGTTGCAAAAAGTCGACTAGTGCTGTTCGCAAGTGCGCTACTATATTTAACCTACTTAGGTCATTCAATTAGAAAAAATGCTTTTATTTCAAATCGCTCTCTTGGAATTTTCATTGTTATTGCGTTGGCAGGATTTGGGTATACATTTACATTAACTGGGCATACTCAACAGTTACAACCTAGTTTCAAGTTTATCCTGGCTGCTCATGCCGTTATTGCGCTCGCGTGGGTGGGTTCACTCTGGCCTCTTTCAAGGACGTGCGTAGCGCTTTCTAACCCCAATTTGCACCTCGTCATGACAAAATTTGGGAAATCGGCTGTATACCCCATTGGGGGGTTAATTATTGCTGGTTTACTACTGGCTTGGCAACTTGTGCGTTCTGTTAGCAGTTTGCTTGACACAAACTACGGCTTTGTATTGCTTGTTAAGCTGTTGTTTGTTGGTGCCATCTTTCTGATCGCGTTGTTACACAAACTGCGATTGGCTCCTCAGCTTTTAACCGGCATAACCAGTCCTCGAACGCTTCAAAAATCAATCCAAATCGAACTTTGTATAGGGATATCTATTTTAATGGTGACGGTGGTGTTAAGTACCGCCGTAGGCCCCAATTATTGAAGAAACACAAAATGAAAAAAATCTACTTGTTGTCAATCATACTCGTTCCTTTGCTATTAACTAACAGTGTTAATGCTCATGATAAATCGCATAACGACACCAGCAATAGTCCTATGTTCTCAGGGCTAGACTCCGACGCAGGAATAATAGCAAAACAATTCCACAAAGCACTCTCCGAGGCTAATGCAGAGACAGTCATGAGCTTACTTGCCGATGATGTCCTTATTTTGGAAGGTGGCAGAATTGAGCGCAGTGCCGACGAATATCGTGCACATCATTTGCAAGCAGACATGCAATTTTCATCTGCCGTAACCACGAAGACGATTGAGCATCATGTTCGTGTGCATGGTAATACAGCTGTCTCCATTTCAAGAAGTCACACTTCTGGAAACTATAAAGGTCGAGATATTGATAGGACAGGCAATGAAACGCTCTTTTTAACGCTGATCAATGGACAGTGGAAAATCAGTCATATTCATTGGTCTCACTAACTCCCCACCAAATTAAAATAAAAAGGTCAAAACGATGAAACTTTTCTATGCAAGCTGCGTTGTTATTTTTTTAGCCACATCACCATACATTTATGCGTCTGAGCAAACGAACGACGAAACCGAGATACTAGAAATGATCCAAGATATTGAAAAGGGGTGGGAGTCTGGTAACGGTATGCCGTTCTATCAACATTATCTTGGCCAGGTAGGTGCGCGTTACATTGAGTCAGGCGGTCAGAATAAAGGGTTAGAGGATTTGGTCAAAAATCATGTAGAGCCGGAAAAAGAGGTATTGAAACGATTGACCATTGATATTCTAGATATCGAAACAAACGTTGAAGGAGACTTCGCTTGGGCAGTTACGACAGTAAATGTTTCAGGAGAAGTACGCAAAACCGGCGCAGTTTTTGATAAAAAAGGATTTCAAACCTATTTGTTTCGCCGAACTGATGAAGGATGGAAGGTCATTCATTCGCATTCATCTACCCGTGATAATAAGCCACATAAGCACCGTTAACAACGTTGAATTCCGTGCAAAATCGCAATATCACATTGGATGCAATACGAACGTTAGCCATTGTGTTGATGGTTGTATTCCATTTTGCTTACGACCTTCGTTTCTTTGGTTGGGTTGATTGGAATGTCCCCAATGGAAAAGGGTGGAGGGAGTTTCGGTATGTAATATTGACGCTCTTCTTCGTGAGTGTAGGCGCGTCGCTCGTGCTCGGGAATTATCGAAAATTTAGTCTAAAAATGTTTTTACTGCGGCTGTTTTCCATAGCGTTCTGGGCCGCGGTAATATCGCTTTTTACGTATTATTTTTTTAATGCAAACTGGATATTCTTTGGCGTATTGCATTTTATTGCTGTAGCGAGTGTTTTGTGTGTTCCGTTGATTAGAAAACCCATATTGTCGCTGTTGTTGGGTTTTGTTGCGGTCACGTTGTTTAACATTGGCCTAGTATCCAGTAAATGGCCATTTAATCTGATCAGTTTGTCACTACCTCATTCTCCAAACGATTACGTTGCGATTTTTCCATGGATAGGTGTTGTATTGTTTGGTATTGCGATAGGGCACGTTTTGAAAAGCGGATTTGATCCGTTTGCAAAATGGAATATCCCGAATAACTTGACTCTTCTCGGACGGCATAGTTTAGCGGTTTACATATTGCATCAACCTATCTTTTTTGCGCTGTTTGGTACTATCTATTGGTTTAGCTCATCGGTGTAACTATGCACCTTTTACTTTGCCATAAATCACCTTCAGTAATTAATATCCGCTATGCTGCCGCAGACATAAAATTACGATGAGATATGCACATTATGAGGGAAGGTAGAGTCAAGGCAGCAGAGTAATGCTTGATAAACGCATATGCGCTTGCGCGCAAATGC
>DFOV01000330.1 GCA_002376965.1 Gammaproteobacteria bacterium UBA3532
GGCTTAACGCGATTGATCAGCGCAACCAGCTCTGGAACATTATCTGCGTCGACCTGAGCGGTTTCGATCGGGCGGTCGATTTGCGCTGCAATTTTTTTGCATTTTTCTTCGTTGCGGCTGGCTAATACGATCTCGGTGAACACATTCGGCAACTGAGCGCACTTATGCGTAACAACTTGACCGACGCCGCCGGCCCCAATAATTAATACTTTTGCCATCTGATTAGTCCTCAGGTCGTTCGTAGTAGGTATAGCCTTGGAGGCTGGCATTAAAAAATTTCAACAGCTGTTGTCGCTCGCGCGCCGTAATTCGCCCTTCGCGTACCGCTCGCTCAGCAGTATCGCGATAGCGCAGCTGTAACTCTTTGGGGTCAAACTCGGCGTATTTCAGTACGTCAGATATGGTATCGCCATGCAGCTCTTTAACGAAATCAAAGCTACCATCAGCGTTTAGACGCACACTGACGACATTAGTATCGCCAAACAGGTTGTGTAGATCGCCCAAGGTTTCCTGGTAAGCTCCGACCAGAAATACCCCCAGATAGTATTCTTCATCTTCACGGATCGCATGAACAGGTAAGGCTTTCTGCGGTTCGTATTCACCGATAAAGCGATCGATTTTTCCATCACAATCGCAGGTAATATCTGCCAATACAGCTTCTCTTGCCGGAAATTCATCTAAGCGATGGATTGGCATAATAGGGAATAGCTGATCAATAGCCCAGACATCCGGAAGGGATTGAAACAGGCTGAAGTTACCATAGTAGATATCTGCAAGGGATAACTTCAGGTTTTCGAGATCCGGCGGAATTCGGTCCATCGTTTCAAGCAGGCGCACGATACGATGTAGGATATCTAAAAACAGGTTTTCGGCGATAGAGCGAGTTCGCAGGTCAATTTGTCCACGCTTGAATAGCTCGCGGGCTTCATTGCGGTAGAAGTGAGCGTCGTTAAAGCACTCCTGGACACGCCGTGGCGATAGGTAGTCGAGTATCTCGAACATACTTTTGAGTATTGGATGATTGATATCCTTAACTTCGGGCAAGCGTGTCGGTTCAAAGTTGGTGGTATCGAGAATATTGAACAGCAATACGGAGGAGTAAGCGACGGTTGCTCTTCCTGACTCTGTCACAATGGTTGGGGCGGCCAATTGGTTCTTTTCCATTGTCGATTTAATGGTGTCGACAATGTCTTCGCAATACTCGTCCAAAGTATAGTTGCGGCTTTGCTCTTCGTTGGATTGTGCGCCGGTGTAATCGACGGCCAAACCGCCTCCCAGATCGATGTGGGTCAGGGTGGCCCCTTCTTTCATCAAATCCACATAAAAGCGACAGGCTTCGGTTACGCCGTTTCGAATTTCTTGAATGTTGGGTAGTTGTGAACCCAGGTGGCAGTGGAGCAGCTGTAAGCATTGCAGCATTTCTGCCTCTTTTAAGGTATCGACTACATCGATCAACTGGGTGGTGCTTAGGCCAAAGACACTGCGATCGCCGCTGGTTGAATTCCAATGTCCGCTGATTTGGGTGGTCATTTTTACCCGCACACCAATGCGCGGTTCAATACCTAGCGCCTTGCTGCGCTCAATAATGATCGGCAGTTCATTAGGGGTTTCTATGACCAAAAAGCAGCAAAACCCCAATTTGATGGCATGCAATGCGAGGTCGACAAACTCTTCGTCTTTATAGCCATTACAGATAATCAAGCTGCCGGGCTCTTCTAAAGTGGCCATTGCCGCGATCATTTCCGGTTTGCTGCCCACTTCAAGGCCGTGCTGATAGCGCTCGCCGAATTTGGCGATTTCAGCCACAACCTGTGCTTGCTGGTTTACCTTAATAGGATAAACGCCACGGTAGATGCCAGGATAGTCCAGCGTTTTTATGGCTTTACGAAATGCTTCGTTCAGACGATAGATCTGGGCATCGAGAATATTTTCGATCCGCAACAGCACCGGCATTTGCAAGTCTCGCTCGATCATGCCCTCGACGATGTCCAGAATGGGGACTTCGGTGTGTAAGGTTTTGGTGGTGACTTTGCCATCTGCGGATATACCGAAATAGTCATTAGCCCAGCGATTGATGCCGTAAAGTTCAGCTGATTGTTGTGCCGACCAGAGTGGTTTGGGTTGTGTAGTCAGTCTCTTTCTCCAGGAGAAGTCGTAGCGATCACTTTCAACAAATGATCGGGTTGAAATACCGCAAATAGTAACGCCAAACCGGCCCGAGTTCTAGCAAGAATTGTGTTTCAAAATGATCAATTTTCATGCCTTGCCAGTAGGGTCTAAATCAATGGGAGGAAGGGCATTGAGTAGCTGGGGAATGGGCATAGGTTTGGCGAAATAGTAACCTTGAATGAAGTCGCATTGTTGTTCGATCAAAAAGGCGTGTTGTGCTGCATTTTCAACGCCCTCTGCGGTTACCTTTAGCCCGAGCTTTTGGGACATGGCGATAATAGCAGCAGATATTTCTACATCATTAGGATCATCTGGAATATCCTGGACGAAAGAACGGTCAATCTTCACCATGTTGATAGGAAAGCGTTTCAGATAGGAAAGGGACGAGTAGCCGGTTCCAAAATCATCAATGGACAACGAACAGCCAAGGTCGCGGATTTGCTCCATGACCATGATGGCATCATTGACATCGTTCATTACTGACGACTCCGTGATCTCAAACTCGATCATCTCGGGAGGAATAGCATAGGTTGCCAGGTGTGTTTTGATGCTCTCGATAAGCGATGCACTGAAAAACTGGCGCGCCGACAGGTTGATTGCAAAGCTATCCATGCCGACTCGACGAAATGCCTCCCGATTAATCGAAACCTGCTGGAAGACCTCTTTAATTACCCAGTCGCCGATGTCGATAATCAGCCCCACTTCCTCGGCAACAGGGATAAAGCGGTCGGGCGGAATAAATCCATCTTGCGGGTCTATCCAGCGCAGCAAGGCTTCGCCACCGATAAAGCGCTGGCCTTTGATATCCCATTTGGGCTGGATGTATACCTTCAATTCTTTATTGGCATGGGCTTGGCGTAATTTTCGTTCAAGGTAGACACGCTCTTTGATGCGTTCCTCAAGCATAGCAGAGAAGTAGGATACCTGGTTTTTACCATTTTCTTTGGCGTGATACAGAGCCAAATCGGCATTTCTTACCAGGGTTTCGGGTGTTTGACCGTCGTCGGGATAGATCGCAACACCTAAAGAACAGCCAAGCTCAATACTGCTATCACGCAGGTTAAATGGTTCGGTGATATTGGCCAATATGCGCTTGCTGATTTTGTCTACATCAGCAGTGTTGTGGATGCCTTTAAGTAAGATCATAAATTCGTCACCGCCCATTCGCGAAACGACATCCCGTGGATACATGGTTTTACGCATACGTTCGGCGAAGTTGGCTAACAGATCATCCCCGGCATCATGGCCAAGTGTGTCGTTAACCTTTTTGAAATTATCCATATCAAGCATGATGATGGCCAACTTGCCGCCATCGCGTTCGGTTGCCGCAATGGTGAAATGCAGGTGCTCACGAAAGAAGCGGCGGTTGGGCAAATTGGTCAACGGGTCATAAAAGGCCAGCTTTTCCAACTCTAACTGCGCTTCTTTTAGCGCAGTGACATCCAGCAGGGAGCCAACATATCCGACAAAGCGGCTTTGTTGTTCGTCGCTGTCTTCCAGAGGCGCGACATATTCCATTAAGACGCGTTCTTCCTCGGTGATGGGGGTTGCGTAGCGATATTCAATCACCTGGGGCGAACGGCGACGGCGGGATAATTGGTTAATGCTTTGATAGATCTCGCGGTCGGTATCCGAAACACAGGCCAGATAGTCTTCCGGGTTGCTATCCATTGCCTGGCCAGTGATCTTTTCCCATTGCTGATTAACATAGAGCAAGCTGCCTTCAGCATCAGTAAGGTAGATTCCGATAGGCGCATTTTCCGCCAAAGTTCTAAAGCGTCTTTCCGATTGAGATAGCGCTTTGTTTTCCTGTTCAAGGGTGTCCAGCATGCGATTAAAAACATCCACCAGATCACCTATCTCATCATCGGTCATCTTGGTCGCTCGGCGCTTGCTTAATGGGGTTTTACCAATTTCCAATGCGGTGCGATAGAGGCTATCTAGTGGACGAAGCGTATGACGCATGGTGCGAGTGATAAAAATATAGGCCGCGGATAGCAAAAATAGCGATGTTGCCAGCAGGGTGGCAAAAGTCTTCAGCAGCAAGTCATTCATCTTTGCCATGGATGAGGTGATGCTGATGTAGCCTGCTTTTTCTGAGTTGTCCCAAATGGGGGTGGTATAGCGCATCATATTATCGGTGTAATAGTGATGCTTGGTGGTGCTGCCATCTATTTGTTGATCGCAGAGTCCATGATGTCCTTGCGCGTGGTATTGGGCAAAAAGCGCGCCTGCTCGGTCATACAGGCAAACATCACGAATGGTATCGCGATAGCGAGCACTAGTTAGATTATTGCGAGCGGCTTGTGGGTCGAGAAAGTCCATGGCGGCAATGGAGCGATTGCCCAAAATTCCGCTGAACACTTTCAACTCATCTTCCAGAGCATTTATCGCCAGATTTCGCTGAAATACATAAATGCTAATACCGGTAGAGAGCAGCGCTGCGATAAGGGCGATGAATACGATGCGGTAAATTTTTTTGCGAAAGCGGCGCTGATTCAAGTGGGGTCTCATCGCTGGCACCCCTTCCACTTGCTTTGAGTCGAGTGGCAGGCAGAAGCCAGTTCAAGTAAGGCTGATGAAAACGCCAAGTGATGTTGCTCGGCCTGATCCATGTTAACGGCAAACTGAATGCGGTTATTCTTTAACTCTAAGGTGATGGTCGAATTTTTGGTTAGCGTCTCGCTGCAGTTGTCACAGATCAGCATAGGGTGGATGCTCTGTCCATCCAATGTTGGAATTTCCTGAATATCAGGTCCAACCACAATGGCATCACAACCGGGGTGAGTGTACTGTTCCGGATTATTCCAGCGAGCAAAATACAGCTGGGTACTTTTCCATTTCGGTAGGCTGTCCTTTTTTAACTCAAAAACACTAGAAGAGCTGGGGTTTCCCACGCTACAAAGTTGCAAGCGTTTGCTTTGTCCTACATGCTCCGGCCATTGGGTATATTTTAATATTCCGAGAATAACCGCAGCCCGTAGTGCTTGTTCTTTAGATGGAGAAGCGGCGTAAATAGGGTGGGGGGCTGCCAGAGTACACAAAAGAATAATTAGGCAAAGCCAATGCCAGCGACCAACACATCGCGAAAGCACAAATGGAGCCGCCGTTACTCTTCTCATAATCTGTTGGTCGAGCCTGAATGTTATTACATTTGTTTACAATTTCACCATCTATTAACTATATACGCAAAAGCGGATTACATACAGTTTCGCATGATGCCTGTTCACTGCAACAGGAAAAAGCCACCCCCAACTGCTATGGTTAACTAGAGCCTGTTTATGAAAGATAAACAGGCTCTAGTGCCCTGGTTGCCTTTCAAGGTAATAGTTAAGTAAAGCAGGTTGGTGAGGTATCAGCATCATGTCTAACCGTTTAGCGCTATCTACTCTGTTTGATACATCAAAATCACTATCCAGTCGAGATGGTTTTGAGCAAGTGACGCAGGCATTCATCATCAACGAAGAAGACTATGTTCAATCGATGCTTGATATGATGTCTGCTCCGCTCGATACCCAACCGAGCGTCTATGCATTGGCGCGTCGCTTAGTTGAATCGGTACGTCTCCAACCCGAAAATCGAGCTTCGATAGAGGCGTTGCTTCAGGAATATCAGCTTAATAGCCGTGAGGGAATTGTGCTGTTAAGTTTGGCCGAGTCTCTATTACGCATTCCAGATGAGCCAACCGCTGAGCAGCTGATTCGAGATCAATTGGGTTCTGTTGATTGGACGAAGCATCTAGGTCATTCACCTTCGCCCTTTGTCAATTTATCGACCTGGGGGCTGGTGGTGACGGGCAAGGTGTTGGACTGGTCTGATGCTTCTGCGCCCGATCGTTTGCTGGCGATGTTGATGCACCGGCTGGGAGAACCACTGTTGTTATCGGCAATGAAAAAGGCGATGCAGGTTGTTGGGGGCTATTTTGTTTATGCTGAAACCATTGATAAAGCGCTGGATAAAACCAGCCAGTCAACCATTACCACCTTCTCGTATGATATGCTGGGCGAGGCTGCGCTGACCAGCGAGGATAGTGAGCATTACTTTCATCGTTATTATCAAGCCATGCTGAGCATTGGCGAGAGACATACCGAAGATGATCGCCCGCTACCGTCAATATCGGTAAAGCTATCCGCACTGCACCCTCGTTATGAAGCATTGAAAGGCTGTCAAGTCGTTGCTCAAATTAGCGAGCGATTACTTAAGCTGGTGCAGCTTGGTCGCCAATACGATGTGCCATTAACAATAGATGCCGAAGAATCGCAGCGGTTAGAGTTATCGTTGCAGATTTTTTCGCAGGTGCTGAGCGATCCGATTTGTAAGGGGTGGGGCAAGTTGGGTCTGGCGGTACAAGCTTATTCCAAGCGTGCACTTCCGGTATTGCGCTATTTGTATGCCTTGGCTTCAGAACAGCATACCACCATTCCGGTGCGGCTAGTGAAAGGGGCATACTGGGATTTTGAAATCAAGCAGGCTCAGCAGCAAGGGGTATTGGACTATCCGGTGTTTACCTGTAAAGAGCACACGGATTTAAACTATCTGCTATGCGCCCGTTTTCTAATGCAAGTAGACGTAGCAAAGATACTGACAGGCCAGTTTGCCACTCACAACGCGCATACTTTGGCTTCATTGGTTGAGATGGCCAAAGCGCAGCAGTATGTTGATATAGAGTTTCAGCGGTTGCATGGCATGGGGGCACCTCTCTTTCTGGCATTGGAAAAGGCTGTGGAGGCTGACATGGTTAGGCCTACCATTCGCGTTTATGCCCCGATTGGTGAACACCGCCACTTATTGCCATATCTGGTGCGTCGGCTATTGGAAAATGGCGCCAATGTTTCTTTTGTTCATCAGCTTGCCGACCCAGTGATTGCGATTGAGCAGCTGGTGCAGGCTCCAAGTGATCGAATTCAGCAATCTAAAAGCCGCCGCCATCCAGACATTCCAGTGCCTAAAGCCTTGTTTAAAGATCGCGAAAATGCTTCTGGATTGGCATGGGGGGCCTCATCGCAGCGTGCTGATTTAGTCGAGCAAGTGGAGCAGTATAGACATCATCAATGGGTAGAAAGCTCTTGGATAGAAGGAGCGCAAGCGATTGGTGGAGCGCGGATAACGGCACATAATCCGGCCGATGCGCGAGATATGGTTGGCGAGTATTGCCTGGCAAGTGATGATGCCATTGTTCAGGCCCTCGATGTCGCAGATGCTGCCAGTTCCAAGTGGCGCATGCTGCCCGTTGCACAAAGGGCGGAAATATTGCTACGAATCGCCGAGCAGCTTGAAAGTCATCGTGCAGAGCTTATCGCGTTGTGCGTTAGAGAAGCAGGTAAAACCTTTCCTGATGCCTTGGATGACCTGCGCGAGGCGGTGGATTTCTGTCGCTATTATGCCTGCCAGGCGCAGTCGCTGATGGGGCAAGCTCAGGTTATGCCAGGGCCGACCGGCGAGGTAAATAACTACTACTGGACTGGCCGAGGCACCTTTGTGTGCATCAGTCCGTGGAATTTTCCTATTGCGATTCTGGTTGGCCAGATCTGTGCTGCATTGGTCACTGGAAATGCCGTTATTGCCAAGCCTGCCCATCAGGTCGGCTTGCTGGCCAGCCGGATCGCCGCCTTGTTGTATGCGGCAGGGGTGCCCGATCAGGCATTTCATTTGGTGTTGGCAAAGGGTGAACAAGTTGAGCGACTATTGATTAGCGACCAACGTGTTGCCGGTGTCGCTTTTACTGGCTCTCATTCCACGGCTAAGCGTATTCAATCAGCGTTGGCACAGCGTGAAGGCATGCTTGCTACGCTCATTGCCGAAACGGGCGGCCAAAATGCCATGATCGTCGATTCAACCGCTCAGCCTGAGCAGGTGGTAGCAGATGCGATGCACTCGGCGTTCAATAGTGCCGGACAACGCTGTTCGGCATTGCGT
>DFOV01000007.1:0-8232 GCA_002376965.1 Gammaproteobacteria bacterium UBA3532
CTCATGTAGCCTTCTGGCCCCATTTCAGGGATCTTGCTGTGGTAAAACACCTTCAGGCCTTCTTTTTCTTCGGCACTAAGTATTTCTTCGGTGACGGTTGCCACATGCTGCATGGTCGGATTGAGCGAGCCATCGTGCATAAATTCAGCGACATCGATAGCTGTTACACTGCGCTCAGCGAAGTTTTTCACATAAAGCGTTCGCAATGTGCTACACATGCTTTGTGGCGCAGCCTGAGTATTAAATTGCCCAACGTTGCTGGTAGAACTATCCACGGCAACAACAACGTTATTCCCTTGCAATGCCTGCACCCGAATCGCGGGATTGGCCAAGAATGTGACTGCTGACGGATCAGCACCATTATCGAGATCGATGCTTCCATCACGGGTCGTTGGGTCGACATTCGCGTCCCGATTATTGACCAAATCCAAGGTGATGATCATTGGGCGTACGGTATTGTCATCATCAAGGGCTTGGCCATTGCGCTGCAGCCCACGATCGATGTTGGCTTTGTTGGCCGTAACATAGGCGCGTGTTCCATCGGCATTCACAACAATACTGGATAGGTAGTTTGGTACGCCGCTGCCGTGATTGATATCGTCTGGAACCAACACTTTGTTCGCCACAATAGTACGAACCAGGGTCATAGCTCCGGCGGTATCGATGTCATAAATTTCACCGTGAGTCGTTGGGGAGATAAAGCGGGTAACCAACAGTCGATCACCGTGCAGCGCCATCGCTTTAGGTGTAGCACCAACATCCAGCCGCGCCACAATCTCACCACTGCTGGCATGAATTTTTACGACTTCGCTACTGGCATAGAGAGCGACATAGAGGTAGACACCGTCGGCAAC
Organism: Gammaproteobacteria bacterium UBA3532; assembly: GCA_002376965.1. GTDB lineage: Bacteria > Pseudomonadota > Gammaproteobacteria > Enterobacterales > UBA3532 > UBA3532. The sequence goes on from DFOV01000007.1 coordinate 855, forward strand.
GACAGCCACTGGTTGGGTTCCATGCCCCGTGTCAACCGAGCGAACAGGATAGCCATCGCCATTCAACAAAACGACTTTGTCATCGTCACGATAGGTAACAGCAAACATATCTTGAATCTTGGCGATAGAAGTGGGCGCTTCGTAGTTCAGCTTTATTTCACGCGTCATATTCAGTGACAGGATTTTGGTATCTGCCGTCATTTCGCGGTCAATGATAGTAACGCTATCGTTATCGGGGTTGACTGCCCAGACATTGCCATTTTGAACCTCTGGCTCGCAAGCAAGTTGGCTGGACTGATTAGGGTAAAAAGCAACACCATCATAGTCTGGCGCTGGCTCGGGTGGCGGTGGTGGTGGAGGCGGCTCTACGATTCCATCACCGGTTGAGAAGGTGAAGCTGTATGGCACCATGGTGTTACCCATGAAATCTTGAATGCCACTCAACTCAACCTGGTAGGTTGTATTAATAGCCAAATCAGTATCAGGCCAAATGGATATGGTTCCGGTATGCGACCATTGATGCTGAAAACTGATGGGCTGGTTGGTGTTGAGATCGGTCACCGTTATTGCACTTACCAGTGTTTCAGAACGCAGGGTTTCAGGAATATGAACGTGAATAAAACCATCAATCGGGTAATTGGTTTGGCCGTCTAATGGACGATGTCCAGAAACAAAGGGTGGGCGCGTATCAGGCTCATCGCTGGTGACAAAAAAGCACATGCCTTGCTCATTGATATCAGGCGTTGGCCCGAAATCATAGCCGCCAAAAATACCGACCTGCCCTAGTGGTCGGAAATATTGACTGCTATCGCAGTTATTTTCGATATCATTGAATTTGTATACAATTTCAGCGAATTCTGCTTCAGAGATATGCTGATCGGCTGCATAGGCCTGCTCACAGGCCGGAATATTAACTTTGAAATGATCAACAAAGGCGTATTCATCCTGGAAATTGACATACATTGGATCAGATGACCAGTCGCCATCCGCAGCTCCTTCCGCAGTTGTGTCATTTTGGTTTACATTGAAATAAAGCTCACAGGTTAGCTGAGGGTTAGTCGGATCGGTAAAGTCGACAACGTACATCGATGGATGGAATCGCCCAGTTAGCTCCTGTGCTTCACGCGATGCCCAAACCATTTTATTGGTTCCATAGGGTTCAGCCCAGTAGCCGCCAATGCCAATGCGATGATCGGCGGGTTTATTCGGTGCGGGGGGCGTTTCAAGCTGGGGATCATAATGGCTTAACAAGCGGGGCGGAATACCATCTTTGAATCCAGAGGTATCATATATGGCTAACCCAGTTGATTGCTGATCAGAGGCTACAACCAGCAGGTTGCCCAACCAAGAGGAAAAACCCGTCACGCCGGTAGTGCCAAGGTGATCCCACATAACCAGAGGAGGGCCAACTAAAGTACCACCACTTTCTGTCTCTCCCAATTGTTCCGCAACTTCTGGAGTAGGCTCATACCACCCCTGACTAGGATCTCGTATTGCCATCAACCCAGAAGAATCGAACCCATAGAGCCAATAAGTACGCAGATGGTAAGGAGCAAACATCATACTGTAACTCCAGGGCGATGTGTCCCACAACATCAGATCATTGGCCGGAACCAGCTGATCATTCGATGTGGCACCATTGGGATCGTAACGAAAATAATCGCCGCCATTCCAGAGTAACGCTCCTAGCTGCGGATCAAACCGAATAACCGTGGCATGCGCAGCTATCGGCTGTTGACTGCCGCAGGTATCACAATACAAGGTGCGGATCATGGTCGGGTTAGTTAAGTCAGACAGATCCCAGGCGCTGTCTTTATATTGCACACCATTGGGCAAACCAACGTCACTGCTGCCAGGGGCTTCGGGATAATTAACAAGGATTGGACCAATAGGCGTCAAATCAGCCGTGCGCCCAAACTCAACACCGCGTTTAGCAATAAAATCACCTTGGGAACCATAATCAATGTTCGGCGGATAGGTAGCAGAAAATGCGCTGGCCGAAGCAAATAGCCCAGCCAGAAGGCTTACATATTTCATAGGCTCACCTCCACAGTAACAGGCGTACTGAACAGGCTATTGCCAAGGCTGTCATAAGCTTCAACAATTAGCGTGTAGCTGCCCGCAACAGTTACAGGCAATGTAGCTGTACGTAGCGAAGTTTTAAATTCCCCCGGTTTTTCATTGCCACGCCAGTAAAGTACGCGGTAACTATGGGCATAAGCATTCGACCAGGAGACACTAATTTCTCCGGCAGTTGAGGTTGCCTGAGCCGTTGGCGTTGTTAATTCTGGAGAAGAAGAACTCAACGTCGCGACCGCCTGCCATTGATCGGTGACCGTTACATTGGCAGGTTTTGAGTCGGTAATTTGGGCGCCATTCATCAAGTAAGACCACACCACATGTGAAGCAGTATTGCGCCATAAAATATCGGCCATATTGTCGCCATTCCTGTCTCCCACCGATGCAACAACCCAATCAGAAGGAACGCGGGCTACATGCTCAACAGCCACAATGGATGCGCCATTCATTCGATAAAGCCAGGTTTCACCATCTTGCTGATTACGCCATAGTAAATCTGCATTGCCATCAGCATTGAAGTCTTCGATGGCTTCGATCTGCCATTGCTCTCCCGCTACCAGGTTAATGCGTTGAGAGGTAGCGATCTGGCCGGTGGACATAATATAGGCCCAGTTCAAACCCGTCGCGCTATTGCGCCAAATGATATCATCAGTATCGTCGCCATTTAAATCAGCTATCCCGGCCACTTGCCAGCTCTGATCAGCGATTGAGTTAAGTTGCTGAGTGGATTGAATGTTTTGACCATTCATAAAATACATCCAGTTCAACCCCGTACTGGTATTACGCCATAGCAAATCGGCGTTACCATCACCATTGAAGTCTCCTACACCCGCGATAATCCAAGCGGAATCGGCCACCTGATTGATTCGCGCCGAGCTATCAATGCCCAGCCCACCGACCAGGTAAGCCCAGTTGAGGCCGGTTGCCTGATGACGCCAGACAATGTCGTCATCGCCATCACCATCTAAATCTCCAGTGCCCGCAATCTGCCAACCAAGATCACCGACCTCGGCGAAGGCTTGACTGGTTGCTGGCGCATGTCCTTGATATTGATGAGCCCAAAGCTGTCCGGTTTGGCTATTTCGCCATAAGAGTGCACTATCAGCACTCGCTTGGGCGGCGAGGAAGGTGGCGGCACATAGTCCGCAGATGGGAAATAAGGAGACTCTCATAATGGCTGCTCTCTTTTTTGTTATTTGAACTTATCCATTCACCGGATTACCCAAGAGCTTCCCTCTGCTTAGGCTAACGCAGTCAATAAACAGGCCCATACTATTGTCGTGTGAATTGGTGTCCCATTGAGTTAAACAGCATGCCGACAAAGTTATAACTGAACAATATTCCACCGGCAGACGGTGCATTTTTTGGCATTAGCGGAACACATGAGCAAAAAGTGTTGCCAAATAGATAAAGCTGGAAGATATTAATCAGCGGTGGTAATAAAACTGAGACGCCAGAGGCTTTTTTACCCTTGGCGTCTCTTCTCTTTATTTAGAAGGTAATAAATGATGAATAGTATTGTGAAACCCTTTGCATATGGAAGTTTGGTTGCGGCAATGAGCTTGGGAATTGCCGCTTGTGGTGGAAGTGATGATGATGACAACGGTTCAGGACCAGCTTCAGTTACTCCCGTTCAATTAAGTAATAGCGACGTGACCAGCGGTGCTGACTTGAGTATGAGTTCTAATGATGGCTCTAAACGCCTGGTCAATATTCGAGTTAGTGCAAATACACAATTCACTGATGCCGACGGTAATGTATTGGCTGTTAGTGAAACAACCCCAGTCATCACCGACATTTCTTACTCCAGCAACGACTTTGAAGGTATTGACCCAATTCAGTTGACTGAATATGAAGCGGCGGAAAACCTGATTTTCGCCATTGGCGACTCAGTCACTGTTCTTGGTGCAGCGGTCATCGATATGACCATTGGCGGAGTTAAAGTAAAAAATATCCAGCCACCTCTGACCATAACGCTGGCCGTTGATAGCTTGGTTGCTGATGGCGAAGAAGTGGTAATCGGTAGCTTTGATATTGATAGTGGCGAGGAAGTCGTTCGTCCTGAAGCAACCGTCACGGTAGCAAATGGTGAAGTCAGCTTTACGATGGATCACTTAACGACTGCTGCGATTGTAGGCGGTGCAGTGGTTGCTGGCGCAGTTATCGTTGAAAACAATAACGATGATGGGTCACCAACCGGTGGCGAGGGTAACAGCAACTAATTGCCGTTTCTCGAACTAACCCATTAAAAAGGTCAGATATTTCTGGCCTTTTTAATTGTTCACCCCATAGAAGCCTTTACATTTCAACGTTGTGGTAAACGTTTTGAACATCATCCAGATCGTTGAGCATATCTAAAAACTTTTCAAACATTGCAACATCATCGCCTGCAATGCTTGTCATGTTCTGAGCCAAAAACTGTATTTCATCCACATCAAAATCTATATCGCTGAATGCATTCATAAGTGCCGTCTTAGCAGCGGCATATTCCGTGTTTGGTGTGAATACGCTGATTTTACCGTCTTCACATTCAATATCGGTCACATCGACATCGGCTTCCATGAGCGCTTCCAAAACAGCTTCTTCATCATCGCCAGAAAATACAAAGATAGCGCAGTGATCAAACATATGACTCACACTGCCTTGGGTACCAATCTTACACTTGGTCTTGGTAAAACACAGCCGTACATCACCGAAGGTTCGGTTTGGGTTATCGGTTAAACACTCAACAATAACAGTACAGCCACCAGGCCCAAAACCTTCATACCTGGCGGGAAAGAAATCTTCGCCGCCGCTGCCCGTAGCTTTATCCAGAGCCTTGGCTATCACATGGGCTGGAACCTGCTCTTTTTTCGCTCGATCTAATAAACCACGTAATGCCAGATTTGAATCCGGTTCAGCGCCTCCAGACTTGGCCGTTACATAGATTTCTCGACTGAATTTGCTGTAGAGTTTGGCGTTTGCATCCGATGTTTTGGCCATCGATTCTTTGCGATTTTGATAGGCTCGACCCATTGCATTGTCCCAAAATAGAAAATGAAAGCGCAGATTTTACAGCGAATAACCCAGCTTTGGAAAGGCTGTTGATAAAAATAAGGGCCTTTGCAAAACAAAGACCCTTCGACCGTTCAAGAAGCTGCAGTAAGCCGCAAACTATCCATTCACCAGAAAATGTACCCAGATACTCGCTGCGTACCCCAGCGCTATAACTGGCGTCCATTTCAAATGACTAAAAAATGTATAATAGCCACGAGCCTGCCCCATCAAGGCAACACCAGCAGCCGAGCCAATAGATAGCAAACTACCACCTACACCGGCTGTCAGTGTTACAAGCAACCATTGGTGGTGCGACATCTCCGGCTGCATGGTCAAAACGGCAAACATCACCGGAATATTATCAACAATCGCCGACAGTATTCCCACCAGCACATTGGCAGTCGTTGGGCCAAGTTCACCGTAAAAATAGGCTGACGCCATGCCCAGGTAGCCAATAAAGCCTAAACCACCAACAGCCAGAATCACCCCGTAGAAAAAGAACAAAGTATCCCATTCTGCTTGAGCAATTTTGTCAAAAATATCAAAGCTCTTGCCACCACCGTCCTGTGAAGTCATACCGCTATGGCTGACGCCCTCATCATGCTCTTTCATTTTGATAAAGTAACCGTAGACTTTAAGGAAAGAAAGGCCTAGCATCATGCCGAATACCGCTGGGAGATGCAGGAAGTTATGCACACATACGGCAATAGCAACGGTCAGCAAGAATAAGCCAACAACAACATAACCGCCCAATTTCACAACACTTCCGCTATTGTCGCCGGTCGATTCAGGTACCCCCGAAGGCAAGGCAAACTGCATAATCAGTGCAGGCAATGCGAAGTTAACGACCGACGGGATAAACAGGTGGAAAAACTCAGCAAAGTCAACCATGCCTTTTGACCATACCATCAACGTGGTGATATCGCCAAAAGGACTGAAGGCACCACCAGCATTGGCACCAACAACGATATTGATACAAGAAATGGATACAAATTTAGGACTATTTTTGCCAACAGCCAATACCACGGCACACATGATAAGCGCAGTGGTGAGGTTATCCGCGATGGGAGAGATGAGAAAAGCCAGTATGCCAGTTAACCAGAATAGGGCTTTGTAGCTAAAGCCTTTTGCCGTTAACCAGTTACGCAGCTCATCAAAAACACCGCGCTCCAACATAGCATTAATATAGGTCATAGCCACCAGCAAGAAGAAAAACAGCTCCGCATACTCTAAGAAGTTATGCCTAATCTGTTCTTCCGCGGCATGTGGCAAATTATGAGAGCTATAGACAAAAGCCAGCATGACCCAAATTACCCCTGCCGCGAGCAATACCGGTTTTGATTTCCTTAAATGCAGCTGTTCTTCCAGAATCACAAAAATATAGGCAACAACAAAAATGCCAATTGCAGCAAAGCCAACCCAGTGCTGGGTTAGATCCAGACGCTCAACAGCGCCAGCACTTGCCAAAGCAAGTGGGGAAAACAAGGAAAAGAACAATACTAAAAGGAATCGCAAGCCCATTTTTCGTCAAGAAGCTCCTGTGAATAACAAAAGTGAAAACAAGACCCTCAAATGGACTACGGCCCTGTTGCGGAAGGAAAAACTCAAGACATGCATTATGCAGAAAATCAGCAAAAATTCAATGAATGACCGCTATAAATGCACATTATCTGTGCCAGTAGCACCGCACTGCACCACATTAGGGCGCACACAATAAGCACACACATTAATACTATACATTCCTGTAGAATACGGCTTTAATAACACTGCCCATACAGACAGCAACAAAAGAGATAGTCATGCACCTAAAAGAGAAGTTTCTAACTTACCTCGAAGCCTATGCCGAAAAAAACATTCAAAAGGTCGCCGACTGCTTTGCCGAAGACATTCGACTGAGAGATTGGAAAATCTCAGTGGTTGGCAAAGATGCAGCACTTATGGAAACTCAGAAAAACTTCAGTGCGGCTAGCGCTATTGAGATTGAGGTGCTATCGCTCTACGAATCGCAGAATGGGATTGCTGGCGAGCTCAAAATTACAGTCGACTGCACTGAAATATTATACGTTGTCGATGTTTTGACCTTTGATGAACGAGGCCAAATAGACAGTATTCATGCCTATATAGGCAGGGCGGATTAGAGCCTGTTTTGGGTAGACTCTTACGAATCAACCACCCAGCGTAACAACGACATTCTGAGTATGCTGGAATAACAGCTCATCGTCGGCTTCGGTATCTTCCAGATCAGCATTGCAGGTGAAGCTTG